>OZ271836.1:600755-901132 GCA_965601745.1 Alkalispirochaeta sp.
GCATCTTTGATCAAAGCGAGATCGACGGGTAGACCGCCACCATAAAGCAAACGCGGCGCGTCGGGGTTTCCTACATCCGGTTCTCCACGTGGGGGCTTTCTTATACATTCCCCCTATGACCGTAAAACAGTTTCTCGACGTCGTCGAAGTTCGAACAAAAATCGTGAGCATATCCGGTTTCGCGATTGGTACGATCTACGCGTATTGGCGAGCCGGGAGAATCGATCCGTTGTTTGTTTTTGTCATGTTTCCCGCCGTGTTAGCGGTTGATATGGCGACGACCGCACTTAATACGTTCTTCGACTATTATCGCGGCGTCGATCGAAGAAGCATCAACCGAGAGTCCAACAAGGTGGTCGTGCACGGGGACGTCCCGGCCCTGGCGGCCATAGTTACTGCGTTCGTCCTCCTATTGGTCGCCGCCGTTTTCGGCGTTTGGTTGGCGTATCTCACATCACTGTGGCTACTTGCGTTGGGGGCTTTTGGTGTTTCTCTTGGTATTGCCTATAACGCCGGCCCACTGCCTATTTCCCGTCTTCCGGTCGGAGAGCTGTTCGCAGGGGGTGCCTTGGGGTGGGGATTGGTAAGCCTTGTCGCGTGGGTTCACCTGGATGGTTTTGCGGCGGGTGATCTGCTCGTAGGACTTCCTTCACTTTTACTTGTCGCCTCGATCCTCACAACCAACAACACCTGTGACGCTGTCGGCGACGAACTCGCCGGACGGCGGACCCTCTCGATTGTAATCGGCGCTCGAAACGCCGAACGACTCATTTACCTGCTCGGAATCGGTTCATTCGGTCTGTTGTTGCTTCTTTCACTCGTTGGTCGTCTCCCGCGATTGGGGATAGCAACGAGTCTCGGCGGTGTATTCGTCTGTATTCCGATCTATCGTTTAATGAGCAAAACGGGTTACGCACATAAAACGAAGGACCTCGCGATGGCTCGTATCAGCCTCGTGTTCGTAATCTTCACGCTGGCAGTCCTCGTGGCCTTTATGCCGTCGCTCGTTTGACTACCTAAGAAGCTCGTATGAGTAGCTTCGTGGTAACCTCCGTGAGGATGCGACGGTCATCGCTGGCTGGTAGGCGATCGATCTCGCGAAGCGCTCTGGCGGTGTACCTCCGGGCGAACGCCTCCGCGGCCTCACGTCCTCCGGCGCTTTCGACTATACGACGTACACGATCGATCGATTTCCGACCGATAAAGCCAAGAGCTCGGCCGGCAAATCGCGAACGTCGACGTGCCACGGAGAGCCTCGACGCGAGCCGCTTGGGCGACGTCGCTCGAGCGGCGAGTACAAACGGTAACGTTGGAACTCCCTGTCGGATGTCGCTCCCGATCGGTTTTCCCGTTGTTGTGGGATCACCAAATAGATCGAGAAGATCATCGACGATTTGAAATCCGACGCCGATGTTATAGCCGATTCGGCGAAGTGTCGTTGTGATAGGCCCGTTCGCGTCATCTCGTCCGTGGATCGCTCCCACGTGGAAACTCAGGGCAAACAGCACCGCGGTTTTCCCGGTTACACGCCGAATATATCGACGAACCGAGGGAGCAATCCCCGGTGCCACTTCGATCTCAGAAATTTCAGATTTGATGATGTGAGATCCTGCCGCCGCGAGTCGCGTGGCGCTTTCCGGTTCGGCGTGTTCCGCGACGAGTGCGAAACTCCGTGCCAGGAGATAGTCGCCCATCAGTACCGCTCGACGACTGCCGAACCGCCGATGGAGCGTCGGGCCTCCACGTCGGGTGGGCGAGTCATCGACGATGTCGTCATGAACGAGTGAACCTAAATGGAGCATTTCAATTGCGGCGGCGACTCGAATTATGCCCTCGTCCGGCGTCGTATCCCGGGAAGCGATTCGGGACGCAAGTATCGTAAACCCCGGGCGAAGAAGCTTGGAATCGCGAGTTACCAGATCACCGAGGCCCTCTGCGATCGTTCCGCCCGGGCGAGATACCTCTTTGGAAATGACCGCCCGGACACGTTTAAGATCGGCGCTGATATCGGCGTAGTCGTCCCAGAACATCAATCGCGCGGTTCACCTGTATACCAAAACGTCCGCTTTGCGAGTGTCCGTGCATTCCACCATCGTTTAAGGCGGGGTATCGCGTAGTGGTCGAGGCCAAATCCACGCCCCGCTCCGCCGAGCATGACGACCGACGCTGCCATGTACCATAGAAGCTCGGGATTGCCCCAACCGGAGGCGATAAACATCAGCCCAAATCCGATCGAGACAACCGCCGCGGGAAAGGTGAGTGATCCGCCGATAAAGGCAAGTCCGATCAACACCTGCAAAACGACAACGGACGATTGAAGGAGAAACGCGATCGTCGGGACCGCGGACAATATGTTCTCAGCAAACCAGGTATAAATACCCAACGCCTCGATCAGCGGCTCGCCGTACTCAGACGCAGCTTGGGCAACCTCGGCGACCGCTTCGCCGCCGCTCTCCCAGTCAGGACTCGCGGTCGTCGTACCGTCACCGATGACGACGCCCGGTAGCCGGATCGCATCCGGCGCGACCGCAAATATCCCGTCGGCTCCGGGGTTGAGCCATCCGTCACGAAGGTGTTTGATACCCTCGGCGAGCCACTTCCCGCCCAGAAACAGTCGCAGAGGGACCGCCCAATAGACAGGTATTTTTGCGGCAAAATGCCCGTGAACCATCGATCGATCGTTTTTAACCGTGAGAAACTCTTCTCGTATGTACTCCCAGACGGCGTTTACGCCGGCAATCCCAAAAAGGTAGTGGATGTTTACCAGATGCTTGATCGCTAGTGCGATAAATCCGGAAACGGAGCTACCCATAACGTGGGCGACGCCGTACCGACTTCCGACCGAGACCATAAAACCATGATAGTTTGACGAGAAGCGCTTTTTGTCGCGCTTTTCTAGGTCGGCGATGATGTTGTCCGCTGCGGTCTGGGCGGATTGTAACGCAGTCTCGACGACTTGCGGTAACACATGTTCGTCTTCGACGTACCAGAGGATATCGCCGACGAGGTAGATATTTGGTTTGTCCACCGCCTGCATAAAGTCGTTTACGAGAATCCGTCCGCGAGTACCGACGGTATACCGCTCGTCCTCGTCAAACGAACATCCGGCCATGCCGTGAATGCCCTCGATCGTGGCAACCGAACACTCGCCTCGGGCTGTATGGCCTTTCGCCAAGTCCACTCGCGAGGAGAACTCGCCTCCGTGAACCCCGGCGGTCCAAATAAATGTATCGGTTGAGATCACCGTATCGCCGATATGGACGGCACCTTGGGAGGCACCCGTGATCGCGGCGTTAAGCATAATCTCGCCACCCATCTTCCGAATTTGCTTGGCGGCTTGTTCCGCCGGCTTCGCGGGAAAGATCGGTAGGATCGAGTCCTGCGCCTCGACGAGTACGACGCGCACCTCTCCGCGATCGATATGGTACTTAGGGCAAAGCACATCGC
Organism: Alkalispirochaeta sp.; assembly: GCA_965601745.1. Lineage (GTDB taxonomy): Bacteria > Spirochaetota > Spirochaetia > DSM-27196 > Alkalispirochaetaceae. The sequence continues at coordinate 604,203 of OZ271836.1, forward strand.
GTCGCTCAAGGAGCTCGCCGGCTAATTCGACGCCGGTAAAACCGGCGCCGGCGATGACAAACGTCAGGATCCGACGGCGTTCATCGGGCCGCGGCTCCTTGGCGGCCTCTCGGAATTGATTCTCGACCTGAGTTCGAATCCGAATTGCGTCCTCGAGAGACCAGAGGGTAAAGCTGTTCTCCTGGATACCGGGAATATCGTAAAACTCCGGTGCGCCGCCGGCGCCGATAACAAGATAGTCGTATTGATACTCCGCGGAATCAGAGCGCAAGATCTGTTTATCGATATCCGCTTCGCGGATTTCGTCTACTGCTACATGTACACGAGTTGCACCGAAAATCTTCTTGAAGCTCACCTGTACCGCTTCCGGTTCGGTTCGCGATCCCGCGATCTCGTGCAACTCGGTCATGAGAGTATGATATGGATTCCGATCGATGAGCGTAATCTCTATATGTTGGTCTTTTCTGTATCGTCTGTGGAGTTGTTTGGCGGCATGGACTCCGCCGTAACCACCACCAAGGACAACGATGCGCGTCTTTTCACTCATAGAGCCTCCGGATGCATTATCAGACAGCCAAGAATTTTTCGCTACCTGTTTCTACTACGCAAAAAGGGCGCGATTCACAGGAACCGCGCCCCCTTTTAAAACGAAAACGACTTCATTTTTCGTCCGCGGAGTCTTTCTCGTCGGATTCTTCCTCGTCCGGCTCGATGTAACGAGCATCCATCGGTCCGCCCGGATTGAGATACTCAAGGTATGAGGTATCGTCCTCCGGGTCCGGCGCTCCGGAAGCGGCGCGTGCCGCGCGCTCCCGGGCTTTCCGTTCTTTCTTTCTTTTTTTTTCTAGTTCTCGGCGACGTTTATCTCCGCTGTAGTGGTTACGTGCCATCTACCTTAAACGAGCCTCCGATAGTTGTCACGGCCTCCGCCGTAACCACCGCCGTAGCCGCCGCGTCCCCCGCCGCCGCCGCCGCGGCCCCGTCGTGGTCCACCCTCGCCGCGAGGCTGCGCCTCGTTAACGCGAAGGGGTCGACCGTCGAGGTCTGCGCCGTTCATTTGCTCGACAGCTGATTCGGCTTCGGAATCGTTTTCCATTTCGATAAACCCAAACCCTCGGCTTCGACCCGTGTCGCGATCAAACACGATGCGCGCATCGGTCACGGTACCGAACTCGGAGAAAGCCGCGCGAAGCGAATCTTCTTCGGTTCGAAAGTTGAGATTACCCACGTAGAGCGTTTTAGCCATTGATCCTTACCTCCTGGATCGGGGGCGGATAGCGTTATATTTCCGGACCATACTACACGACGAATCTGCGTCGAAGGCACGCCGGGGTCAGCCATCAACCCCAAGAAAATAGATTCTCAATCGGTCCGTCGTGTATCGTCGGTGGGAAGGTTCCTGCCGAGGAGTCTACAATCGTACCATCGATAGTATGCTCGACTTTCTCCCTCTGTGCAAGTATAAAAAATAGAAAGAATTGCGAGCTATTTGGCTTTGAAACGATAGCCTATTCCGCGTACCGTTTCGATGAGGTGTCCGCAGTCTTCGAGCTTTTTGCGCAGGCCCAGAATCTGCACGTCCACAGATCGCTCGGTCACCGGGTAGTCTTTTCCGCGTACCGCGTCGATGATCTTGTTGCGCGAGAAGACCCATCCCGGATTTCGCATGAGAAACTGCAGGATCGCAAACTCAGTCGCCGATAGATGGACGTCTCGCCCGGCGCAATTGACCTCGTAGCGGCTCAAGTCGATCGTGACCCCGTGAGCCGAGAGCTTACCGTCGTGACCGTCCTCGTCGGATTCCGTCCGGCGGATCACGGCGCGCAAGCGCGCGATCAAGACCTTGGGGCTGAACGGCTTGGTGATGTAATCGTCGGCACCCGTCTCGAGGCCCGCGACGACATCGGCGTCCTCGGTTTTGGCCGTGAGCATGATGACCGGGATGTCCTTGGTCGACGCCTGGCGTTTGAGGAGCTTACACACCTCGATGCCGCCCATACCCGGGAGCATAAGGTCGAGGATAATCGCCCCTGGCTTGAGCTCCTCGGCGGCGGCAAGCGCTTCCTCGCCGCTCCCAACGACAAACGCCGAGTAGCCTTCTTTTTTGAGGTTGTACCGGATCAATTCCTGAATATCGACCTCGTCATCGACCACAAGAATGACGTCCCGGCTCATCAGGTTTACGCCTTGTTTAACTCGACGATTTCGCCGGTCTTTGCGTAGACGATCCACTCGCACATATTGGTCACGTGGTCGCCTAAGCGCTCAAGGAAGCGACTGAGAAACACCAGCCCCGTTCCTTTTTCGACGCGCTCCGGGTGAGCGGCGATCTTTCCGAGCAAGTCCTTGTAAAGTGCACGATGGAGGCTGTCTATTTCATCGTCGCGCCGGGCAACTTCGCGAGCAAGCGCGACGTCGTGATTGACGTAGGCGGTGATTGAGTCGTGGACCATTGTGATGCCTTTCTCAGTCATCTCACGAAACGAAGATACGGTCTCCTGAAACACATCGTCGGTAAAACTGTCCATCACGCGGACGAGGTGACGGGCGTGGTCTCCAATTCTCTCGAGATCGGCGGCGATTTTCATAGCGACGAGGATCTCGCGGAGATCAGTGGCGACCGGTTGTTCGGTCGCGATCAGATCGGTGCAGCGTCGGTCGATCGCAAACTGGAGATCATCGATCTCTTGGTCTCCGTCCTTGACCGACTGGCCGAGTTCGCCATCCTGCTTGATCACTGCCGTTATCGCCTTCTGGAGTGCTTCCTCAACCCGGGTTCCCATCTGGAGAACCTCCTGGTACATCTCGTGAAGTTCTTCGTGAAACTGGTGTCGTGTTTGCATCTCGATTCTCCCTCTATGCTATTAGCCAAATCGCCCCGAGATGTATGCCTCGGTGCGTTCTTCCTTGGGGTTGAAAAAGATGTTTTTGGTGTCATCGGCTTCGATGATCCAACCGTTGAGGAAGAAGGCGGTCTGGTCGGAGACGCGCCCGGCCTGCTGCATATTGTGTGTAACGATAATGATAGTATAGCGCTCTTTTAATTCGCTTATCAGATCCTCTATTTTTGCCGTCGAGATCGGATCAAGTGCGCTCGTCGGTTCATCCATCAGGATGACATCCGGCTCGACCGCGATTGTGCGGGCGATACAGAGACGCTGTTGCTGTCCGCCGGAGAGTTCGAGCGCGTTTTGCCTGAGTTTGTCCTTTACTTCATCCCACAGCGCACACTTTTTCAGACTGGTCTCGACAAGTTCGTCAAAATCACCTTTGTACCCGTTGATGCGCGCACCCCAGGCGATATTCTCATAGATAGTCTTGGGGAATGGATTCGGTTTCTGAAACACCATCCCAACTCGTCGCCTGATCTCAACCGGATCGACGTCCGCTTCGTAGATATTCTGATCTTGAAAGTACACCTCGCCCTCTGCGCGGGTATCAGGTATCAGATCGTTCATCCGATTGAGACAACGTAAGAGCGTGCTTTTACCGCATCCCGATGGACCGATAAGCGCGGTTACGTGGTGGGCCGCAAAATCCAGACTAACCTCGTGCAACGCCTGGAAATCGTCGTAGTAAAAGTCGAGTTTCTTTGTTTGCATCGCCAGAGTGCTATCCATTAATCAGACTCTCCTCTTCTTTGAAATGCGGTTACGCATAATAATCGCCGACGCGTTCATCGTGAGCATAAGCACAAGCAAAACGACGATCGCAGCGGCGGCGACGTTTCGGAACTGTGATTGCGGGCGCGCCGACCACTGGTAGATCTGGATGGGTAAGGTCGTAAACTTTGAGAACAACGAATCCGGATCGACGGTGATAAACGTTGAAGCACCGACAACTACCAAGGGGGCGGTTTCACCTATAGCCCGAGAGACCGCAAGGATCGTTCCCGTGAGTATTCGGTCGAATGAGGCCGGAAGGACATGATGCCAGATCGTCTGCCACTTGGTCGCGCCGAGTCCGTAGCTTGAATCACGCAGACTTCCCGGGACCGCTTTAATCGCCTCCCGAGAGTTGATGATGATAATTGGCAGGATGAGGAGCGAAAGCGTCAGACCGGCAGAGATTATTGTTCTCCCATTGGCCGTTGTCGGGTCGGCGGCCCCGAACAGGGTACCGCTGGTAAACGGCTCAAAGGTCCGTACAAATACGGCGAGACCCAGGAGACCAAAGATGATCGACGGTACGCCCGCCAGGTTGTAGATGTTTACCTCGATAAATCGGTTGTACCAACGATCGGAGCGGGCGTACTCCTCCAGGTAGATCGCGGCGGCGACGCCGATGGGAAAGGAGAACGCGATGACGATGAGGATCATCCAGAGAGATCCAAGAAACGCCGTTCTGATTCCGGCAAGCTGAGGACTTGGATTCTGCGGTGAGCGGAGAAACTCAGGGGTTAACCAGCTCCGGAACTGTAGTCGGGAATCGGGAACTTCGGCGTGTACTTCTCGAATCATCTCTTGTCGAAACAATGACTCGCCTAGCGACCACGCCTCGACGATCGTCGGGTTCACAATTCGCTCTTGAACGAGCGCTGCAAGATCGTCAACGCTGCGTTCGACGAGCGGTTCTTCAAAGTTAAAGCGCCTGATCAGTCCGGTGGAGAGATTCTCCTCCAGGATTGCGATGAGCTCTCCAGCACTGAGCTCGGTAAGATCGCCCCCCGCGACGAGCGTCTCCGGTTCGACTTCGTTTTCGATGAGCACAAATCCAAAGACGCTGTTAAAGATGTTGATAATAAGGATGATGAGAGCGAGAATCGAGACCGCGGTCGCAACGTAAAAAAGGACGTGCCACACCTTGCCGCGGTTGCGACGATTCTCGATGTTGCGCATGATCTCTTCGTGTCGATGGCTGATATGCTCCTCGCGGATGGTACTCACTCGTACACCTCCCGGTATTTCTCGACGATTCGACGACTGATGATATTGAGCGTGAGCGTGATCAAGAACAGAAGTAAGCCGAGGGCAAAAATGCTGTTATAGTCGACCGAGTTGTAACTGATATCGCCACCGCTGATGCGCACGATGTAACCGGTAAGTGTCTCGGCGCCTTCAAACGGATTCAAAGTAAAATTGGGTCCGGCCCCGGCGGCGAGGGCGACGATCATCGTTTCGCCGACCGCACGGGAGAGCGCGACGATAAACGCCGCCGCGATACCGGAAAAAGCGGCCGGTACGACGACCTGTATGGACGTCTCCATCTTTGTGGCCCCAAGCGCGTAGGCGCCCATACGGAGGCTTCGCGGTACGCCGCTCAATGCGTCTTCCGTCATCGAGGAAACGAGCGGAAGAATCAATATTCCCATAACGATGCCGGCCGACGCGGTGTTGTACACGTCGACGATGTCGTTCCCAAAGATCGATTGAAGCAATGGCGTCATAAACGTGACGGCGAAGTATCCGTACACGACGGTTGGAATGCCCGCGAGCACCTCCAGTATCGGCTTGATAACTCCACGAACGCGCTCCGAGGCGTACTCGCTGAGGTAGATCGCGACCATCAAACCGAGCGGAAACGCAACGACCATCGCGATCACGCTGGTCATGAGCGTCGCGCTGAGCAACGGCCAGATTCCGAATTGGCCGATGACCGGCTGCCATTGAACCGAGGAGACAAACTCCCAGATGCTTACTTCGGGATCGCCGAAGAAAAGCCACGATTCCTTAACGAGCTCAAAAACGATTCCGGCGGTAACCAGGATCGATATTGCGGCCGTCAGGAAGAGAAATCCACGGATGATCGTCTCATGGGGTCGCTTGCGACGCGTGAAATCGATCGTCTCCGGGGATCTGGAGCTTTCGGACATATCACCTCCCTATACAAGTACGGGAGAGGCGCGCCTCTCCCGTGTTTTGACTAAAGACCGTTTGGAACCGGCGGTCGTCTAGTACATGTCTCCGACGGCGTCAAGCCATTTCTGCTTTCCGTCCTCGATAGCGGCGGCCGGAGCTTCAAAGTATCCGACGCCGAGCATGCCCTCGGTGGCGTTGTTGAGAACGTAGGCAAGCCATGCTGCTACCTGCGGCTTTTCCTGCATGATCGTCGCGTCGCTGTACATAAACAGCGGACGGGCAAGCGGGTAGGAACCGTTGTCTACGTTGGCGGTGTTGGCCTCAACGCCCTCGATGTTGAGAATCTTGAGCGCTTCGCCTTCGTTGGCGTAGTAGGCGTAGCCAAAGAACCCGATCGCGTAGGGGCTGCCTTCAATTCCTTGAACGAGAATGTTGTCGTTCTCGGAAAGCTGTACGTTGGCCGAGGCGAGGATCGGTTCGGCGTCTTCGTCAAAAACCTCTTCGACGAAGTAGTCAAACGTTCCGCTGTCCGTGCCGGGGATAAACTTGAGGACGGGCTGGTTTGGCCAGCTCGGATTGACGTCGCTCCAGTTATCGGCGGTCATGACCGCGGCGAGCTCTTCGAGAGTTACGTCCTCGATCCAATCGTTCTCGGGGTTAACGACGACTGCGAGCGCGTCGGTTCCAATGCGGAACTCGATCGGTTCGCGACCGATCTCACGAGCCTGCTCGATCTCGGAGTCGCGGATCGGACGGCTCGCGTTGGAGACGTCGGACTCGCCCTGCACGGTGAAGCGCTCGAATCCGCCGCCGGACCCAATGCTGTCGATCGTGATATTGTCGCTGTAACCCTCGTCCTGGAACTGTGCCGCGAGGTACTCGGCGGCCGGGAATACGGTCGAGCTACCGGCGGTGATTACGTTCCCGGATACTTCAAGGGCGTTGACCTGCGGAAAGTCGCCCTCGTCGATGACCCAGCTCCATGCGCCTCCGTCATCCATCGGCGCCGCCTCTTCCTGATCACCTCCGGCAAATACGACGCCCGCCACTAAGAGCAGGCTCAGCAAAACAATTGCTTTCTTCATTGGTTTCCTCCCTCTGAGAAAATGAAATTAAACCTGCACGCAGCTAATAGCTCGTTAATGAGGGGTTTATAAGCTTTGCGTTAGATTATCGTTAGGAACGTGACGAGTTTCGCTTTGGACGTCGCCTGTGTAGTAGACGGAATACCGTTTTACACGGCATTCCTGCTGGCGTTGACCGAGGCGGCCATCGACTTGATCACGATGTCCTCGAGAAGATCCTCCTCGGATTCGGCAACTCCGTCGCGTATTCGCTGCAGTGCCCACTGCTGGATAACGGCGACGGGGAGGATAAGCTTCTCGCGAAGCCGAATCGACGCCCGGATATTCGGATCGTTCTCCAGGAGTTTCTGCCGTCCAGAAATTCGTAAAAGACAGGAGATCGATCGCTCAGCCTCGTCGGCAATCGTTTGCCAGAACGCGCCGAAGCGCTCGTCCTGGGCGAGGTACCTCGTCAGGTCGTAGCGGGTCTTTGATAAACTCTGCATCGCGTTGTCAAAAAGCGTGCGGACAAACAGCGAGGTGCGATAGAGCTCGTGCAGGTTGTCTTCCTCTCCGTCGGCGACAAGACGCTCCACGGCCGTTCCCAGGCCGTAAAAACCGGGTACGTTCATCTTCATTTGGCTCCACGCGCCGACAAACGGTATCGCGCGAAGCGTCTCGAGGGAGATCTTCCCGCCGGCGCGGCGGGCCGGTCGACTGCCGATCGTTGTCCGTCCGTAGTAGCGTAGCGGCGTCACTTCCTCGAGAAACGGAAGAAACGCGTCGCTATTACGAAGATCGAGGTATGAGGCGAGGCTTGTATCGGCGAGTTTATCGAGAAGTTTTGTCGCGTCGGCGTCGAGATTACGGTTGTCCTCCGAAAAAAGGGCGTTGAGTATTCCCGCTGAAACGATCTGACCAACGTTATGCTCTGCCGCCTCAAGCGTGCCAAATTTTGAGCTTATCGTCTGTCCCTGGATCGTGAGGTGGATTCGCGTGCTGGAAACCTCCCGACCCATCGCCCGATAAAAGCGATGCGTGTTTCCGCCACCACGCGCGGGTGGTCCGCCGCGACCGTCAAAGAAGGTAAGTCGTATTCCACGACGGTTTGCCTGGGCGGTTAGCGTTGCCTTGGTGCGAAAGATCCGCCAGTTGGCGGCGACATAACCGCCGTCCTTTGTTCCGTCGGAAAACCCGAGCATAATGGTCTGGTGGCGATCGCGCCGCTCAAGGTGATCGCCGTAAACCGGATCGTCGTAGAGACTCTCCATAATCGACTCGGCATGCACGAGATCGTCGATCGTCTCAAAGAGCGGAACGATGTCGATGGGAAAAGAAGATCCGTCGTGACCGACCGCTGCGGCGATGTAGAGGACCTCGAGGACGTTAGCTGATTCCTGGGTATTACTGATGATGTAACGGTGTAATCCGCGTGGACCGTTGCTCTCCTGGATCTCCAACGCGATTCCGATCGATCCAAGAACGTCGCGAGGATCTTCGATCTTTTCCCGAAGGTCCGGGGTAATGAGTTCGACGCCGCCTTGGAGCGCGTTTGACAGCAGCCGATGGCGATCGGCAGAACTGACCCCGACGTAGTCGATTCCCAACTGGTCGTGGATCGCGCCGACGACCGCGCGATGAATTCGACTGTCCTGACGCAGATCGATCGTCGCAAAGTGAAAACCAAAGATCCGCGCTTTCACGATGAGGTCGAGGATGCGGTCGAGAAACAAACCGCGGTGCTCGCGTTCAACGAGATCACGAATCGCCTCAAGATCGGCGAGGAACTCGGCTGCACCACGGTATCCGCTGCGGGTACGTATTTTCTCGTACACTTCGCGAATCCGCTCCACGACACCGGGGAAGGTGAGTCGTCGTTTGAGCTGCTTGAGATCGTTTTCGTAGCAATCGAGGATCGCATCGTGGAGCATTTGCGCCACCGTTCTGGTCGTATCGACGGTAACAAATGGATTACCGTCGCGATCACCGCCGGGCCAGAATCCCAACTCAACGTTTGATTGACGCAGTCGGTAACCGTCGGTGAGCTTCACGATTCGGTCGAGACGGGCCTGAATCGCCGGCATCGTTCCGTAGAACACGTTTTCCAAGTACCACAGAAGGCTGTTCGCTTCTTGCTTGGGAGAGGGCTTTTGTCGATTTCGAAAGCGGGTTTTGCCCATCTGCAGCAGTAGCTCGTAAATCGGCTCGACCTCACCGGACCGAATCGCCTCGCTGAGGTCGGCGATGATGCCGAGGATCTCGTCCGGGTAGAACTGGGTCGGATGAGCCGTCAGAACGATCCGCACCCGGTAGTCGTCGAGAAAATCAACGAGCTCCGTTTGCCTGTCGGTTTCGGCTACGCGCGCGAGCGTCGTAATAAGCGATTGCGCATCCTCGGGACCGTACACCTTGCCGTACGCGGCGTCCTCGATCGCGTCGAAAAGAACGACCTGGCGTTCGGCAAGTTGAAGGAGCGAGTAGAGGGTGTCATACAGAGGTCGATTGGCGGGCGAGTGATCAGCGAAAAACTGCGGGACGATCTCGCCAGGCGATCGACCCTCGGCGAGCGCATCGGCGCAGCGACGGGCGAAGAGCGGTAACAAAATCCCATCTTCCTTTACTTGTTCAAAAGGAAGCTCCAGAAAGAGTCCATTGTATGTCTGGAACCGGAGCGTGACCTCTTTGCGAAACGCCGAGTCGGGCATTGTTACCTCTCCTTATGCGACACCTATCCGCGACGAAGGTACGTGTTTACGCAGATGCGATCAAGATAGCTCGGGTCCGTGAGTCTACGCGGCGACGGCCGATCCCGGGCTCAACGATTCTTTATTCTCTTGTCGTCGGCGCTTGAAAAATAGAAGGCGGAGGCCGTTGAGCGACACAAGGACCGTGCCGCCCTCGTGGCCGAGAACCGCAAGGGGTAACGGGAGCGCCATCGTAAATATCCCAAAGATCATCACCGCGATGAGAAGTGCCGCGAGTCCGAGATTAAATACCAGCGTTCGCCGCGTTCGGCGGCTGAGCGCAATAACGTAGGCGACTTTTTTGAGTTCGTCGGACATCAGGACGACGTCGGCGGTCTCGAGGGCGACGTCGGTCCCTGCGGCGCCCATCGCTATGCCGATCGACGCGCGCGCCAGCGCCGGTGCGTCGTTTACACCATCACCGACCATCGCTACGGCCCCGTCCTTACCCTCGATATCCTCGATCACGCCTAGTTTGTCCTCCGGGAGTAACTCGGCATAGATCTCATCGATGCCAAGTTCCGAGCCGATTCGGTCTGCCGTTGCCCGGTTGTCGCCGGTCAACATTACGATCCGTTTGACGCCGAGGTCCTTAAGATCCTGAATTACCTGTTTGGCGCCGGGACGGACCTGATCGCTGTACGATAGCAATCCGATCGCAACCGCTCTGACGTCCAAATCCGTACGACGTTCCTCTGCAACGATGACAACCGATTTGCCTTCCTGCTCAAGTTTGCGTATCCGGATCGAGGCGCCGTCCAGATTTACCGCCCCGAACTCGCGAACAAAGCGTTCGTTCCCGACCAGGAACGTGCGTCCTTCGACCGTCGCTCGGACGCCTTTGCCCGCAATCGCTTCAAACGCCAGCGCCTTGTCGCGTTCGAGGCGCTGGTCGTCGGCGGCGCGGATCGTCGCTTGAGCGAGGAGATGTTCCGACCCCGCCTCGATCGAGGCAACAAGAGCCAAGAGCTCATCCGTCGAGCCGCTCCAGGTCGAACTGTCGGCGTTATCGAAAACCTCGACGTCGGTGACGCGCGGCGAGCCCTCGGTCAGCGTTCCAGTTTTGTCAAAGGCAACGACTTTGATTCCGGCCGCTTGTTCGAGGTGCACCCCGCCTTTAAACAGGATGCCGCGGCGGGCACCGTTGCCGATTCCCGAGAGGATCGATGCGGGCGTACTGATGATCAACGCGCACGGTGACGCGGCGACCATCAGGGTCATCGCGCGATAGAACGCCGGATCAAACTCCTGGCTCAAGAGAACGACCGGAATGACGACGGCGAGGGCCGTCATGACGATAACACCGATCGCGTAGTATTGCTCAGCCGTATCGAGGAATCGTTGTGTTTTGGCCTTTTGAGCCTGGGCTTCCTCCACCAAACGGATGAGTTTGGCGAGGGTCGAATCCTGGGCGCGTTTAGTTACGCATACCGTTAAAACACCGTTGATGTTCATCGTACCGGCGAGCACCTGGTCGCCCGGTTCCCGGCGAATCGGCAAGGATTCGCCGGTAATAACCGCTTGATCGACTGCGCTCGATCCTTCGATGACCTCGCCGTCGAGGGCGATCTTCTCACCAGGACGAACGATAACCTTATCTCCCAAATGACAGCTTTCAACCGGCAGAACGACCTCACGCTCGTTGCGCAACACCGTTGCCCGCGCGGGACGTAGCTTCATCAAGGCCTTTATCGCGCTGCGCGACCGGCCGATCGCGTAGTCTTGCAGCACGTTTGAGAGAGAAAATAAAAACAGAAGGAGGACGCCCTCGAACGGGGCTCCGACGAGCGCCGCACCGATCGCCGCAAGTATCATCAGAAGGTCGATATCGATCGATCCCGAAAGAAGCGAGGTAAGGCCGGCTTTAAGACCAAACACCCCACCAGTGAGATACGCGGCTATATAGAGGATACGAGTGATTTCCGGTGTTGTGGCGACGCGGTCGAGTATTGCTGCGGTAACCATGAGGACAAAGGTGAGCGCAGTAAATATCGCCTCCCACGGGGCAATGTCGACGATAGTAGCCACCCAGTCGCGAACTCGCCGCGACAGCGGCTCATCCCGTCTCGCGACGGCCGGAGGCTCGATTTTGACTTGAAGTTCCGCCGGATTCTCTAAAGCGACGCCGGATGTGTTGGAACCAGGATAAAACGAGATCAAGCCCTGGGTCGCGCCGGCGCGCGATTCGATAGAGGAATCCACGTCGTTCATTAGCCGGGCGCAGGATCGACACCACGCCTCGGAGCGCTCGCCGTTTAAGACGGGACAGCCCGAAAGATTATCCTCGATCTCCGGTTGTACTTGGGCGAGCAGCGCCTCGGCACGTTCGGCGGCCAGCGCGTTTGGATCAAATCTAAGGATGAGGGTGCGGTTCTCCGGATCGAGTTGAACCGACTCGATTCCGCCGACCTCGCCAAACGTCCCCCGCAAAAGTCGATGGCAGGACCTGATTTGGTGTTCAACAACCATGAGGAGCCTCGATGTCTTTTAGTTTTTGCCTGTGAAACGGGCAGGAATCGCGGTTCTCGCACTCTATACACTCACCGTAATACACGATACGCCCGCTCAGAACTCGCGTTCCAATCTCTTTCTGGACCTCTCGCTCAAGCGTGGCTACGGTATTACTCGCCATGTCGACGATTCGGTGACATGAAAGGCACGCAAGGTTTATATGCGGCGTCGTGTTGACCTCGTAATGGACCCGTTCGTCGCCGATGTTGCCGAGACTTGTGATCGCCCCAAGTCTCGTCAACGAGTCGAGCGTACCGTAAACCGTTGTGAGACTGAGACTCGGATAGTTTTGGCGTAACTGTTCGTAGATCTTCTGCGCGGTCGGATGCTCCTCGTCGCGGGCAAGCGCCCGGCAGATCTCGATTCGCTGAGGCGTCAATCGAAGATTTGCCTCCGCAAGTGCTTCTCGAAGACGCGTCTCGATCGCGGCCACCTGCGACGACGTTCGCTGAATCGTCCCTGTTTGATTTTTCATTTTATAAGTTTCCCATATATGTATCGATACTAAACTTAAAATCATTACAGATATATGTCAACCGATCGGTACGTCGTATTGACGAACTCCCGACCGGACACGATCATAAAACCACCATGAACCGTGCATTCCGAACCGACGCCGATCGGACGGTCCAGAGCGTCTCGCCGTTCACGATGGCCGAGCTGGATCGCGTGGCTATTGATGAGACTGGCCCTAATCTCTTTCAAATGATGGAAAACGCGGGCCGCAACATGGCCGAACACATTATCGAGCGACGACCGGCGGACGAGCTTGTTATGGTACTGGCGGGAGTCGGCGGTAACGGCGGCGGTGGGATCTGTGCGGCCCGTCACCTGGCGAACCACGGCCGCCGGGTAGAACTGGTTGTTTTGAGACCGGCGGACCTCCGCGAGGTTCCCGCGGTCCAGCTCAAGATCTATCAGGGGACCGATGCCCCCCTTGTTTCGGTCGCCGACGCGCTCTCGCGGATAACGGAATTGGCGATCGGGCAAATCACGATCGTTGACGCGATCCTCGGATATCGTGGCCGCCCGGTTTTAACCGGCCCCGAGCGAGATATCGTCGAGACCGTTAACACGCGATCGCCCGCAACCCACGTAATTGCCCTCGATGTCGCGACCGGTTTTGATCCGGAGACGGGAGAGCGCGGCGATACGGCACTCATTCCGTCGACCGTCCTCACGCTCGCCCTTCCCAAGACGGGACTCCACGTATTTACCGGGCGGAGCTACCGGAATACCGAGATTGTCCTTGCCGATATCGGAATTCCGAACGCAGCGTACAAAGCGGTCGGATACGCGCGGCCGTTCTCGGGTCGCTACCGAATACCGCTCCGCGCCATCGATTAAAACTGCCGTACGACGGCTGTCGAACGGAAGGAGCTGATATGCGCTCAGTTGATCTGTTTGTAATTGGGACGGGAACGGCCGGTCTGACCGCCGCCGCTATCGCCAACCAGGCCGGATTGTCTGTTGGTATCGCCGACGAAGTTCCGTATGGCGGGACCTGCGCGCTTCGCGGGTGCCAACCAAAGAAGTTTCTGGTTGTTCCCGCGCACGCGGCGTGGGAGGCGATCGGTCTCGCGAACCGCGGATTTGTCGAACGGCCGCGCCTCGACTGGACGACGATGCAGCGATCGCGGGAGGAGTTCACCTCGCCGATCCCTACCGCAACCGAGGAGGGGCTTCGGAAGGAGGGGATCGAGACCTTTAACGGAACGTGCTCCTTTGTCGATACGTCGGTCGTCCGCTGTGGGGACGTGGAAATTACCGCCAAACGTGTCTTAATCGCGACCGGCGCCCGTCCGCGGCCCCTCGTCGTCGACGGCGCCCAATACGCGGTCACCAGCGACCACTTTTTGTACATGCCGCAACTCCCACCCCGGATCGCATTTATCGGCGGAGGGTACATTTCTATGGAGTTTGGTACGGTCGCCGGCGCACTCGGAGCTAAAGTAACCGTATTACAGCGTGGGTCACGGGTGATGGAGCGCTTTGATCCGGATCTTGTTGAGACGCTCCAAGCCGGTTGTGCCGCGCGAGCGATCGACGTGTTAACGGCGGTCGAGCTTGACTCAATACGGCAGCAATCAGACGAGAGCTTTGTTGTATCTCTCCGCGACGGTCGGAGCGTGGCCGCCGATCTTGTCGTTGCCGCGCTTGGACGAATCCCCAACATAGAAACGCTCAACCTTGATCGAGCGGGCATTCAGTCGAGCGCTCGCGGAATCGCTGTCGACGCAACGATGCGTACCACAAATACGTCCGTCTACGCCGTCGGCGATTGCGTCACCGGTATGCAGCTTGCGCCGGTCAGCGACGCCGAGGCGCGCGTTGCCGCGCGAAACGTCGTTGACGAATTACGTGGCGGGGATGGATCGGAACGGATCGACCTGTCAATGCTACCGACCGTTGTCTTTACCTATCCGCAACTTGCCCAATTTGGGTTGAGTGAGGTGGAGGCCCGCGAACGCGGCGGAGTCAGGGTCAACTACGGGAGCGGGGCGGGGTGGCCTAACTACCGGCGTCTCGACGAAAAATACATGGCTTACAAAACGATAATTGACGAGAAAACGGACCAGATTCTCGGGGCCCATATCCTCGCGCCCCACGCCGGCGAGTTGATAAACACCCTCGCGCTGGCGGCAAAAGCCGGTTTTACCGCGTCCGCGTTCCGTGAAGTCCCCTGGGCGTATCCGACCTATACTGCCGACCTCAAGTACATGCTGAGCTAGCGAGACGGGCCCTGCGGCCGATAACAGCGAGAGGATCCGTGCCGCGCCACGGTGTGCTATCCGGCGTGGCGCGCCTCGCCGACGAGATCAACCGCTTCGGCGATTCCATCTACCGATTCACCGGTGAGAATTCGGAAGTCGAGACGGGGTTCAAATCCCTGGTTAACGGCGACCTGGTACGTATGCGCGGTCGATAGAACGTGGGTTCGAACTCGTTTTGTATGTTTCTCGAGCTTGGCGGCCAGGTTTACTGGAGCACCAATAACGGTAAACTCGAGACGGTCGCGTTCGCCGACCGCGCCGAATATCAGGCGCCCGCCGGCGATACCCATACCAAACTCAAATGCGTGTAGGCCGCGGGCGCGACGGCGATCGCTCCAGGCTTCCAGAGCGTCGTGAATCTGCTCGGCAGCGCTCAACGCGTCAAACGCGTAGGTTTCGGTTTGTGAGAGGGCGCCAAAATGGGCGAGCACGCCGTCGCCCATAAACTTATCGATACTACCGTTGTTCTTTAGGACAATTGGAACTATTTCGGCCTGGTATTCCGCGAGAACGGTCATGACTTCAGATGGCTCGATCGACGCCGCCCATTTAGAGAAACCCCGCAGGTCGATCATGATGACGGCCGCGATGTTGGTTTCGCCGTCCCCGGGTTTTAATCCCCCGTCGGCTTCCAGTATCCGTTCGACAACGTTTGGAGAGAAGTACCTCGAGAGATCCTCGCGGGCCGTGCCCTCGGCGGCGGCGCGCTGTAGCACGACGCCGGAGCGTTGAACGCTCACCGCCAGAATCGCCGAAAGAGCCAGCAAGGCGATGATTCTATCGACCTGCGCGCCGATCAGGACAGTCGTACCGGTCACGTATTCGACGAAGTCGCCCGTGATTCCGCTTCCCGAGTAGATCGCGTAGACAGTCAGGATCGCCCAACCGATTGAGGCGGTGACTCCGGCCATCAGTACGTACCGCCAATCGTAGCGGAGGCTACGCAGAGCGATAAAGATAAACAGGTACATAGCCGACGGAGCCTTGAGATAAAATCCCGCCGGTTGTTGATACTGGATAAAGAAGGTCCATATCAGGACGCAGATCATCGCCATATCGACGACGACGGAGAGGTTGAGTAGAAACGGATTGAGCGCCCGACGCAACGCCAAGACGAGGCGGGTAAGAACGATCGGCATGTAGACGAGGAGCACAAGCGGAACCGGCCGGATCGGTACGTTCCCCATATGTCCCTTAGGAGCAAGAAAGTAGAGAATTCCGAGGAACGCGACAAAGCCAAGTTGAAGAAAGCTGATAAAGATTTCGCTCTCTTGTTCGGTCTTGACGATGACGTCGCGAACTCTCGGCGAAACCACGTCTTTGGTGTACATCGATACCTCCGCCCGCAAATCTACCAAGGTAGGTGCAAAATTTCTTGTAGATACAAAACATTAACTGTTGTTAGGTCGACATTAAGAGTATGAGATTTTTGGTGTTGTGGAAATGGGGCGCTCGATAGTTATCGGGGTGGCTCCAACCGGCGGGTGGGGAATCGGGGAGAATAACCCGACGTCACCGGATCAAATTGCGCGTGCGGTAGAGGAATGCGCCCGCGCGGGCGCGGCACTAGTTCACTTGCACGGTCGCGATTCCGCAGGTGACATCACCGCGGACAGACGCGACTTTGATACAACGATCGAGTTGATCGATCGTAGCTGTGACCTCGTCGTCGAGGCGTCGACCGGCGGCGTATCCGCTCTTTCGGCCGAAGAACGACTCTTGCCGGCACAAAACCCGCGCGCCGAGCTCGCCTCGCTCAACCTGGGATCGCTCAACTTTGGTGACGTCGTCTATCAAAACTCAGTACCGCACGTTCGCTATTGGGCGGACAAAATGGGTAAACTTGGCGTCGTACCAAGCATCGAAGTCTTTGATACCGGTCATCTCGAGACCGCGCTCGTCCTCATCGACGAGGGTGTTCTTCAGCGTCCACACAACTTCAGCCTTATTTTTGGCGTGCGTTGGGGGATGAAATTCGATCCGGAGCTGCTTGAGTTTCTCCTGCGCCGTCTTCCGTCGAAGGCGATTTGGGGAGCGGTTTTTGTTGGGAGCGATAGCTTCGAAAACCATCGTCTGGCGTGTCTCGCCGGCGCGTCTTTTGTCCGAACCGGATTTGAGGACACGAGTACGTACGAGAGGGGGAAGGCGACGAGTAACCGAGAACTCGTCGCGGCTCTTGTGGAGGCCGTAGAGTCTACCGGCAATCGCGCTGCCACCACGGCCGAGGCGCGGTCGCTCCTCCTACGTTAAGCAGCGCGTGTGATAGCCGTGTGCTCGCGTCTACTCCGCAGGCGAGGCTGTACGTTTAAACAGCCGCGCTCGTAGGCGACGCATCGCGTTTTTGTACGCGGGAATCTGGCTCAGTACCGTTAGTACGATAACGAGAAAGAGTATCAACGCCACCGGGCGGGTGAAGATCGGGGCGAAGCTCCCACCCGAAACCATCAACGCGCGCCGTATGTTTTGGTCGGCCATCGGTCCGAGGATAACGCCGATGACAAGTGGCGCGATCGGGTATCCCATTTCGGTGAGAAAGTAGGCAACGATTCCGACCGGCAGCATCAGGTAGAGGTTGAAAACCTTTGTCCCCAACGCGTAGCTGCCGATCACACACAGAACGGCGATAATCGGCATAAACACTGCCGGCGGTACACGGAGAACTTTTACGACTTGCTTGGCGAGGAGCATGCCCGAAATCCACATAGCGATCGCGGCCAAAAAGAGAATCGCCGTGACCTCCTCGATAAAGCCGGGATTGTCGATCCGCAACATGGGGCCGGGGGCGATCCCGTGGAGCATCAGCGCACCGAGCAGCATTGCGGCAGGGGGGCTACCGGGAACGCCGAGATTGAGCAACGGAATCATCGCGCCACCGATACAGGCGTTGTTGGCCGTCTCCGTGGAGACGATCGCCTCGTACGCTCCGTGACCAAATTGCTCCGGCTTGTCCGAGGCGTTTTTGGCGGCCCCGTAGCTCACCCATCCGGCGATATCCTCACCTATTCCGGGGACCGATCCGATACCGACGCCGATGAGCGCCGAGCGCAGGATGTGTTTTGAATAGCGCGCAATGGTGCGAAACTCGGGTATAATTCGCGTGAATTTTTGGGCGTCCTTGGCGACAAAACGGTCCTTGAGTACCTGGATAATCTGCGGAATCCCGAACGCTCCGATTAAAACCGGGACTACCTCGATGCCGCCCTCGAGCTGACTCATGCCAAAGGTGAATCGAGCGTAAAACTGCAGGCCTTCTCGCCCAACGGTCGCGATAAACAAGCCGATAAAACCGGCGATCCAACCTTTGAAAACGAGGTCGGGACTCGTGAGCGTTCCGCTGATAACGATCCCGAAAAACGCGAGCAGAAAAAACTCGAACGAGGTGAACTGTAGCGCGAGCCGCGAGATAAGCGGCGAAAGGCTCACAACAAAGAGCATACCGATAAGCGTCCCGATCGCCGACGCAGTGGTTGTGAGGCCGAGCGCGCGACCTCCTTCGCCGCGAACTGCAAGCGGATATCCGTCCAGCGCGGTGGCCGCTGCCGCGGCCGTCCCGGGGATGTTTATCAGAATAGAGGCGTAGGAGCCGCCGTATACCCCGCCCACGTAGATTGCCAGGAGGGCGATCATCGCCATGCTGTGATCCATGTTGTAGGTCAGCGTCGTGAGGAGCGCCACTCCGAGTGTGGCGGTGAGCCCCGGCGTGGCACCAAAGAGGATTCCCATAATAACCGCGCCGAACAACACTAGAAGAATCATTGGGTTCGTACCGAGCGACGCGATGTGTCCAAAAAAAAGCCCGAGCGACTGTAGTGCAGCTTCCATCGTTTACCTCAGCGAGTAGTAGATCAATTGCATCAACTGGACGATTCCGCCCTCGTGGGGTAGCGGAACAAACAAACCAAAACGAAAAATCGGCGTGAGGAGAAGAGGGAGAAGGATTGTGACTACCAGACCGAGTCGGTATCGACGGCGGAGCTCCCGATCCTGTCCGATGATAATTCGCGAATAAAGCGAGATAAAAACGATAAGAACTAACGCAATGACGTCAGTCGAGAACTCAAACGCGTTATTCAGGCGCGTCGCAATTCCTGTCAGATAAAGAAACAAGAGCAGGATAAACGAACCGGCATACGTCGTACTCAACCGTCGAAGTAACGGAATAGAATCGTAGTAAAACGCGGGCACAAAGTAGGCCAAAAAAAAGGCGATCGAGAGCGCGAAATCGATACGGGGAATATAGAAATAGACAAAGGTGAGGAGTGCGAGCAGGATGCCGAGAAACCTCCGCCCCGAATCTGAAATTGACGGACGGTAACTCCGCATCGTCGCGATAAAGTCGCGCGCACCGCCTGAGCGGATGGAATAGAGCAGAAGGACGATCGATAACCCGGCGATACCAAAGCCGACGATAAGTGGTAGGAGAGCGGGCGAAACGTACCATACGTTGCGCACGCCGCCGTAGGTATCGCGCATCGGCATCTGAAACGCTTGCGAAAGGATCCAAACGCCAAAAAGAAACAAAACGATACTTGTCACAAAGTCCGCTTTGCGGAGCGACTTGGTGTCCAACATGTAATGAACTCCCTCGATCTAAACGTCAAATCGGGTGCGAGGGATTCCCCCGCACCCGACCGATAGTAGCTTTATTTGCTAAAACTACGGTCGTGCGATACCCAGTGCCGCTGGATCGTTGACACCGATACCCTGTTCCCAAACGGCCCACGAGAGTGAGCTTTGGAGATCCGACATAATCGCATTTGCCTCGTCGCCCCACGCGCCCGAGAGAACGTAATAGCGTTCCTCGCCAAATCGCTGCAGAGTTTCAGTTGCCATCGCCTCTTCAAACGCGTCCCCGAGGATCTGCTTTACGTCATCGGGAGCGTCGGTACGGATCGCAAAACCGATCGACTGCTGGATAGGTAAGACCTCCGCCAGCTCCGGAATCTCGTCAAAAGCCGACGGAATCGTCTGTCCACCGATCGAGAACGCGTCCGGAACGAGGACGGCGAGGGGTCGGAGCTGCCCGGCGCGAATAAGCTCGGCCTGCTCGGCCACGGAGGTGACCACCAGTTGTACTTCTCCCGACATTGCTGCATTCTGCGAGGGCGCTGAACCATCATAGGGGATGAACTCAAAATCGGCGCCTGAACCTTGCTCAAAAGCGAGAAGGTTTACGTGATGAATTGAACCGGCTCCGCTCGCTCCCGCGCGAATCGATCCGGGATTGGCATTGGCCGCTGCGACGAGGTCGGAAATCGTTTCATAGGGTAGATCCGGCGTGACGCTTACGACGTCCGGCGATCCACCGACGAGGAACCAGTCCCATACATCAACGAGATTGTCCCAATCCTCGACCATAACGGCGGTTGTCGTATTGGACTCCGACGCGCCGACGAGCGTGTAGCCGTCCGCATCCTTTGAATAAGCCTCGGCCATTCCGACCGATCCCGCGCTACCTCCCGTTACGTTGATAACGTTGATCGGAACGTCGAGGATATTAGCCATCTCGCCCATGATGACGCGGTTACAGGTATCGGTCCCGCCGCCGGCACCCCAAACAACGATGTTTGTGATGTCGCGAGAGGGGTATTCCATTTCCCCGGCTGCAAAAGCAAATCCAGTTATCACGCACAGTGATACAACCAACAAACCAAATCGCCTCATATTCGCCTCCTTGGTACTGCGGATATCGCATACACGATATTGTATACAAAATATCCTAACACGCTTTCCCTTGCTGTCAAGGAGAAATTTCAATGAGGTTCTTCGCAGTTTTTCCGTAAGATCTCCCGCGACCGCATGATGTGCTCGGTCATCAAATTCTGCGCGTTGGCGCCGTCACGTGATATCAGGGCTTCGATTATCGCCCGATGTTCGGGGAGTGTGTCGGCCGGCGGACGGACCAGCCCGTAAAGATTGGCTTTGAGCATATATCCGTAGCGCTCGTAGATCCCGACGAGCATGCTGTTCCGCGAAAGACTCATGATACAGGTATGAAAGTCGATGTCGACTTGCGAGTACGCGGTCTCGTCCTCCATTGCGATCGCCTCGTCAAAACTCTCGACAAAGGTGCGGATACGCACCAGTTCCTCGCTTTCGGCTCGCTCGACGGCAAGTCTCGCGCCCATTCCCTCGATCGCCGCGCGGGTAGCAAACAGGTCGACGAGCTCGGAGCAACTGTACTCTTTTACAAAGTAGCCCTTGCGGACTTCCTGCTCGATAAACTGCTCGCCAAGCAGACGACTGAGCGCATCGTTGATTGGCGTCTGACTAACCCCGAGCAACTCTTCGAGCGCTTTTTTGTTTATCTTTTCGCCGGCTCGGAGGTGACCGTCCGCGATCATCTCTTTGATTCGGTCGTAAACATGGTCCGTCAGGACCTTGCTATCGATGATTCCCATCGAATTTCTCCTGGAACTCGGCAAAATGGTCTACGAGATGCTTCCGAGAGCTGGCAACGTGCTGAAACATCGCCCTGAGGGCACCGCGTTCGTTGCGTTCCGTTATCATTCTGGTCAGTTCCTCGTGCTCGCGCGCGCTCGTCCGCGGATCCTTAAACAGGCCATACACGTTGGCGACCACGATGATGTTGTACGAGGCGATGATGTTGAAAAGGAGTTCATTTCCGCTCATACGCATTATCAGCATGTGGAACCGATAGTCCTCCTCTTTAATCCGCGGGTCCTCGGGATCGGCGTGGACGATCGCGCTGAATCGATCGCATTGCTCGCGGAGCTCGTCGAGTTGCTCCGCCGTTGCCGCCGCGGCGGCCTCGCGCGCGCCGAGCGGCTCGAGGCGAATGCGAATGTCGTACACGTGGATTAACTCCTCCGGCGAATAGCTCCGCACAAACGCGCCTTTCCGCGGAATTACTTCAACGAGGAGCTCCTTCTCCAGTTTGCTGAACGCCGAAAGAATCGGCGTCCGTGAAACCCCGAGTTCGCCGGCCAGTTCGTCCTGCAACAACTTGGAACCCGGTTTGAGCCGGCCCGTCAAGATCATTTTCCTTAGTGTTTCATATACTTGCTGCGACAGATCCTGGTAATCGACTTTGTACACGATACAAGCATCCTAAAACGACCGTCCTTCACCGTCAAACAAAAACGTTGACAGCCGCTCAAGCTCATGATAAATATATTGTATACAAAATCGATTGATGGAGAGGAAATGATCGGGGTTTCACCGGCGTACTTCGTTTCGCTGTACGGAAAGCGATTTTCGCCAAACGACGTTATTCGCGGACTGGACGTACTCGCAGAGATCGGATTTGACGGATTCCAGGGCGAAATATACGACGCCGACGACTTCGACCGGTGGATCTCGGGCGGGTGGGCGAGTGTCGAAGAATCGGCCAAAGGTATCGGTCTCACCTGTACCCAGTTTGTTGCCCACTTCCTCGCCGCGACGTTTTGTGACGGTGACGTTATCGCTTCCAATGCCGGGTATCATGAGTTTGAAACGCTGGCGAGCGTCGTCGGCGGCGGCGGTAGCGTAAAAACGATCTGTATTCCGATTTCGCCGTTTGTCGGTGATACCGACGATCCGCTTACCGTCTCAGATGCCGCGACGACACGGATATACCGATACGCCGAGTCGGCATGGAATCACGACCTCGACTTCTGTGTCGAGTTACTCCCGGGCGGTATCTATACCGGTTCCGGGGACCTCGCCCGCGCGCTCGTTAGCAGTCGAGAGGATCTGTCCGGTCGATCGATCGGTATCTGCCTCGATACGGGGCACGCCCATACGAGTAAGGAGCGTCTTGGTCTCGTTCCTGGACGCCTGCCCGTACTGGCAACCCATCTCTGCGACAACGATGGCGCCACCAACGCGTCGTTGACTCCCGGTGACGGAACGGTTCCGTGGCGGGAGGTGTTTATCGCGTTGGAGCGGTCGGGTTATCGCGGTTCGTTCGACGTGGAAATCAGCTGCGAACCCGCTCAGGCTACCACACAGTACGCAAGGGCATTTGATTTTGTGACTCGATTCCACCACGAGACCAGGTATGTAGAGGAGAGCAGGCGGTGACGTTAGAACGGATTGAGAGACTACGAAAGATAGCGCAACAAATCAGACTGCACGTTCTCGAGATGGTGTACACGGTTCAGTCCGGCCACATCGGCGGATCGTTTTCCGAGGCCGAAATGTTGGCCGCGCTCTACTTCGACATCCTTCGGATTCGGCCGGAGGATCCCGATTGGCCGGAACGCGACCGTTTTATTCTCTCCAAAGGCCACGCGTGTCCGGGCTGGTACGCGACGCTCGCGATGCGCGGTTTCTTTCCGATCGAAACGCTAAAAACGCTCCGGCAGTTCGAAAGCATCCTGCAGGGACATCCGGTGATAAAGACGCCCGGAGTGGACATGACAACCGGATCGCTCGGAATCGGATTTGCAGCGGCGGTCGGGGTGGCGATGGAGGGTGCGTTGATATCGAATCGCGACTACAACGTCTATACGGTTCTTGGGGACGGCGAAATCAACGAGGGAATCGTCTGGGAAGCGGCTCAGACCGCGGCTAAATATCGACTCGACAATCTCATCGCTATTATCGATCGCAACGGTATCCAGAACGACGGCTTTTCGGACGAGATTATGCCGATCGAACCGATTGACGATAAGTTCAGGGCGTTTGGCTGGGAAGTCGAGAAGGTTGATGGACACGATCTCGGCGAACTCCTTCCGGCGATTGAGCGGGCTCGTGACTACTCGGGTCGACCGTATTGCCTGGTGGCCTATACGACCAAGGGTAAAGGAGTGAGCTTTATGGAGAACGATCACTACTGGCACGGCAAGGCGCCGACGACCGCTCAATACGAGGAAGCACGTTCTGAACTTCTGGAGGCACTCGTATGACCACGGTGAAGGCCAAGGTTCCAACCCGGCGCGCATTTTCGGACGCGTTGTTGGAACTCGGCGCGGACAACCATGATTTTGTCGTTCTCGAGGCCGATATCGGCTATTCGACGTTTACCTACCTTTTTGGCGAGCGATATCCTGAGAGGTATTTCAACTTAGGTATCGCCGAGCTCGGGATGTTTGCAACGGCCGCGGGAATAGCCTCGACGGGACGAACCGTTCTGGCATCGACGTACGGGGTCTTTGTGACGATGCGGGCGATCGAGGCGATTCGATCATTTATCTGTTACCCGAATCTCGACGTAAAGATCCTTTCGTCTCATGGCGGGATAACGGCGGCGATCGACGGCGTAACGCATCAGGCAACTGAGGACATCGCGGCGATGGCGACGATCCCTAACATGCGCGTCCTCGTACCGGCCGACACATACGCCGCCCACAAAATAGTACCCGAAGTCATGCGCTCGCCCGGACCAGCGTTCACCCGCCTTATGCGCGATCCGCTGTTCGATATCTACGGGGATGACGACAATTTTCCGATAGGAGGGTGCAAAATCGTCCGCAACGGGGAACACGTCACGATCGTGAGTTACGGCGACATTCTATTTCAGGCGCTCGAGGCCGCCGAGACGTTGGCAACGCGCGGAATAGACGCCGAGGTTATCGACCTCTATTCCATCAAGCCCTATGACCGCGAGAGCGTCTTGCGGTCTATCGCCAAAACCGGTGCGCTTGTTGTAGCCGAGAATCACCAGAAGAAGAACGGGGTCGGCTACGAGCTGGCGCACCTCAGCCTCACCGAATACCCGGTTCCGTTTGTCGCGCTCGGTTTGGCGGACACGTTTGCTGAGAGCGGGGACTACTACAAGTTACTTGAGAAATACGGATTGTCGGCGCGCGATATCGTGATCGCCGCGGAGACAGTCGTACAAAAGCGGAGGTCGGATGATGCCTAAGTTTGCTTTGATTACGGGTTTCCTCGGCGAGACAAAAGACCGGTTTCACGTGTACAACCGGGCGTTATCCCTCGACGAGAAGTTCGCGATGGTAGCCGGAATGGAAGGGTACTCCGGCGTCGAGGTCGTATATCCGTACGAAGTCGGGACCGCATCTGAAACCCGCGGTCTTCTCGACAAGCATAATCTTGAGCTCGCCGCCGTCAACGTCAACGTAAAGGGCGAACCCGAGTTTGTCTCCGGCGGGCTTACCAACGCGGACAAGGCGATCCGCGGCAAGGCTGTCGAGTTTATAAAAGAGGCAAAGGACTTTGCCGCGGAACTCGGAGCGCCACGCGTTACTTGTTGTCCGCTCGGCGACGGATTTGAGTTTGTCTTTCAGGAAAACTACCGATCGGCCTGGGAGCGTCTCCTCGAGACA
Organism: Alkalispirochaeta sp.; assembly: GCA_965601745.1. Taxonomy (GTDB): domain Bacteria; phylum Spirochaetota; class Spirochaetia; order DSM-27196; family Alkalispirochaetaceae. The sequence goes on from OZ271836.1 coordinate 629,329, forward strand.
TTTGCGGAGGCCGCATCCTATCGGCCGGAAATGCCGCTTATGATCGAGTACAAGCCTAAAGAAACCAGACGACATTGCTACCTAAACCGCGCCGCCGACACGCTTTTGCTGATCAAAGAAATCGGCGCCCCGACGCTTGGTGTCACGATGGACTATGGACACTCGGTATACGCCGGGGAACACCCTGCCGAGACGCTGACGATGCTTCACCACTCCGGCCATCCGTACTACGTGCACATCAACGACAACGACAAGACCTGGGATTGGGACTTCTTTACCGGCAGTCATACCCTTCTTGAGTACATCGAGTTTGTTTACTACTTACGCAAGTACGGCTACGCCGACTATCTGACCTCCGACACTCATCCGACACGGTGGGATCTGGCCGGTATGTTCGAGATCAACTCGCGGATGACGAGCAAGATCTGGAGTCTCATCGATCAGGTTGGGATGGATCAGATCGACTCGATAGTTGCGGACACCAACTATATCGCCAGTTGGCGAGCCATAGAGGAAAAGATCCTCCGGCTCTGAGAATAGGACGGTACACATGATCTATATCACTCGACAAATGCCCGAGGCGGGCGTTCGCGTTCTCACCGACGCCGGTTACACGGTTAAGGTCAATAAACTTGATCGCCCCCTTTCCCGGGACGAGCTCCTCACCGAGGTGCAGGATGCCGAGGCGGTTATCACCCTTTTGACCGATCGCGTTGATAGCGAGGTGTTTGACGTCGCCGGTCACGCCAAAGGATTTGCCAACTACGCGGTGGGATACGACAACATGGACGTCGCCGAAGCCACAAAACGAGGGATACCGCTCACAAACACGCCCGGGGTCCTCACCGACGCAACCGCGGATATGGCCTGGGCGTTGCTTTTTTCGATTGCGCGGCGGGTTGTCGAGTCCGACGCGTTTATGCGGGCAGGCAAATGGCGCGGCTGGGGACCGTTACAGTTTATCGGTGGCGATATCAGCGGGAAAACGCTCGGAATCGTCGGAGCCGGTCGGATCGGTAGCACCATGGCGCTCAAATCCCGAGGGTTTGGCATGACCGTCCTGTACGCCGACGATCGGACCAACGAGGTTCTCGAGTCCGAAATCGGCGCGGACCGCGTTTCCCTCGATCGACTCCTCGCGGAAAGCGACTACGTGAGCGTTCATGTACCCCTTCTTGATTCAACGCGCCATCTGATAGACGGCGAAGCGCTCGCCAGAATGAAGCCGAGCGCCTACCTGATCAATACCGCGCGGGGGCCCGTAATAGACGAAATTGCGTTGGTCACCGCCCTTCGAGACGGCGTGATTGCCGGAGCCGGGCTCGACGTATACGAATCCGAACCGATTGCGGCCCCCGGATTGGCTCAACTCGACAACGTTGTGATGACGCCCCATATCGCCAGCGCGACCCGGGAGACGCGGGACGCGATGGCCACGATGGCCGCGCACAACGCGATAGCGATGGTTGAAGGGCGACGTCCGGAGACCTGTATTAATCCCGAGGTCTACACCTAGCGCGCTCCCGCCTTATCCCTTCGCCTCCAGATGCCGATATCGTAAAGGTGAGGAGGAACGGGATGAAGTGTTACCAGGTTAAGTCGGCGCCGGGCCGATCGGCAGTTCTGGAAATCATGGCGAACGCATCGGGTGGGTACCGCGTGAAAATTACCCGGTGCTGTGACGGGGTAGAGGAATCCGAAGAGAGCTTCATGACCAAGGACCTCTTTGAGCTGTGCCTGACGACCGGGTACATCAGAGAGTCTGGTCGGACCGTCGCGCACGTTGCGTAAGCGCTACTGAATCTCCAGGCGCGGAAATCCATCGGGTCCGAGTGAAAAGGACAGAACAAACGATCCTTCTTCCGGGACCTCCAGTCCGAACATCGTGCCGATTCCGCTCGCCATCTCTCGTACAGCCGGGTCCACCTCCACAATAGAGAGCTCACCCGACTCCGGAACCGGCCGCATCGATTCGTCGAGATTGACGATCGCCGTTGTGCTAAAGCTCACAAGCGGGGCCACAACGTCCATTGAATCGATAAGGACCGTCTGACCGGCGATCCGCGCGTCTATCTCCATTACATCAACGGTCCAGTTTTCCTCATCGACGAGTGGGGAGTTGTCGGCGCTAAGCGCCGAGATTCGAGCCATTGTCGTGGAATCCGGTGTCACGCTCATTCCGGTCGCAGAGATCTGCATCGCGGTAAGTCGGGATAGAACTGCTCGCGGCGACGGACCGATATCTCCGCCAAGCGCGCCTTCAACCGTTAGGTCCAGATCCGCCAGCGTCACGCCACCGGCTCCAGGTCCGTTGGAGATCGCCACATCAACGCCGCGAAACGTCGCCTGAGTGAGCGTCGCGTTTTGCGGATCACGAAGTATCCCAACTAACTCAAGCGGGGACGCGGTAAACGCAAATATGGCAGCGCGTAATTGAGGTCCACTGCCCGGGCTTTCCACAACCAGGTCGCGTACCTCGATCGTGCCGGTGGGAGATCGGACGTCGATGTCTCCGTAGGTAAACGCGTCCTCCATACCGCTGCGCGCGAGGGAGCTCTCAAGCGAACTCGCTATCTCCTGTTCGGCACGCCGATTCACGACGTCGATGGCGATGACGGCGGCGACGCCGAGGACGACCAGAACCGTACCAACGATAATCGCGATCCGCTTTGCGGTAGACATGTGCTTCTCCCTGATTACCCGGAGCTTTTTTTCTCCCGGAACTTTTCTACCTCCCACCCGCGAATAAACTCGACCTGGTCGGGGGGCATAAAAAGACTACCACCAAAGCTTTTGGCGTAAAAGGCGATTTTTAGGGCATCGAGGAAGAGTAGACGGGCAAACTCGGCCTTTTTCTCGGTCGTGCCGAGGGCGACAGCGCCGCGAGACGGTAGGACGACGACCTTTGGAGCGACGCCCTCAGCCTCAATGTAGGCGTCGATTGCGTCGGCGATCGTGGCGTCGGCGACAATACAGGGCCGATGGCCGCTGTAGACGATGTGATCGGGAGAAAACGCGCCGTCTACCGCTCGAACTCCGGCGCCGAAGGACTCGATAAGAGATTTACGCCCGATGGACCGGGTTACGATTTCCTGAAGTCCCGGTAGCGAGGAATAGGCCGCAGCGACCTCGTCGGCCAAATCGCGCTCTCCGTCCTCGTCGGCGTCTGTCGGGAACTGCGACACCCGCGCTTGCAAGGCGGCAACAATCTCGTCGTGGATACGGTCGATCTCCTCCACGGCGTTACCGGGAACCACGAGCCCGTGGTTCTGCATGAGTAAGAACGCGGGGTACTCTCCGTTGTGCGTCTTCCGCCAGGTTTCGAGTCGCCGATAGATATCAACCGAGAGCGTGTATCCGGGATTGATAGTCGGAATCCACATCATTCGATCGCCGAACAGGTCGCCGGCATATGATTCTCCGTCGACGGCGCAGCCCAATCCGTTTACGAGGGTAGGGTGGGTGTGAAGAACAAACGTATGCGGAAAAACGTCGTGCATCAGCGTTTCAACGCTCGGTCGCGGCGCGGATTCGCCGCCTACACGGGCTGCGAGGAGGTCGGCGAGAGCTCGTTGCTCGCGCGTATCGGGATCGCTGGGGTACTGCGAATCCCAGATCGCGGCGAGCTTCTGCCGATTCATCTCGACAAAGCCCTCCGGCGTTATTCCTCCGAGGGTGGTACCGGAGGCCTTTACCCAGAGCGTCTTCTCGTTTTTGACCGAACTGTTTCCGCCGCCGGCGATGACCCAGTCCGTGCCGGTCCCATACCGATTTGAGAGTTTTGTCAGTATCTGTAGTTGCTCAGTCATCGCGTGCTTAGTACCTCACGTTCGTATCGTTCGATCTCGTCGGTCCAACGCGCGGTCCCGGGAACGTCGCGGCGACGACACCACTCCTCCCAGACGGCGCCAAACGGTAACGTCTTTGTCTGTTCGATAAGCGCGAGGCGCTTGTCGAGGCGGTTTGATTCCTCGGCCTGTCTGATAAGTTCCGTCGGTTGCAACAGCGCCGAAAGGATCGCCTTAAACGTGGATCGTACGCCGATTGTCCACGCGCTGACACGGTTTATGCTGGCGTCAAAAAAATCTACCGCGATATACACGCGATCCCACGCCTCGGCCCGCGCGATTTCTACCATAATCGCGTGGGTTTCCTCGTCAAAGAGGACGACGTGGTCGCTGTCCCAGCGAACCGGTCGGGAGACGTGAAGGAGCAATTCCGGAATGTACGGCAGGAGCGCGCTGATTTTATCGCTCACGCGTTCAGTTGGATGGTAATGCCCGGCGTCCATCGTCAGCACAAGATTCCTCGAAAGGGCGTATGCCAGATAAAACTCATGTGATCCGACAACAAAGCTTTCCGATCCTATCCCAAACAGCTTGCTCTCCACGGCGTCCAAGGTGAGATTTCGGTCGTAGCTCGTCGCATATACTTGATCGAGGGAGTCCATGAGGAGCTCCCGCAATGCGAGGCGGTCCGCCGGTATGTCCTTGTATCCGTCCGGTATCCAGAGATTGTCAATCGACGGCGAACCTTGCGACCGGCCCATTGCAGCACTTATCTCGCGACAGCGCCGTCCGTGCTCGATCCAAAACTCGCGAATACCGCGATCGCGGCTGGCGAGGGTAAAACCGCTATCCGCCTTGGGGTGCGAGAAAAACGTCGGATTAAAGTCCAGGGCGACGCCCAGTTTGGAGGCCCAATCGATCCAACGCGCAAAGTGCTCGACGGTGATTTCGTCGCGGTCGATCGATCGCCCTCCGCTCTCGAGGTACATCGCGTGAAGGTTAATTCGCTGTGTCCCCGGTATCAGCGTGCGGGCAAACTCAAAATCTTGACGAATCTCGTCCGCGGTTCGAGCCTTGCCCGGATAGTTCCCGGTGGCGAGGATGCCGCCTCCGGATAATTCACCCGCCCCTTCGAGACCGGCGACATCGTCGGCCTGCCAGCAGTTTACACTGACCGGAATCGTCTCGATTTTGTCGAGCGCGATTTCGCTGTCGACGCCAAACTCGGCGTACCGCGAACGCGCTTCCTCGTACTGACTGCCTGGCATCGGGGCTGCTCCTTGTGGGAATCAAAAAAAGATGAGTGGTTATCCCCGGAGTTTTCCGGGGATAACCGTTAGAACCGCATGGCGGTCGTCGATCAATAGACGTCCTTCCACTCAGCGATGTTGTCCGGATCAAATCGGAACGGGGCGCCCAGAAGAACTTCCGTTCCACCGTCGCCGGCGGCGACAACTTCGAAATTACCGAGACGTCCGGCGGCAAACGTTTCGCCTGCGGCACCGGTAAGATCGCCGTCGACCGCGGCCGTGGCGGCATATCCGGTGAGGTACCCGACGTCGATCGGATTCCATAAGAACATGTACGGACATGCACCGTTCTCGATGTACTCCGCCATCTCCGAGGGGAGACCAAGGCCCGTGACGTAGATCTCGCCGATAAGACCACGATCGGTGATAACACGACCGGCGGCTGCGATACCGACGGTGGTCGGGGCGATGATGACCTCGAGGTCCGGAAAACTCTGGAGAAGTCCCTGCGTCTCACTCACCGATTTGTCGCGCAGGTCGTCGCCGTAGGCGATACGCACGAGCTCGAGATCGGCGTACTTGGCCGGATCCTCGGCGAGTTCGGTTTCCATCCACTCGATCCACAGGTTCTGGTTTGAGGCTTGACTTGTCGCCGAGAGAATGGCGATTTCGCCCGCACCGTCGGCCATATCGTAGGCTGCCTGGATAAGCGTCCGGCCAATCATCTCGGAGTCGGCCTGGTTGATGTGGGTCAGTCGGCTCGCCGGATTGACCGCGGAGTCCGCCGAAAGAACCTCAATTCCCTCTTCCCGGGCGCGCGTGAGCGCCGGCTCCAGGGCGTCAAAATCGTTACCCGTGATACTGATCGACGCTACTCTCTGTGAGATAAGCTGGTCGATGATCTGGATCTGGGCCTCTGCAGTCGGCTGATCGGGCGCACGGAGGATCGCTTCAAATCCCTGCTCCTCGATAGCTTCCTCAAACCCCTCCATCTGCTTATCACCGTAGGGGTTACCCGTGTTCTTGAAGATAAACGCGTGGCGCTCCACGTCGTCCTCTCCAGAGCCGCCTGCAAATACTGCCGTAATTGGAGCAAACGCCAGTACGATGATCAGAACGAAAAAGACATACTTTTTCATTTCAGACCTCCTTGATTTTTTCAACCGGTCTCACTAGCAACGCTATACGACCGATTTTTTATTCCGAATCCCAAATCTTAGCTTCATAACGAGCACCGAGATGATCAGGAGCGAGCCGATTACGACGAGCACAATCGGCGCCTGGAGGTTGGCCAGACCCATCCCGTAGCTCAGATATCCAATGATAAAGATCGCCAGGAGCGGACCGCCGATCTTGCCGATTCCCCCGCTCGTGCTAACCCCGCCGAGCGCCACCATCGCGATAACTTCGAGTTCGTAGCCGATCGCGACGTTGGGTCGCGTACTCCCCATACGCGAACTCAGAAACAGTGCGGTCACCCCGGCCATCAACCCGGCGAGCGTAAACACGATTATGGTGATGCGGTCGGTGTTGACGCCCGAGTAGCGACACGCGGTTGGATTAAATCCCATCCCGTAAATCGTCCGCCCAAAGCTGGTTCGATGTATGACGATCCCAAAAATCGTTGCCGCGACCGCAAAGGCGATCACCATAAACGGGATCCCGAGGATTCGGCCCCAACCAAAAAACGAGTACCACTCGGGAAAACCCCCGGCCGCCTGGTCGCCGAGAATGATGTAGGCGATTCCGCGGTAGATAATCATCGTGGAGAGCGTCACGATCACAAACGACAACTCCTTGAACCACACCATCAGCATACCGTTGATCATCCCGCAGACCGTCCCGACGACGAGACAGAGAACCATAGCCAGCGGCATCGGCAGTCCCGCGTTGTAGCCGACCGCCATCAGCACGGCCGAGAGCGCGACCGTTGAACCAACCGATATGTCGATCCGACCGAGAAGAATGACGTACATCATCGGCAGAACGATAAACGCCTTGTCCAGAAAGCTCGTCGGCGTGTTGATGAGCGAAAAAATCGAGAGGAAGTAGGGCGAGATCAGCGAGTTAATAACGAGCGTGAGGCCAAGAATGGCGACGAGGAGCCATTCCCATTGAAAAAAGAACTCGCGCCAATTGCGTTGTGGTTTAAGGTTTGGGGCCGCGCCGTTCATCGCATCTCCTAAATTGCTCGCCGCCTGAGAGCGGTACGTTCTGTGTTTCGTTTGACCATCACGTTTGTAATCACCGCGGCAAGCACGGTCGCCCCCTGAATGCCCATCTGCCAGAACGGCGATACGTTGATGAGTGGGAGAGCGTTGCTGAGAATGCCAAAAAGTAAGGTGCCGAGTATCAGTCCTGAGAGTTTACCGACGCCGCCGGCGATGCTCACGCCACCGAGAATGCACGCCGCGATCACCTGGAGTTCGTAGCCGATCGCCGTGTTACCCTGCGCTGAGGCAAACTTGGCGACCCAAAGAACCCCCGCGAGACCCGATAGTGACCCCATAATCGCGTAGACGAGAAAAACGAGGCGTCGTTTTGGAATACCGGAGACCTCGGCGGCCTGCGGATTTGATCCGACGGCGTAGATCCGGCGACCGGTCCGCGTATGGTTGATAAATACGGCGGCGATGAGGTACACGCAAATCGCAATGACGATCAGATTGTTAAGTCCAAGAGTCGTGCCGGTCGCGATCGCTTTAAATCCGGTCGACATCTCGTAGGAGCTCACCCACCGTCCGCCGGAAACGACGTAGGTGAGGCCGCGAACGATGTTCATCATGCCCAGCGAGGCGATGATCGGTAAGACGTCGAACCGGGCGACGAGTAGTCCCGTGACCATACCGATCACCATCCCAATGACGGTTCCCTCGAGGATCGCGACGATTGGCGGGATATTTGGATAGCGCGCGACAGTTATCGCCGTAACCATGCCGGTAAAGGCGATGATCGAGCCGATCGACAAGTCAATTCCGCGCGTTATCAGCACCATCATCATGCCGACCGCGAGGATTCCGAGAATTGCCGTGTTTGTCAGGAGATCCGAGAGGTTTGACAAACGGAGAAAGGCGGGGTTCCGGATTTGAATCGCCGCTCCGAGTATGATGATAAAGATCAGCAAGCCGAGTTCCCGCAGGTTCTCGCCGCTAAACGTTCGTCTGAGGTTCATGAATGGTCCTCCGTCGCGACCTCGCCAACCATCGCGGCGTTGAGGATCTGCTCCTGAGTTGCCGATTTTGTCTCTATGTTGGCGGTCACGTGTCCATCTTTCATCACCACGATGTGATCGCTCAAACTCAACACCTCCGGCATCTCCGATGAAATCATTATAATCCCGTATCCCTGCTCCGCGAGGTCGCCGATGATCTCGTAGATCGCTGCTTTGGCGGCAACGTCGATACCCTTGGTCGGCTCGTCGAGGATGATCACTTTTAGCGTGCTTCCAACGATCTTGGCGACGACGATCTTTTGCTGATTACCGCCGGACAACGCTGAGGCGAGCGTGCCGACGTGCGGGGCCCGGACGGCGAGCTTTTGCGAAAGGGCGCTCGCATTGTCCCACTCTTTATCGCGGTCGATGATCGAGGCGCGAGTAAAGTCCTCCAGGTTTGGAAGCGTAATGTTCTTGACGATCTCCCAGTCGAGGACAAGACCCTGGCGTTGACGATCCTCCGGTAACAGTCCGATCCCGATTTCGAGGGCCCTGATTGGATTGGGAATCTCGACAGCCTGCCCCTCGAAGTAGATTGTACCGTCGTCCGGCGGGAACAGACCGTAAATCGACTCGCATACCTCGGTACGACCGGCGCCGACGAGACCCGTCAGCGCCAGAATCTCGCCCCGCCTGACTGAGAATGAGACATCGCGAAAAAACCCCGTCCGTGAGAGGCCCTCGACGCGGAGAACCTCGGTTCCAATTTCGATGTGACGTTTGGGAAACATCTGGGAGATCTCGCGGCCGACCATCGCGACGATCAGCTGATCGCGCGAAACGTCCTGAGCGTCCCAGGTGTCGATATACGTCCCGTCCCGAAACACGGTGATTCGATCGGCGAGGCGTTCGATGTCCTCAAATCGATGAGAGATAAAGATAATCGAGACCCCCTGGTCGCGCAGGGTTTCGGTGATGCGGTAGAGCTCCTCGCTCTCGTGACGGGTCAGAGCGGCGGTGGGCTCATCCATAATAACGATCGTCGCCTGCGTCGAAAGCGCTTTGGCGATCTCGACGATTTGCTGGCGCGCGACCGAAAGATCACTCATCCGTTGATGCGAGGACACGCCGGCGTCGAGTTGGTCCAAGAGTTCCTGGGCCTCGCCGTACATCGCCCGCCAATCGATTCGCCGGGTAAGACGGGTCACCCTCTCGTGGCCCATAAAGATGTTCTCGGCGACGGTGAGGTCGGGATAGCTCGTGACGTGTTGATAAATGGCCGCGATACCCGCGCGTTGCGCCTCCAACGGTGTTCGAAACGCAACCTGGCGTCCTTCGATCTTGACCTCGCCGCCGTCGGGCTCGTGAACACCGGTGATTATCTTGATAAAGGTCGATTTGCCGGCCCCGTTCTCGCCCATCAGGCCGTGTATTTCACCCGGACGCAGCGTAAACCGGACGTTGTCCAGCGCCTTAACGCCGGGGAATGACTTGGAGATATGGTCCAGCTCTAAAACATGATCACTCATTCGCCGTTTGTTCCTGCCTCAATCCATGTAGAACATTTCGTCCAGGGGATAGACCGCCGGAGATCCGTCCGGATTGGTCTCCATCAGGTCGGCCATATACGCCCACCACTTTTGCATCACTTCCGATTCGGGGAGACGGCTCGCGCTGTTGTGCTCGGTCAACTTTTGACTGGCGTATAGCGTGTCGGTCCGTGGATCGAGGTAGATCGCATAGTCGCGTATGCCGGCGCGCTCGAGGAGCTCGACCAGCTCTGGCCAAATCTCGTCGTGACGCCGCTTGTATTCGACGACCACGCCCGGTTTGAGTTGCATGGCAAATCCCGCGCGCCTCATTTCCGCCCTCCTTTAACTAACACACTCGCACCACCGGAACTTGGAGGAGTCGACCAAACTTTTCGATCCGAGAGGCCTGTCGGCCGATTCCAATTGCGCAGTGATGCGATGGTCCAAGCTTAGACCAGCGCTCAACAAACTCCCGGGCCGAAAGCGGGAATCGATAGCGACTGTTTGTATTACCGATGTGCAGAACGGGACCGACAACGCTTTCTCCCTCGGCGACGAGCAAGTAAACACCTTCCGGCCGCTCGCAGACGGAGAGCAGCGTTACCGGACCGTGTCGTACCGTCATCTGAATCGACAGTCCTTTACCCGGCTTTCCGTGATACACCGGCAGTGGTACAAGTCCGACACGACCCTCCGCGATCGCGAAGTGCGCTGGACCGTCGTGCCCGAGAAGGACAACGTCATCATTAAAATCCATCGCGTAAAACTCGGAGAACGAGCCCCCCGCGCCTAGGCTGTCGAGGATTTTCATCGCCTGGGCGTTTTTGACCTCACATTCGCCCGCGACCGGCACGTTGTTACCTGTAAGAAGCGTGTTTCCGGCGATGACCGACGTGACGATGTCTTCGTGGAGCGATCCGGGCGTACCTTCGTAGTAGTAAGCGAGGGCCCCGAGGTGATGGGACGCGACGAGCTTGTCTAGAGCGACCGAGGTCTGGGCGGCGCGCGTAATTTCGGCCTCTTCGCATTCGGGAGATACGGTAAAGCGGTCTCGAAACTCCTCGATCTTCGCGGACGTTTCGGATTTGGTGACCGATTCGCGGAGCGCGGCAAGCTCGTCGATTTCAAGCAGATCGACGTGCCCGCCAAAGGCGGCAAGTTGCTTGGTCACGTCGGTGTACACATCGAGCATCCCGGCGTAGTAGTGGCCCATCACGCCAAGACGATTTGTACGCATCGTCCGGGCGACTTTGGCGGCGTCGACCCACTCTATTATCGCCTCTTCCGTTTCCGCCTCGCCGAGGTAGCCGGTGACGAGGTGGTAATCGATACCGGCACGCTTAAACACACCGGCGATTTCGGGCACGCAGCACGCCTGGCAATGGGCGAGCCACTCCCCGGTCATCGTCCCGCGATCACCGAGCGCGTTAAACGTCTCGTAGTCTATCGCGGCGACCGGTTGGATATTGAGAACAACGATAGGAACGTTGGTCGCCTGGGCGACCGGAAGAACGGTTGAAGAAAGCGCGTAGGTTGAGATATACAAAAATACGACATCAACCTGCTGCTGGCGAAACAGGGAGCCAACCGCGCGCGAACGTTCGGGGTTATCGACGAGACCGGCATCCACGAGGTCGATATCACCCGACGAGGCGATTATTGCGGCGATCCGCGCTTGATACCCCTCAAGTCGCTCCTTGAGTCCCCGAAACTGCGGCCAGTAGGTATCGAGTCCGATGCCAAAGACGCCGACTTTGAGCGGTTCTGCCCTATTCATACTTCACGCTATACCCGCTTTTGTGAGCCGCAAATAGACAAAATAACGGGTGTGATATACTTTTTTTAATATGGCGCACTTTGAGCCGCAGTTTTCCCGTTATCTCCCCGTCAACTCGGAGGCGATCCGCTGGGAAACGTGGTGTAACGACGCCGGGTACTCCCAGGTGCCGCCCAACGTCGAATACCCGGTCGTCCCCGAGGATCATCCGCGAGAGTATGCCGAAACCGTGAAATCGAGGCGCGTTCTGCGGGAATTTCAGGTTGTCTACCTCACCGCGGGCCGGGGATTCTTCCGAGCCGACGGCGTTCCCGAGCGAGAAGTTGTCGCCGGCGACATGTTAATGCTGTTTCCGGGAGTTTGGCACGCGTATCGCCCGCAATATGAAACCGGATGGTACGAGTATTGGGTTGGATTTGCCGGCGATCATCCGATGCGATTGTGGAATCACGGTCTATTCAGCCCGCGGCGCCCCGTTTTTCACGTCGGCATCAACCGCGAGATAATGGCCGACTACGAGCAAATTGTGCGACTGTGCCGGCAACAGACGCCCGGTTTCCAGGTTCGTCTCGGCGCGCTTGTTTTACAGCTCCTCGCCCACATTCATGCGATCGACACCACGAACAAGACACAGGCCCGGGCCGGAGAGCTCGTTGACGCCGCACGGGCCATTATGCGCGAACACCTCGACGAGGGCCTGGCGGTAGAAGACATCGCGTCGCGGATCGGCGTGAGTTACACGCGGCTCCTCGGCATTTTTCGACAGTACACCGGTCTGACACCGTACCAGTACTTCCTCCAGTTACGGATGCACCGGGCCAAAGAACTGTTGATCGAACCCGGCGTATCGGTCAAAGAGGTGTCGGCGCATATGAACTTCGAGAACCAGTACTACTTCTCCCGGATATTCAAGCGCAAAACCGGGATGAGCCCGTCCGCATGGCAGGCCGAAACGCGCCACGGTCCCTAGCCACGAAACGGATCTGCTCGGGAGTCAGGTGCCCTCGCCGTAGGCCTTCTGTTCGAAGACAGTGACGAAACGACTCACAAATCCGTCGTCGCCGTGATACGCCTCCACCGCTTTAGAATCGGGCTCGATCTGCGTGCCGGGGGGCAGGAGTGCCTCGCGGATCTTCGCCAATTCGTCCGGGACCGAATCGACCGCTCCACCTTCGGCGAGTCGCCGCGAGTACCACGCGCTGACGGCGCTTCCCATGGCCGCGCCCGCGTCTCCGATCGTATACACCGGTCGATTCCACATCGCAGCGATACGCTCGAGGATCTCCCGGCTCCCCGACGGCCCTCCGGTCACCGCGATCGGGCCGCTCCCCGTGTCAAATCCGCGAGCGTAATGCCACGTCATCGCCAGCGCGCCGTCAACGAGTCCGGCATACTGAGTCGCGAACTCGCCGGTGCCCGTTTCGACCGCGCTGTTGCCGATCGCCGGGGAGACCGGGTAGCTCTCCGCGTACGGTTGCCAGACGACAACTTGTGAACCGATCGGCGTCGCGCGCAGCGCCGCGTCCGCCTGATCGATCGAGGCGTTGTGTCCCGAACGAATACGGTCCCAGACCATCGCACCGTTGGTACGGCAGGCAAACACAAACGGGCGACCGATTCCGTCGTACATGCTGTTGGCGTAGCCCTGGAGATCAACGGTCGGCTCGGGCGTGTCGACCATGTACACAAAGCTTGATCCAAGTGAGAAAAGATCGCCGTTGCTCATAACTTTTGATTGAGGATTGTCGCCTGAGCCGACGGTGACCCGGCAGTCGGGATTAAGCCCATAGCGCTCGACGAAGTAGGTGGCGATCGATCCGACGATATCAGTCGGCGCGGCCAACGACGGCAGTCGGCGACGTAGCCCCTCCGTCCCTTCCGGTTGCCCGGCGGCGACCGCGGCGAGGAGGTCCTCCGACCATTCCCGTCGGGAGTAGTCCATCATCGTCATCCCGGAACCATTCCCCCAATCGATCGGGGCTTCCGGGCGACCCGCGAGGACGGACGAGATGAAGCTACTCAGGAGTGCTATCTGTGCCGTCTCCCGGTAGACTTCCGGGAAACGATTGGCGACGCGACGAATAACCGCGCCGGTAAACCGCAGTGGACTGTCGGATCCCGAGAGACGAACGATCTCTTCTCGGCCCCCCGCGAACGCCCGGATTTCATCGGCCTCACGCGCTGTGTTGGCGCTCTGCCAAATTGGCGCGGCACCGTAGCTAAACGCGCCGCGAAAACGCTCAGCGAGCGCGACATCCGCGCTACTTTTCGGGCCGTCGAGCGCCGCGATAACATCCGTGGCCTGGTTGGATAGGTACACGTGTCCATGCTGTTGCGCACTTACGGCGACCGCCGCGATCTCACCGAGCGGGGCGCCGGCTCGCGATAGATCCTCCAGAACGGCATCGAGCCCGGCGAGAAACATGCGCGGAGGCTGCGCGGCTTCGCCGGGCTCACGGGCTGTGACGAGGAGCGAGTCGAACTCAATCCCGAATCGATTTAGACGCTTATCCTCGCGATACGCCAACGACAACTGTTGGACGATCGCCCCGCGTTCGAGATCCAGAACCACAGCCGATATACTCTGCGTGCTGACGTCCAAGCCGAGCGTGTAGCGCACGATGCCCCCCTAGATGTAGCGATTGACGATCGATTCCAGATACTCCTGGCGTCCGGACGTTACCTCGATGTTCGCGTCGTCGATAATTGCCGATTCGAGATCGTCAAAACTCGTTCCGCGCTCGATGATCGTCTTTCCAATCGCGTCGGAATACCCGCCGTAGCGCGTATCGATGACCGCGGTGAGCGCTTTGTCCGCGAGCAGACCGTTGGCGGCGAGCAGACCGCGGGCAAAGCTATCCATTCCAACGATGTGCGCAACCGCGAGGTCTTCGACGGTAAACGACGGGCGGCGTACCTTGGCGTCAAAGTTGAGTCCGCCCGAGCCAAGCCCTCCGTTGAGGAGAATCTCGTACATAATCGCGGTCGTTGTGTACAGGTCCGTCGGAAACTGGTCCGTATCCCAGCCAAGGAGGGTGTCGCCCTGGTTGGCGTCGACACTTCCGAGGATGCCCTTTACGCGAGCGAAATGGAGCTCGTGCTGAATGGTGTGACCGGCGAGCGTTGCGTGGTTTGTCTCGATGTTGAGTTTAAAGTCATCGACAAGGCCGTACTCCTGGAGAAATCCCCAGATTGCGCCCGTATCGGAGTCGTACTGATGTTTTGTTGGTTCCATCGGTTTTGGCTCGATCAGAAACTGACCGTCAAAGCCGATCTTCTTCTTGTAGTCGACCGCGAGGTTCAAAAAGTATCCTAGGTTGTCGAGTTCGATTCCCATATCGGTATTAAGGAGCGTTTCATATCCCTCGCGCCCGCCCCAAAAGACGTAGTTGGCGCCGCCCAACTCCTGGGTGACCTCAATCGCTTTTTTTACCTGTCCCGCGGCGTACGCAAAGACTTTTGGATACGGTGATGTCGCGGCGCCGTGCATGTACCGCGGGTGCATAAAAAGTTGCGCCGTTCCCCAAAGAAGACGAGTGGGGTAGTCGTTCATCAGTTCCTTGGCGAGACCGACTATTTCGTCGAGCTTGGCATTTGCCTCTCGGAGGGTGGCGCCGTCGGGGGCGATATCGCGATCGTGGAAACAGAAATACGGGATGCTGAGCTTGGTCGTAAGCTCAAAAATACCGCGCATGCGCATGCGGGCGATTTCCATCGGATCCGACAAGCCGTCCCATGGACGGATCGCCGTGGCGACCCCAAATGGATCAACGCCGCCGCCGGTCATCGAGTGCCAGAACGCCATCGAGAACCGAAAGTGCTCCGCCATCGTTTTATCACCGACTTTTTTCTCGGGTTGATAGTAGCGAAACGCAAGTGGGTTTTTTGTGTCGGGGCCTTCGTATTGGACCTTCGGGATTCCTGGAAAAATATCTTTCATCTTCTTGCGTCTCCTTTTGCCTCGTCTTGATGGTTCAGCGTAGCCCGATTACCACACACCGCACATATCTAAAATTGATATATCGTATTATGAATTGACATGATCTCGTCGACGTGATTGCCTGTAAGCGTGGCCTATAATGGACTCGTAATCCGCGACGTAGTGTTTGTTCACAGTTTGCACGGCGCGGCACTCGTTCGCTGGCATACCCGACGCCACCAACATAACTCCCATGAGTTTCACTTTTTTCTCGGCGGTCGCGGCAGATTTGAAAACGGGAACACGACCCATTCAATACGTGGAGGGGCACTGTTCTACTCTCCCCCGCAGGTGGTACACGAGCTACATCCGGACGATCCCGAACATCCCATGGCGTACTACGCGGTTCTATTTGATGCGGCCGAGGATATCGCCGGAACCCTCGCGGACGCACGATTTGTTGAGGGATTTCCGATCCAACTTGGAACGCGGCAACGCCTCCTGTTTGAGGATCTCAAAAACAGTTTTTCGCACCCGGAGACATACCGGACAAACGCCGCCCGACATCAGTTAGCCTCCTTTGTCTACGATTTATACGCTCGCTGTGTTGAAGGTCGCCGCATATCGCTCGTTCGTGACGAGTACAGTGTCCACCTCGACCGCGCGATCGCCATATTTCAGCGCCGGATCGCCGAGCCTGTTCGGCTCGGGGAGGTCGCGGCCGATCTCGGAATCACGGGCGAGCATCTTATTCGCCTGTTTACACAGCGTTTTGGCGTGACGCCGATGCAGTTCTTCAGAAGACTCAAGCTCGAAACCGCCGGGTCCTTGTTGATTAACAGCGATCTATCCGTCAAAGAGATAAGCTGGCGTCTCGGATACGCCAACCCGTTCCATTTTTCACGAAGCTTCAAAACCTTTACCGGGGCAAGCCCACAGGCGTTCCGGCGTGATTACTTCCTTCGCAACCCGATGCAATACTCGACGCGACTTACCGGGGTCGATCGCGACGATCCGCCGCGACCAGGTAAACCGAGCGAGCTTGTAATCGAGCCGCATGAACAAAATCGTCGGGCGCTTCTTCATCGGTAAGCAAGAGGTCTATCTGCGATAGATCGCCAAATCGAACCAACGCGCGCCGCTCGAGCTTGGACGAATCAGCAAGTAGAACGTTGATTTGACCGATCTCGAGGAGCGCCCGCTTCACGCTCGCTTCGTGGTAGTTTGGTGTCATCAGACCGTGCAGGATGCTCACCCCGTTGGCGCCGATAAAGGAGCGGGCGGCCTGTAGCGATCGAATCATTTGTATCGCGTCGTCTCCGACGATACTCGCCGTCGTCTTGCGCACCGCACCTCCAGCGATATAGACGTTGAGGTTGTCCCTCTGAATCGCCCGCGCGGCGATCTCGACCGAGTAGGTTATGACGGTGACATCGCGCGCGGCGATTTCGTCGACCATGAGTGCCGTTGTTGAGCCGGCGTCAAGCGCAATTGTGTCAAAGTCCTGGACGAGGGCCGCGGCCGCCCGCGCGATCGCGTACTTCTCTGAGGAAGCGCGAAGACGACGCTCCGCGAGCGTCGAATCGTTGTCGTGGCGATTCAGGAGCAGCCCGCCGTGCGTGCGACGGACGCCGGGATCCTTTGCCAACCGGCCAAAATCGCGCCGGATTGTGTCTGCAGACACGGAGTATCGCTCGGCGACCTCGTCTACCGTGAGAATCCCCTTATGTCGCAGTTCGCGCCGGATGTTACCTATTCGTTCTTCCATGAGCATGGCGCAATTGTGCATTATTATGCCGAAATATACAAGAAAATTCCGAAATACGCTTGACTATGCGTTATTGGACCGATATCGTCGGTCTCACACGAACCATCCAAGGAGGAGATATGACCGCGGTAGGAAAATCGCGCGCGACGATCAAGGAGTTATCGTCGATCGCTCACGGGATCAGGCGACGAGCTCTGGATCTGACGATAAAGAAGAACGGATGCTATCTGAGTCAGGCACTTTCGGCGGCCGAAGTTCTGGCGTTTCTTTATGGATCGGAACTTCAAATCGGCGCGAGTACCGCTCCGCTCATCCCCGCGCGGTTTCCCGGCGTGCCTCGTCCCGGTTTCCACCCGCTTGGCGCCGACTACAACGGTCCGCGCGAGCCGGACCACGATCGTTTGCTTTTGTCTGCAGCCCACTATGCCGTCGCCGTGTACGCCGCCTTAGTCGAGGTTGGCAGGCTGGCTCCGGAGGGCTTGGAGCAGTTCAACGAGGACGGAAGCTCGGTCGAGATGATCGGCGGCGAGCATTCTCCCGGGATGGAGCTTACCACTGGGTCGTTTGGCCAGGCGCTGAGCCAGGCGGGTGGAATCGCCCTCGCGCGCCGCTTACGCAAGGAAAGCGGTCGCGTCTTTGTGTTTATGTCCGATGGTGAGTTTGAGGAAGGGCAGACCTACGAGGGAGTCCAATCCTGTGTCCACTACAACCTCGACAACGTGGTTGTCTTTGTCGATGTAAACGGCCAACAGGTCGACGGCGCTATCGAGGACGTTATGCGTATCGAGCCGCTCTCGGATCGCCTATCCGGATTTGGGGCTGCGGTAGCCGTCGTCGACGGGCACGACTTTGAGGCGCTTGACGCGGCTATGCGAACCGAGCACGACGGGAAGCCGCTGTTTGTCCTCGCCTATACCGACACCGCTCGCGGAATACCGCTCCTGGCGGATCGAAAACCGTACCTGCATTACGTTCGCTTTAAGACGGCCGAAGAGAAGGCGATTCTCGAGCGCTTTCTCGAATCGATGTAATGCGCAAGGAGACAGCTATGAAA
This sequence comes from Alkalispirochaeta sp., assembly GCA_965601745.1. GTDB lineage: Bacteria > Spirochaetota > Spirochaetia > DSM-27196 > Alkalispirochaetaceae. The sequence goes on from OZ271836.1 coordinate 647,571, forward strand.
ACAGAAACCCAGGTACACGAACGAAATCTCGTTCGCTTTGCAGCCGACAAACCTGAAGTGATCGTGTTTTCCGGGGACCTCACGGGCTCAACGGAAATCAAGTCGTTCAAGGAGACATACCCTGACCGGTTTTTTTCGCTCGGCATGGCGGAACAAAACATGATGAGCTGGGCCGGCGGTATGGCACGGGAGGGCTTTCTCCCCCATGTTCACACCTTTGCCGTGTTTATGTACCGGCGAGCGCTCGATCAAATCGAGATGTCGATCGCCTATCCCAATCTGCGGGTCCGCATGTTCGGATTCCTGCCGGGAATCACAACGCCCGGAGGTGTCAGCCACCAAGCGGTCGACGATATCGCCGTCCTGCGCGGTGTTCCCAATCTCACGATATTTGAGACGGGCGACGCGACCGACGTAGAATCGGTTCTCGATCTTGCCCACGCCGTCGACGGGCCGGTGTACGTTCGCATGGTTCGCAAGGAGATTCCGCGGCTGTTTCCGGCCGACCGACCGACGGAGTTTGACCGGGTACGGGTTGTCAGCAAGGGGGACGACATCACCCTCGTGACCGCCGGAATAACGACCGAGGAGGCGATGCGCGCGACCGCCTATCTCGCTAAAAAAGGCGTCTCGGTTGAGCACCTCCACGCAAGCACGCTTAAACCCTTTAGCGATCCACAGCTCGTCGCAAGCGCGGCAAAAAGTCGCTACGGCGTACTTTCGGTCGAGAACCATACGACGATCGGTGGGCTCGGGACCTGCGTCGCCGACCTGCTGGCCGAGCACGGCGTCGGGTCACGACTCGTAAAACTCGGTCTGTTCGACACGTACGCCCACGGCGCGAGCCAACAGTACCTGATGAAAGAGTACAATCTCGATGCCATCAGTATCGTCCACGCCGTTGAGAAAATGATTGATCAGGAGTTTGGCGTGACCGAGGAGGATCTCGCCGCGGTGCGGCTTTCTGATTTTGCGGCAGCCGGGCAGTTGGAGGCGCTGTAGGTATTCTGGATTCCGTGGGCTCGCTCGTATACAATCGTGGTCTGGGAGGACAGCATTGGACAGCCTAACTGCGGTAGTTGAATATATCTTCAGCTTTAAAGCGTACGTCATGCTTCCGCTTATCATCCTCGCGATCGCGCTTATCGCGAGGATGCGGACCGGCGCCGCGCTTTTGAGTGCACTGCGGATCGCCGTCGGTTTTGCCGGCGTCTTTATCGTGTTTGACTTTTTTGTCGCGGGAATCGGCCCGGCCGTTGAACAGATCGTCGCCGTCCGGGGATTCGACTTTCCGGTACTCGACGTCGGCTGGCCGCCTCTCGCCGCGATAACCTGGGCGTCGCCGATCGCGCCGTTAACGATTCCGCTCTTTCTGGCGCTCAATCTGGTGATGCTCGCGACCCGTACGACGCAGACGATCAACTTAGATATCTGGAACTACTGGCACTACGCCTTAGCGGGAACCCTGATTCTCAACACAACGCGTAGCCTTGCCCTCGGTCTTGTGGCGACGCTCCTGCTCGGGATCTATTCGATAAAACTCGCCGACTGGAACGGCATATACGTTGAGCGTCGGGCGGGATTACGTGGTATTGCGGTCACGACGGTATCGATCAACGGACTTATGCCCTACGCCGTTGTGGTCGATGACCTGTTTGAACGGATCCCGGGCATACGCAAGATCAACTATAACCCGCAAGAGATCGCTGAGCGCCGCGCCGCCCGCGCCGAATCTTCGGCACACCACACCTCACTGATCGATCTTGCCAGCGAGCCGATGATCATCGGCCTTGTTTTCGGTCTTATCCTCGGCGTTTTGGCGGCGTATCAGCTCCGGGAGCTGCTCGAGCTTATGGTGCATATCGCAGCGGTTATGTTTCTCCTGCCGCCATGCGGCAAGCTCATCGGTGAGGGTATCGAACCGGTGTCGGCACGATTGCGATCGATTATCGAGCGCCGGTTCTCGAGTCGAGCCGAACTCCGTGTCGGGATGGATTCGGGGCCGCTCTTACAAAATCGTTCGATCCTTGTCACCGGCATGATCCTGATGCCCATTTCACTCGCCCTGTCTTTTGTCGTGCCGGGAAACCGCGTCCTGCCCTTGGGAGATCTCCCCAACCTTATCAGCGTGTTTTCCATCATCGTTCTGGTATTTCGCAACAACGTGTTTCGGGCGGTTGTGGCCGGAATACCGATCGTCGCGACCTATATGATGATAGCGACCCATTTCGCCGAACTGTACACGCGGATGGCGCGTGACGTTGGATTCGATTTTGCCGGTCACGACGGACTCGTAACGGCGTTTACCGACGGCGGTCATCACATGCGCTTGTACGTCTACTATCTCGTCCGGGGTAATAGCGTGGCTCTCGCGTTGATACCGGTGATCCTTTTGCTCATGTGGTACACGCGACGTCGCAGTCGCGCATTTGCCGCGACAGGCGAGGAGGCGACTTAGATGACTTCAAAGGAACGAGTCCAACGAGCTCTTGCCCACGAGCCGACCGATCGCGTACCGACGGCTCTGTGGGGCAGTTACTACACGCTCAACGACGATACCTATCGTCAAGTTCTAAGGTTTCTCGGTCTGGGAAGCCCGCTTCCTCCGTTCCGAAAGCAAATGCCGCGTAACTCCAACTTTTACGACGATCGGATTTTAGATGCTCTCGATACCGATGTACGGTATGTCTGGAGCGGATTTACCGATCTCGGTGGCGCGCGGATGGAGGAGGACGGCGTCGATGCCTGGGGCGTCGCGTGGGAGCGAAGCGGTCCCCACATCATCAGCAGCGGCCATCCGCTCGGCGAGGCCGATGAGGCGGAGGTCGGCTCCTATCACTGGCCGGATTCCGAACAGTACATCGATTTTGATCTCATCAAATCGCGTATTCAGCTCTTGCGGAGGGACTACGGCGATCGGGCGATCGGAGCTCGCGCGATCAACTCCTACGGTCCGTTTGAGCAAGCGTGCGTACTACGAGGTCGCGAAGAGTTCTTGGTGGACATGATTGCCGAACCCGAGCTATGTACGGCGCTTGTTGCTGGAGTCACCGACGTAATCTGTCGCGGTCAGGAGATCTACCTCTCCAAGGTCGCCGATTCTATCGATTTCTTCGAAATTCCGGGAGATGACTATGGTGGTACGGAGGGACTCATGATCTCTCCCGAGCACTTTCGCAGGTTTTTTAAACCGGCGTTGCGTCAAATCGTCGAGAGCGTAAAGGCGGTTCGTCCTGATCTCCCGGTTGTCTTTCACTCCGACGGCGCGATAACCGCAATAATCCCGGATCTGATTGAGGTCGGCATCGACGTGCTTAATCCTCTCGAACCACTCCCGGCTACCGATTGGGCCGCGATAAAACGTGCCTACGGGAACCAACTCGCGTTTATGGGCGGCGTCGATCTCAAAGAGGCGCTGACCGGTACGCTCGATGACGTGACTCGAGACGTGGAGCGTTGTCTCGATACTTTTGCCGAGGGCGGTGGATATATCTTGACCTCGGCAAACCACATGCAGGCAGATATCCCACCGGAGAATATTAAACGTATGTTCTCCGCGGCGCGTGAGATAAGCGCGGGTCGCGTATAGCTACGCCGAGGTGATATGCCCGGCCAGGGCATCCTCAAGGGGTGTCATCTCCGTGCGTGAGTACCCCAAATGGAGGTGGCGTCGCCAGCCTTCGGCGTAGGAGTAGCTTCCGGAGTTCTGGCCCGCTCGTTTGTTGAGTTCTTTCATCGTTTCGATGTACGAGCCCATTCCCTGCGTGCGGTCGAGCCAGTCCTTTTGGCTCAGGTGACAGGCGAGCATCTCCGCCTTTTGATCCACTACCGCGCTGACGTCCACGTAGAAATCGGGCGTGATCGGGTTGCGGAGCCAATCGGTTAGGCCGTGGGGCATCGCGTGGTAGATCGTTACATCGGACTCGATCGCATCCCGCGGCGGATCGCTCACGTAGTTCGGCATCGCCCGAATAAACGCCCCCCCAAGCGCGATCCGGCACGCGTTCATGTGATCTTCCATGTAGTCCTCGGGAGAGGCGACGAGCATCACGTCGGGCTTTACCTCCCTGACAACCGCGGTCATTTTGCGCAAGTACTCGTCGGTGTACAGTACGCCCATATCGTCACATATGCTCTCATGGTACGTGGCTCCCAACACCTCCGTAGCCCGCAGCGACTCCTCCCGACGGATGCGCGTGATTTCGTCCTTTCCGTACTCGGCGGTACCGTAGCACCCGTTGGCGATATTCATGTAGTGGATATCCCATCCTTTGTCCCGGAGAAGGAACAGGGTTCCGGCCATGACAAATTCGATATCGTCGGGATGGGAGTGGACCGCAAAAACGCGCATCAATGCATCTCGCTCCCCGTTTTACCGATGCCGGGTCGATAGTAGTTGAAACGAACGTGAGGATGATCGGCGAGGAGCGACATCGGAACACTTGAATCGGGAATCTTCTTGGAGATCATCAAGGCGGTGAGGCGGATACCAAACGCGTTGTCGTGCCATCCGGGATGCCAGATTGAAACTGTGCGGCTCTTCCACGTCTCGGTCGGACCGACCGACAAGGCATGCGTCGGGATTCCGGCTACCTGGCCCGCAAACGATGTCCGCGCGTTCTGAACGAGCGTCAACGGGTGAAGTTCGACGATCCGCGCGCCCATCTTGCGGTATTCTTCCGGAGAGGGCGGGTTATCAACGTACGATCCTTCGCGCTTGACCGGATCGTTAAATGCCCAGTGCTTAACCTCGCCCTGTCCCCCTTGCATCAGGAGGCAGTTTACTTTGTCGTAGCTCGCGGAGTACTCCGCCAGACCATCCTTGGTCGGGAAGTGAATGTTCTCGTCGGGCATACGCAGGCGTTTGTCAATCCGGTTGAAGCAGAGCTCCAGATCTGTCCGGGCAAAACTCAACGGATGAGAAAGGGGTTCTTCGCGCCCGGTTTTGGTGTTATACCACTCGTCCATTCCCCAGAAATGACCGTTGCGGACGTCAATCTCGAGCTCATTGACCAACTGCGCGACTAGCGGCAGTTGTTCGGTTGGCCCGATCGGACCACAAATTCCCGCCGGTTCGCTATCCGTCGCCTGTCGCCACACGTTGATGTACTCGAGCGCCTCCGCCATCCAGAACGATTCAATCGTATCGTACATCTTTACTTCAAATCCCGGTCGAGCGAGAGCCTCGATATCCGAGGCCGTGAGCCGCTCGGCGTCTTTGAGAATCTCCGTATCGAGCGTGGTGTAATCCCACCAATCGTGGCTGATCTTACTCAGCGGTCTGGCCATAGCGTTCCTCCCTTATTCGTGCTCGGTTTCTTGCGAGCCTTTGACGATATCCTGGTATTCGATCGCGAACGGGTACTTACCCGACAGCATCGATTCAACGGCAAACAGCGACGCCCCGGTGACACAGGCCCCGGCACCGAGCGTTGATAGCTGAATCCTTGGCGGTGGAAAGGGGAGCGCCCGGGTTAGTTGCAGGCGCAATGGTTTTATCACGAGCGACTCCACCGACGGCATCTCGCAGATGTCCCCGCCAATAACCACAATTTCGGGATCGATCGTGAGAATCAGATTGTGGATCGCAAGAGCGATGAGATCCGCGCTCCGCGTGATCAGCGTCCGCGCGAGCTCGTCGCCGCCGGCCGCTGCCTCAAATACGTGCGCAGGTCTCACCGAACCTGACGACGGATCCAAACGTTTGCTCATAGCCGTTTCGACGCCACGCCGAATCGCCTCCGTCGCCGATCTCCCGATCGCTTCGATCGACGCTCTGTTCTCGAGGTATCCGCGCGTCACGGCGGTATACTCCAACTCGCTCGGCGCGGTTATCGTATAACCGATCTCGCCGGCAAGTCCGTGGGCGCCGCGAACGATTCGGTTTTCCAGGATAATCCCGGCTCCTATCCCATCGTTTATATCGACGTAGACCAGGTCGCGGTGTTGCTTTCCTTGACCAAAACGATTTTCGGCAAACGCGGCGAGTTTGACGTCGTTCTCGACGTAACACGGAATGTCAAAGCGGCGTTCGATCACCTCTTTGAGATTGATATCCTCGAGCGACGCAAACAGCGACGCGCCGACGGCCGCGCCCGTTTCGCTGTTAACGGCTGCGGGGATCCCGATGCACACCGCCTTAACCGGCGGAAGCACCCCCGTTTCGTCGCTCTGCTCCCAGAAGGAGTCCGCCTTAAGCAAAAAGCGCGAGAGCGCTTCCGTAAAATCGGGGACGAGATCGGCGCTGTCGGCAAATCTGGGTCCTTTTTGACCAAAGATATGATCGCCCACAAAATCGTACAAGCCGAATCGAGACTCGCCTTTGAGGAGGTCGATCGCCACGACCGATCCCATCCGACGATTGAGGGCAACCTCGGTAACGCGTTTGCCGGTTTCGGTCGTCGCCACGCCCCACTCGGTAACGTAGTTGTGTTGAATGAGTTGCTCGACCGCGCGCGACACGGCCGGCGCGCTTAAACCAAGACTGCGCGCGATATCCGCACGATACGTTGGACCGTGATTCTTGAGAAAGTTAAAGACGACCGAGACGTTAATCTGGTTCTGGAAGTTGGCGTTTGCTGTACCGCTGATCGAGACAGTGTTCATACAAACACAAACTCCCCAAAACGACTAGGTTGATGAAACTCGAGGCGCTCACCGATGGGGGCCCACGCTCCCCAGTGAGGATGCGATGAGTTCTCCGAACACTTGTATATATTTCCGGACCAGGTTGTTGCGGCGCGCGGCGACTTGGCACCTGAAACCTCGCTTAGCAGATCAAATGGTACGCTGACCTCAACGATGTACTCGGTCGGCGTGTCTATCTCCGGATCTATGACGCCGGTGAGTGAGGTTGAACGAACGATCCGTTGTTCGGCGTCTTTGGCGAGTACTACCTGCCCTCGAAATCCGTCCGCCGTTCTCGTCGGGTCGGTTATGTACGAAACGGCGAGTGCACCGATCGCGTTTGTTTCAATGTTGAAGTACCCGGGTGCGTCATCGGGTTTGAGAAACAGCTCGCAACAGCTGTCTTCGTATACGGGATTTTGGAACTCGCAGTGCAGGCAGCGGACGTACAGATCGGAGACAACAAACCGGGCGACGAGTTCACGATCGGTGCGGAGTGCCCGAAACTCGACGCGCGGTTTGTGGGCGCTCCCGCGCTTGTGATAGTGATCCACCGAGGCGATCGGCAGCGCGTTCCACGTCGACGACTTGGTCGGGGAGAGGGGTGGGGGAGCTATCTGACTGTGGTAGACGCTGTACCTCATCTCAAACCGGTTGCTCGGTACTCGAGCGGGCGGATTCGATCTCGATTCGCGCAAGTCTGACCGACTCGGCGGCGGTTCGCGGCGATACAAGATCGGACGGTGAGCCGTTGAGGCAACGGGCGACAAAATCGGCGAGCTCGTTGCCGTAGCCGTCGCCCTCCGGGAGATCGAGCTCGTAGGCATCGCCTCCGTCGGGGTATACCATCACGATCTGGCTACGCGAGAAATCCATATCGACAACACCGTTCTCGAGAACAAAGAGCGCCCGCATGTTAAACGGCGTACTCGACGACATCGCCCAACCACCGGTTGAGAGGACGGAGATATCGTCGTACTGGTAGACGGTCGAGATATGGGAGAAAAAACCGGACCCATCGGGAACGCCGACCGATCGAACGGATCGGGGCGGGCCGAACAGCCAAAGAATCATATCGACGTCGTGTACGTGCAAATCCAGAGATGCATCACCCGATCGCGCCGGATCACCCAGCCAACCTTCGGCAGCCCAGCCGGCCGGTGGAGAGTAACGCGAAAGTTCGGCGTGCAAAACGCGACCCAAGGTCCCGGCGTCGAGGATCTTCTTTACTTCGGTGTAGGCCGGCCAGAATCGCAGACACTGACCGACCGCGCAGACCCGGCCGGATCGTTCCGCGGCCTCGGCAATGCGCAGCGCGGAATCGTAGTCGAGGGCCAAGGGCTTCTCGACAAAGACATGATAGCCGGCATCGAGCGCGGCAACGGCAAATTCCTCGTGAAGATCGGTTGGTAGGCAGATATCAACAGCGTCAAATCCACCGGCGGCCAACATCTTGTGGTAATCCGTGTACTTGGCCAGCCGGCTAAAATCGACCGCGCCGGACGACGATTCGATATTTCCACCGGCATCAAGCGACGTGATATCGAGTCTCTCGGCACCCTTGTCACATAGCGCCACGACTTTCGCGTCGGGAGACGTGAGGTATATGCCGAGGTGTGTTTTTCCCATAAATCCCAGGCCGACAACCGCAACTCGCAGCATCGTCTAAACCCCCTCTCGATTTTCGATGATCCGGAGGGCCGCGATACCCTTTTCGACAGCGCCCGGGACCGGCGGAACGTACTCGACGGTGTACGGACCTTTGTAGCCGGTCGCCCGAAACGCTTCAAAACAGGCGTGGAAATCACAGTCGCCCGCGAGCAGATCGACAAATCCGTTGAGGTTTCCAACCGATACGCGAAAATCTTTGAGATGAACGGCGGCGATACGCGCACCGAGGATTTCAATCCAGTGCTCGGGGTGGCCGTAGAGCATGCAGTTGCCGGTGTCGAAGTATGCACCGACTCGGTCGGAGCCAAAAGAATCGATAAACGACGCCATCTCTACGGGACTCAGGAGGTATCGGTTCCAGACGTTTTCAACCGCGATCGTCACGCCGAGTTCCTCGGCAAGCGGGAGAATCGCCGACAGACTCTCTCGTGCCCATGTGTCCACTTTGTCGTAACGTTGCGGCGCAAAGTCAGGCACAAACGATGCCGAAACCATTCCCGGCAGGTAGAGTATCGTCTCGGCTCCCAACCACGATGCGATGCGCAGTGTTGCTTTGGCGTTCTCGACCGCCTTGGCCCTCACCTCGGGGCGCGGATCGGTCGGCGAGGTTCCCCAGGCAAGACCGCTCGCGACCGTCGGAAGACCGATACCCAGTTTGGTCGCCTCGTCCCGGACCTTCTCGACCTCGGCTTGGCTTGCGCTGAGAGAAATAAGGCCCTGATCGCCATCAACGGTAAACTCGAACGTGTCGTATCCGAGCTCCTTGGCACGTCTGAGCGCGGAGACTTGGTCCCACGGCGTTCCGTCGGGTCCGGGCGCAAACGCCCAGAAGTTGATTCCCTTGATCATCTGTTGCTCCTCCGTTTGATTCGACTATCCTTTTACCGCTCCGCCGGCGAGTCCCTGTACAAGCCGTCGTTCGATTACGTAGAAAAGAACGACGACAGGAATAAGCGCCAGGAAAGCGGCGGCGGTAAGCATCTCCCACTGTGTCGACCAACGACCGACAAAGCGATAGATACCGAGCGTCAACGGCATCTTCTCCGCGGCCTTAATAAACGACAACGCGAACAGAAACTCGTTCCACGCCCAGATAAAGGTGTAGATCATCGCGGTTACGAGACCGGGAGCGGCGACGGGCAGCATGATCCGCGTGATCGTTTGCACGCGGCTGCATCCGTCGATGCGCGCCGCCTCTTCGATCTCGAGCGGAATCGAACGAAAGTAGCCGGTCATCATCCAGACGGTGAACGACATCGTAAAAACCGTATTGGCCAAAATCAGGCTGAGGTAGGTATCGATGAGGTCGGTGCGCGCAAAAATCCGAAACAGGGAGATAACGATGATGACCGGTGAAAACATCTGTATCGCCAGAAAGAGATAGAGCGCAACCGATCGGCCGGGAAATCTCAATCGGGCGACCGCGTACGCGGCCGGTATGCTCAACAAGATATTGAGGACGGTCGTTCCAATCGCGACGATAAAGCTGCTCTCGAAGTAGGTCAAAAGGTTGTATTCGGACCAGACCTCTACCATGTTTTCGAGGGTCGGCGCCTCGGGTATCCAGCGCGGTGGTCGAACGTAGATCTCCGTACCGTCCCGGAGCATCGTCGTCACCATTATTGCAAACGGGAAAAGCATAAGGACCAAGAGGAGAAACGTGATCGCGAGAGCGATCGGACGATTGCGGGTTCGCCAGCTCATCATCGTGCTACTCCTCGCCCTTGAAGTACATGCGAGCGTAGATAACAGCGACACCCGTGAGAATTATAAATGTCACAACCGCCATGACGGAGGCCTGACTCCATTTCAACCATTCAAACGCGCTTTTATACACGCCGGTGATCAGAATATCGGTCGCGCCGGCCGGACCGCCGCGGGTCATGATGTAGATCGTGTTGAAGTCGTTAAAGGTCCACAGCGCCGAGAGCAGGGTGGCGATAATGACGAGGTGTTTGATTCCCGGAAGCGTTATATAGAAGAACTTCTGGAGACCGTTAACTCCGTCGATGTATCCGGACTCATATAGATCTTCGGAAATCGCCTGCATACCCGCGAGAAATACCAGCGCCATAAAGGGGACGCCGATCCAGATATCTACCCACATCGTCGAGATAAACGACGAGATAGGGCGACCGAGCCAAATCGGTGGACTCGCCAGGCCGATAAGACGGAGCGTGTGATTGAGTAAGCCAAACTCGTGGTTGAGCACCCACGTCCAAAGCATCGCGCTTATTGGAACCGAGGAAGCCCAGGGTAGTATGAACAGCATTCGTACTACCTTGCGACCTCGGTATTTAACGTTGAGGAGAAGCGCGATAATCATTCCGAGGAGCGTCTTAACCGCGACGCCGATGGCGGTCCACACGCCGGAGCGCAACACGACTTCCCAGAACTCGGGATTCCGCATCTGCGCGTCGTAGTTCTCGAACCAGACAAACTGAACCAGTCGACCGATCTTGTTTGTTTCGTACAGACTCATCTGAAATACGTTGAGAATTGGAAAGAACATAAATGCAAATAGAAAAACCACGGCGGGCGCGAGAAGGACGTAGGCGAGACGCGCCTCCCGGTGGGTAATACGGTCGATGAGGGTCGGTTTGGTCATTGGATTGGCAGGCTCCCTATGTACGAGGGTTCACGGCCGCCCGAAAACGGGCGACCGAGAACGCGGTGCTGGTTCTACATACCGCGCAGCGAATCGATTTCCGCGGCGGCGGCGTCAAGCGCGTCCTGCGCGCTCATCTGTCCGAGGAGCGCCTCGGATACGGCATCCCAGATGATGTCGGAGTACTCTGCCCAACCCTCGATCAACGGCCACGGCTCGGCGCCGAGAGCGGCTTCGTTGAGAGCCTGGTAGAGCGGAGACTGGAACTGCGGCAGGGAGGCGGCTGAGACGGTAACGGGCGGGAACCCGACCAGCTCGTCGAATCGAGCCTTCCACTCGTCCTGATAAAAGAAGTCGATAAATAGACCGGCTTCTTCTTTGTATTCGGCTTCCGAGAAGATCGCCAGGGAGTCGGTGATGATCAACGGGCGGGAAGGGTTACCGGCAAATCCGGGGATCTGAGCGTAGCTGACGTCAAAATCGGCACCGGCTTGCTCAAGCGCGCTCTCGACCCATGCGCCGATCATCACGTATCCGGCGTCGCCGGCATAAAAGACCGGATGAGCGTTAACGCGCGTCATGGCGAGGTATCCTTCGTTGACTACCTGATCCTCATTGGCGAGCTGTACCATAAACTCGAGCGCTTGCACGCCGGCATCGCTATTGACCAACGACCGACCGTAGCTACCGTCAGACTCCGTCGCAAAGAAGTCTCCGCCTGCGGCGTAGAAGTAATAGGCAAAGTCCGTGAGCTCCGTGTGTTTCTGACCCGGCATGACCAGACCGTAGGTGTTTCCGCCTGTCACACGAATCGCCTCCGATCGAAGCTCTTCCATCGAGGCGGGGACGACGTCGGTAATGTCGTTGTTGATCGCCATGATACGCGCACCGGCAGCGATCGGTAGTCCCATCAACACACCGTTTACGACCGCTTCCTTTGCACCCTCAGCGATATTGTCGATCGTCGCCTGACTTACGTAGTCACCGACCGGTTCAACGGCGTCCAGCGCCATAAACTCGAGAAGCCAGCGAGTACCGATAACGGATACTTCGGGAGGATCGCCACCGGCCAACGAGGTGGTCAATCGATCGTACATCTGATCCCAGGGTACCGGAACGATGTCCAGCTCGATGCCCGGATACTCGGCTTCAAAAGCGGTTTCGAGTTCTTCACGGAACTCCTCTGTCAGACCATCGTACAGCGCCCAGAAGACGGTGACGTTCGGCGTTTCTTCTTCGCCCGAACCGCCCGCAAAAACGCCGGTCGTCGCGACAAGCGCGAGGAGCACGAGGATCGCCAGTGTTCGCATGTGTTTCATGCAGACCTCCTTGTTTTTTCGCATGACGTCAAGACGTCATTACGTACAGTAACTCATTGTTGGGTTATCTATAAAATCTGTCAACGAATTCGGGCGTTTCGGCGCAATTATGCCGACTAAATCGCTCGCTTTATCAAAAAAAGTGGGGAGGTCGTTTTCGTGAGTTACGAACAGCGGCGACGACGGTACATCCTGCCCGAGGACGTACCGTCAAAGTAGTCATTTACATATTCGTTCTCGCCGGATACTAGCCGCGAAGAAGGTGCTCCATCGTGTACATCTCGAGCGCCTCGTAGTCGCGTTCGGCGATCAGGCCGTTTGCTTTCTCTTCGTTATACGTTGCGACCTTTTGTTCAAGGAGATCAACGATCTTGAGTGAGTTCTCCAGGTGACGGTACGAGCGCTCGAGCGGCTGCGTTCTCATCGCTTTTACGTCCATCCCGACGTACTCGCCCGCCGAACCAAAGCGGCCGCGCACCAACACGCGAATCTGATTAAATCCCTGACGAAGGTTTTCGACGGCAAACGCCTTGTCCTGATCAAATCGGAGGCCGTTCTGGTCGTTCAAGTGAACACCAAAGAGCTTGCCGACGGCCATCGCAAAGGCCATTTCGTTGGCCGGATCGAGACCGGCGAGGATCGCGTGCGCGCTTTCAACTAGTCCTCCGACGCGTTCCGGGTCAATAGACGCGGCCGCGAGAGCGATCGCGTGGCCCATCGTTGGAGCAAAACTTCGATCTATCGGTTCGTTGGGCTTTGGTTCAATAAAGATTCGGATCGTCGAATCGTACTCGAGAAGGTGATTGAGCGCTTCCACCATTCGCTGAACGCCCTCAACGGTATTTTTGCTTTCGGCACACAACGTCCCCTCACGGGCGTACCAAAATCCGAGCAGATCGCAGTCGAGGGCCCTGGCGATGTCGATCGACCGCTTGGCCCGCTCGAGGGCGTACTTGCGATCTGCCGGATCGTTTGAGGTAAACGCTCCGTCTACGGTACGGGGACTTTCCCAAAGGCGCGGCGCCACAAACTCGGCCACCATTCCATTGTCGTTGAGAATGGTGCGCGTCTCCCGGACCGCCGCGTCGATCTCTGCGGTTCCTTTTTCGTCGATACCGGGTATAACGTCGTCGTCATGGAACTGTACCGCCGAGAATCCGATTTCCTTAAAACGTTTGACTTTGTCGGCAAACGCAATACTCGGCCGCACGGGCGGGCCAAAAACGTCGGCTCCCTCGTGGATGTTCCATGGCCCTACGGAAAACCTAAACTGAGACATACTTAACTCCTTTCTTATCGTCCGCGCCAGATACGCGATTCGGTATCGAATGTAAACGCCGTGGTAAACAGATCGTTCTCGACCTCTATCGTCGGCCAGGGTTGATCGATCGCCACCTGAAGCTCGTCGTAGCTCGCGAGCGTACCTACCGCATCGTACGATCCGCACGCCTGAGCTCCGGCGGCACAGGCCGTTTGCAGCGCGCGTTCCGGAGTGGCTCCTGAGAGGATCGCGGCAAGAAGACCGGCAATGCTGACGTCGCCGGAACCGGTTCCGGCAACGACGCTTTTGATGACAAAACTGGGGGCGTAGAGTTCGTGATCGCGCCAACGCTCGACGTCGATGATCGGCGGAGCGCTGAGGGCGTGGTCGGTGCGCAGGTACAATCCGAGATGACCGAGTTTTACAACGACAACTCCGGCGCCCATGTCGAGAAGAGTGCGACTAATTCGGCGTAGCTCGTCAGGCCGGACAAAATCGACGACATCGGCGCTCGCCGCCGCTTTATGGACGCGATCGTAGACCGTTCTGTCGACCATGTAGGAGATTTCTTCAAAGCTCGGCGCAAAAAGATCCACCTCGGGAAGCACAACTTCCAGAAACGAATACCAATCTCGGCGACCGACCTCCGAATCCGGATCGGGGAGCGCCATGTCGAGCGATACGAGAATGCCGTGTTCGTGCGCGCGGGCAAAGAGACTTTTGAGGTTTGCGCCGCCGTCCTCGTAGACGCCGCGCATAACGGTTGGATAGCCGAAGTGGAGAACCCGCGCTCCTTGGAGCGCCGCGTCGCTTACGTCATCGGCGGTAAACTCGTTGTTGGCTCCCGGATCGTGAAGAAAAATGCGATCGTTTCCGGGAGGGGTGAGGATGACCGAATAACTCGTCCGAGAGTCCGGCCGTCGACTGAGTTCGGCGCGCCCGCCGCGTCGAGCAAGCTGGTCCTCCAGGATGTCGGCGAAAGAGTCATCGCCGCTTCGTCCAATAAGCGTGGTTTCAAATCCAAGGCGACTCAAGGCGAGCCCCGTGTTTGTAACCGCGCCGCCCGGCGTAATCTCGATGCCGTCAACGAGAATAAGCGAACCTGGATGAAAAAAGCGCTCGATTGAGACCGATTCGTGTTCCGTGATGGTCGGCGTGATGTCTATGCAGATATGCCCGCAAACGACTGCTTTCATACGCTACTCGCCTTTCCCGGATCGATAAACCCCTCATCCATCATTATCTCACTCGACCACAGCGAGGCCATCGCGACAACACTGGTACACCGATCCGTGTGCGCCCCCGCGGCTTCGAACTCTTTGCGCACCTCTTTGGATCGGAGAATGTAGGCGCGATCAAAGATCGCCTCGTGAATGTGACGACAGGTGATGCTCCCGTATGTTTCTAAAAAGCGATCGCGGAGGCGCTGGGTCATTTCAAACGACTTGTACTGCCGATCCTTGTCCCCGTCAAAGTGGTCGAGGCGGCGTCCGACGTAGCTACCCATCCACATCACTCCTCCGGCGTAACCGCCGCAAATGCCGTCGCCGGTCAGACCGACGCCGCCGGCAAACGCGCTTGCCGCCTCAAAGATCGGCATGCGCTCTACGCCGTCGACGTCAAACAAAGACGCGAGGGCGCACTGGGCACAACCGTGGAACGTCTTTTCGTATCGGTATCCGTTTTCGTACGCGTTTCTTAATACGGCGACCCGGGAGTAATTCTCTTCGCCCGCGGGATCTCCCATTAGTCGCCCAAAATGGGCGCGCGTAAGGGCGACGATTTCGGGATCCTTATCGAGTTCTCCGACCTCGCGGAGCGCCGACGCTATCCCCTTTTCCTTGAGAAGAGCCTGGAGACGATCGGTCGCGGGGTCGCCGGCTATGTCAAAGAAAAACGCCCGGGCGATCGTCCGGGTGAGGTACCACGGAAGGACGCCGTGACGCTTGCACAATCGAGCCGGTCCGACGAGTCTGTCGTCCCGGCCGAGCTTTCGGATTGGATCCTTCCCCAGGCGTTCGAGCGTGTCCTCCAACAGAGGATTCCCGAGGTTTTTGATGACCTGAGCGTTCCAAATCGTCATCTCCTCTTCGCCAAACCCATGTTCCCGAATCAACGCGCGTCCGGCCTCGTCGAGCGCCGCGGCGACCTCGGCGGCGACGACGGGATCTGCTGCGGCCTCAAGTACCGTCTTGTGCCCACGCATTCGGCCTGCGTAGGCGTAGACGGAATGGGCCATGTTGTAGGTGAAGAACTTTCGCTCCTCCTCGGCGTGAATATCGTTCGACGCCACCAAAATCGGGGTGTCGGGGAACGGTCCGCGGAACGCCGCCGCGTCGACCGGCATCGTCGGATATCCGTTTGTCGTAATCGAAAGCGTTCCGTGTTCCTTAAATCGATCCGGTGTCGGAACGCCGATGCGGAGAATGACCGTTTCGATAAACCCGGCATGTTGATCGAGCCAGTTTTTCCCCGCGTCGTCGAGGCGCTGACGCACTCGCGAGCGAAGATCATCCGCCGCCCCCCGGGCGTTGGCGCAGACGATCACGTCCAGGGGATCGGGTCTGTCGACGCGTTGTGCGATACCCGCGGCAAGCGTGTCCGCGAGAGCGTCAAAGACTCCCGGGAAGACGGCGATTCCTACGTAGGGCGTATTGCGGATGTGCGCATTGATCTCGTTGGTCTCGCTTGTGTGTAACGCGCAAAACCCCGCTACAGAGACCAGCTCGGGTTCGGAATCCGCCGGTGCTTTGATGATCGTGTAGCGACCTTGGACGTTTAACGCGTCTATCGCGTCTTGATCCGCGTCAACCAGAACGACGTCGTACCCGCCGGCGTAAAACGCCTCGGCCAAAAATCCCCGACCGATTTTACCCGCTCCCCAAATCACGATAGAATGCTTCATTTTCGACAACCTCTTTATCCTATTGTCCAAATGTTATTCGTACCATATGGTATTACTCAGCCAATTCCAACGAGAGAGTCACGATGGAACAACCCGGATCCCGTTCGATTTTCCTCGCCCACATCGCAACACTCCACTTTCACGCCGGATTATCCCAAACCGAAATTGCGGCGCGCCTTGGCCTCTCCAAGATGACCGTATCCCGCAGCATCAAACGCGCATTTGATAAAGGGCTCGTCGAGGTGATCATCAACGAACCGTTTTCCGCAAATCGAACGATGGCGCGTCGTCTCGGAGCCCGATTTCCGGGAGTTGAGTTCACGGTCGTCTCGAGCGATGGTGAGAACGCCGTAAATGTGGTCGCCGGCGCTTTTTCGTATCGATTCCTGATCGATTCGGCCCGCGGAAAGAAGATCGGGCTTGGTATTGGTTCCGCGGTAGCCTCCTTTGTCGCTCAGCTCACTCCGATCCACATAGAAGACCTGCTCCTCGTCCAGATGATTGGCGGCTTTCCCGAGGCCGGCGAGGCCAATCCGTTTGCAATTCTCAACACAATGACGCAAAAACTGACCGCCTCCGGCGTCCATTTCTCGACAATCGCCCATCTCGACTCAACCGATGCTCGAGACGAGTTACTCGCCCGCAACCGTGATCCGTACTCGGCACCGACACTGTGGGAAACGCTTGATACAGCGATCTTTGGAGTCGGGCTTATCAAGCGTACCGAGCCACGGACGTCACTTCTCGATCCGCACCTCGCAACAGCTCAAGAAACCGATGACCTTCTCAGCTCCGGCGCGGTCGCCGAGTTGCTCGGCCACTGTATCGCCACCGACGGTACCGTCGTCACGACCGGACTAACTAAAAGAATCGCGACAATACCGATCGAGACGCTCCGCCGCGTTCCACGACGAATCGCGCTTGCCGCCGGCAAGTCAAAAGCGACAGCAATCGTCGGCGCGCTTCGCTCCGGCGTTATCTCCGAACTATATACCGACGAGGTATGCGCCGCTCACATCCTGGACTTGATCCGTTAGTCAGTGACAAGGATCAGGTGTTTACAAATAACACCATGTAATAGTACCACACTGAGTCCTTGCGTCAATACCCTATTTAGTCGGTGGATCGACGCGATCGCCGTAGTCCCACTCGACTTCATGTTTGCTCTTACTCACACCGTTGGGAACGATACACAGAAATCCGAGCGCGCTGTCGGCGGCTGACTCAAGGCGATGGGGCTCCCACGGTTCGATCAGAATCGCATCCTCCGGTTTGAGATCGATGGACTGATCTTTTAGATGTAGAAATCCGCGTCCACGAACGATAAACACCTCATGCTCCGATTCATGGAAGTCGTCGGAGGTTGACGTTCCGGGTTCGAGCTCGAAATAGCGCATCTCGAAGTTGGGCGCCCCAAACTCCTCTATTACCAAATAGCGGATCGAAACGCCGGGTCGATACGAGCGGTTTATCCCGTTTTCGGGAATCGCGTTGATGTTTGTTTTGAACATTTCGCCAGTATAAACTAGTTTGAACGCACGGACGTTTTGTATCGTAAAACGGCGATCCTACTCGATGACAAAATCCGCGACCACGGGGTAGTGATCCGAAGGCCATATGCCATTGGGTCGACTCCGATCCACAAACGCCGCGATCGGTGTGAGTCCATCGCTAGCGAGCACGTGGTCGATCGCCGGAAACAGATTGAGCCCGCGATAAAAATGAAATGTAGATTGGCGCGAGGAGACCGGAGTAAGAGAAATCGTGCCGTCCCGAGCGTTGCGATCGCGCGCCGCAGCGATCCGGGTAATCCGCGATCGTTGAAATGCGTTAAGGTCGCCGAGGAGGATCACTTCCTCACCCGGCTTGGCGTGATTCGCGATCCTGTCGGCGATCAGACGTGCCGAGAGGATTTGATTGCGGTATCGGGTTCGATCGATGTGAACGTTGACGATCAGGAGCGACCGCGTGGCGACTCCTTCGCGGAACTCTAGGCGCGCCCAGCTTGCAAACGACGAAAACCGTCCGTACCACGGTCTGCTATACGGCCGATCCGGCGTCGCGGAGAAGAAGAAGAAACCTTGATCGACGGGAGTAAAAAGATCGGTCCGATAGAGGATCGGCTGGGTGTTTGGAAACACGCGCGGGTCTCCGGTCGCCGTAAACCGATGAGTCGGGAACGCGTTGCCGATCGATGTTACCTGAAGGTTCTCCGCGTTAAACGATCCCCCGGCAAAGGTCTCCATCTCTTGAAAGGCAACGATGTCGGCGTCGATCTCTCTAAGGACCGAGACAACGGCGGTCGCGCGCTCGGACCACGCGGTGAGCCGCTCCTCGGACCCGACGACGAGATAGTGAACGTTTAATGTGGCTACGCGGAACTGGCGCGGATCGTCGGCCGATAATCCGGCCGCGACCAGCGCGAGGGCAAGAATTATACCGCGTTTCATTATCGGGGCCGCGCGACTCCGCTCAGGCCGCGCCGACGAGCTCGAGCGCTTTCTCTGCGGCGCTTGCCGCGTCGGGAGTGTAGGCATCGGCACCGATCGAATTACAGTACTCGTCCGTTATTGGAGCACCGCCAACCATTACCTTTACGGTATCTTTGAGTCCCGATTCCTCTACCTTGACGACGACGTTCTTCATTTCCGTCATCGTCGTCGTAAGGAGCGCCGAACAACAGATGATCTGAGCGTTGTGCTCCTGAGCTGCGGCGACAAACTGCTCCGCGGAGACGTCGGTTCCGAGATCGATGACGTTGAAACCTTTTCCTTCCATCATCATCTTGACGAGGTTTTTCCCGATATCGTGCAGGTCTCCCTTTACCGTTCCGATTACTACAGTTCCCGCCGGTTCAACGGCGTCTTCAACAAGAAGCGGGCGTAGAATTGTAATTCCCGCCGTCATCGCTCGTGCCGCGATCAAGACCTCCGGTACGTAGATCTCATTGGCCTTAAACCTGCGACCGATGACGTCCATTCCTGCCATTAGACCGCCCTCAAGAATCTCCTTTGCCGACACCCCGGCATCGAGTTGCCCCTGAACGAGCGCTTCTACATCCTTTTTCTTGCCCTTCTGGAGAGCTTCTGAAATTGCGTCGAGACTCATACCTTTTCCTCCTCCGGAAATACCATGTGATCTATGTACCGCTCGTTAAAGAGCGCGTGTCCACTGAGTTCGATATATCTGGCGTTTGTTGCGATTGCGATCGCTCGTTCCAGCGTCCCCGTTTCACGCAGGACTCGGATCGCGCCACGACCCGCGGCGTTGTCTACGGTCACATATCGTTTGTGGGGAAGGGGAGGGAGCAGCCCGATGCGGACAGCGCTCTCGATTCGTAGATGGTTACCAAAACCGCCGGTGAGAACGAGGCGGTCAACGTCGCCGACGTCGATTCCCGCCTCGTGACAGAGAACGTCAATACCGGCAGATATCGCCGCTTTTGCGAGTTGAACCTCGCGAACGTCCTTTTGGCTAAACGAGTATCCGTGAGTCAGCGATACCGCGGGCTCATCACCCTCGCTCCGGAGACGATCGGACCACGCGCTTCGCGCGATACTATCTTCAATCTCGCTAACGGATTCCTCATCGACCATTCGACCCGTATCGTCGACGACTCCGTCAGATAAGAGGGTGGCAGACAAGTCAAGAAGACCTGAACCACAGATACCGACCGGTCGCTCGTCGGCGATCGTGTCGTAGACAAAGCGCGAACCATCACGGCGCCAGCTCGAGATCGCTCCGGCGATACCGCCAACCCCGGCGCTGATCGACGCTCCCTCAAAGGCGGGGCCCGCGGCAGTTGAGCAACAATAGATAACTCCCGCGTGGCTCAACGCGAGCTCACCGTTCGTCCCGATGTCAACCAGGAGCGTTGTCCGTTGGTCTCTATCGAGATCGATCGCCACCGCTGCACCGACGATATCCGCCCCGACATAGGCGGCGATCGACGGTATCAAGTGTACCGTGGTACCGATTGGCAGGTCGAGCTTGGTCGCGCGGCAGGTTCGATAGTCAACAAAGACCGGAACGAACGGTGCGCGCCCGATCCCGGTCGGGTCTTCGCCGGCCAAAAAATGGAGCATCGTGGTGTTCGCAACGACGGTAATTGTACCGATCTTGCCCCGATCGCCGACCCCCATGAGAATCTCGGCGAGCTGAGCGCGAATCGCGGTCGTCAGACGATGGCGGTGGTCGTCGGAGTCGCTAGCGTAGCTGATACGGCTGAGGACGTCGGCGCCGTACACCGTTTGTCGGTTTATCTCCGCGACGACCGTTTGTACCTCCCCGTCATCGGTGTCAATTATGTACGCGGCGACCGTCGTCGTGCCGATGTCGATTGCGACGGCGAGTGGTCCCTCTTCTCGAGCTGGAGGCCAAACCACAGCTGGACCGTCAAAGGACGGCAGCGCGTTTTTGACGTACGCGGTGTGCTCTCGGTCCGGTACAATTACGGCGGAGACCTCTTCCGATCGACACGTGCAGGCCAGGCGTTTACCGGTGGCAATCTCGGCCTCGGTGAGGAATCGTTGATCGGCGTCAGTGGGGGGCGGGGCGGGCTCCGTAATTACGGTGCACTTACCGCATCGTCCCCGACCACCGCACGGTGCAAGGACGGTTATCCGAGAGTCTTCGGCGATCGTCGCGAGCACCGATTCGCCCGGATCGGTCGGAGAAAGCGATGTCCGGTACGACCCCTGTTGTACCTCAATCAACGGTCTGCTCCGGCAGTCGCGATACGGTGATATCGTTCTCGTCTACGTCAATTGTATAGCCGGGCGGACACAATGCCGTCTCTTCTTCGTCCCATTCTCCGCCGAGGACCCGGCCCAGAAGTCCGGAATCGCCCTCGATGACTTCGAATTTCCAATTAAAATCGTCGGCGATCGCCTTGGCGCGATCACGGTATCGCTGACGATCGAGCTCCGGCCACACGATCAAGGCGGCACGAGAGTAGGAGACGAGTGACTCGCGTTCGAGCTCGACGAGGTATTGACCGTTGTCCTCGCCGTAGAGCTCGGCAAAACGGGATTCCATGAGGGCGCATTGGCTGCCACTCGGGAATGAGGACTGCTCTATCCAGCCTGGACTAAACCAGTATGTGCCCGGTTCGGCGTCAAACTCACGCTTGTATCGCGCGTGGGAGCCGAGCAGAATTGCAATACAATCATGGGCGCGGGCAATCACCAGCGGAAGGCGGGTGTTTTTTAATCCCGAGACCGCGCGCGAACACAATCCAAAACCAAGGATTATCGCGTCGAACTCTTCGGGCGGGCGTGCTACCGATTCGGGGCCTTCGATCGGGGACTCCGCTCGATCAATCTCCCGCTGAATCTCCTCACGAAGGAGCTCGGGATAGCTGTGAAGTCCTTGCCGAATCCAGGTAACGTCGAGAATCGCTTCCGAGCGTGCCGCGAGTAGTGATATTTCTCGAGCAAACACGCTGCACGCGATTACCTTGTACCTCATTGACGGTAGTATTATCCCGTGTCTCGCCGCGTGCTATAATGATTGTGCTTTGTCTATGACGAATTTGACACAACGTATCGATTTTGCCATCGACGCGGCCCGTGAGACCGAGATCGCGACCGGTATTTCGTGTACCTGCATAGACCGCAACGGAACCGTTCTCTACCCGGTCAAGATGCGCGAGTATCCCTGTTGGATCTGTCATATCACGAGTGGATCGATGCCCGATCGCATGGTAGTTGCTCGAGAACACGCCGATCGCGCCCGGGACACTCGTCACGTGGGCGGCGTTCGGACGTTCCTTTGTCGAAGCAACTTGTTGCATTGGATCGCCGTGATCGAGCACGAAAACGACATCATCGCGGCGCTTGTTGGAGGACCGGTACGTCTCGCCGAGACGGAAACATCCTTCACGGTAGACGTGCTCCAGCCGTACCGGAGGATCTCGGAGGTTGTGGCTCGCGCGCAGGAGTCCAGTCTCCGCGAGATGTACAAACGGATTCCGATCGTCTCCTCGCGACGGGTAGAAGCGCTTGCCGCGCAGCTGCGCCGGACCGCCGAGTCGCCCAGCACCCAAGATCAATCGGAGTCGCTGCCGGTACGTCTACAGCGGGAGTCGCGGATCGACGAGTACACTCGGGAGTTAAAACGCTACCGCTTGGAGCACGATCTCCAAGCGGGGATTCCGACCTATCCGCTTGAGAAGGAACGCGCTCTCCTTGACGCCATCGGCGACGGCGACGAGGAAACTGCACAGGCGATCCTCAACGAGTTGCTCGGTCACGTGTTTTTTACCCTTGGTGCCGATCTGGAACGAATCAAAATCCGAGCCCGCGAGATTGTCGTTCTCCTCTCGCGGATCGTCATTGCCCGGGGCGCCGACGCCAATCGCGTGTTCGGGTACAATTACCGGGCGCTCGACGAGCTAGACGGACTCAACGACCTAAACGACGTTGCTCATTGGATGGCGCGCATCGTCCGCGGATTTGCCGGTTCGGTCATTCGCGTCCCCGGCGCGGCAGAACATACAACCGTTCTGCGACGAGTGATCGATTACGTTGAGGAGTCCTACCGCGGACGGGTGCGCCTCAGCTCTGCGGCGGCGCTCGCCGGCGTATCTAACGGTTATCTCAGCCGTATTTTCTCCCATGAGATGGGCGAGACATTTACGGCATACGTCCGCGGAGTGCGCGTTCGACGTGCTCAGGAACTCTTGGCCGGAACAGGGCTTACGATTAGCGACATCGCCGAGCTCTGTGGTTTTACCGATCAGAGTCACCTGACGTTGGCATTTCGTCGTGTAACCGGAAGTACACCGGCTCGTTTTCGGGCGCGAGCGTAGGGCGATAGTTCCGCTCTCGAATTGATTATTAAAATGATAGAAAAATACATCTCGTTGCCAATCCATTCCATGTACGGATGGGCCGACCGCCGGTGATTATATGCTGTGGAGGTTACTGGTTATGGCACG
The DNA here is from genome assembly GCA_965601745.1 of Alkalispirochaeta sp. GTDB lineage: Bacteria > Spirochaetota > Spirochaetia > DSM-27196 > Alkalispirochaetaceae. The sequence goes on from OZ271836.1 coordinate 670,902, forward strand.
AACAAATCCGAGCATCCTATGGTACCGGACACCGATAGAAAAGAAGAGACTACAAGACCTGACGGTGCGCAGCGACGTTAAGGGGTTGGCACACGCGGGCACGTTTTTGGTGATCTATTTGGCGACGACGGGGACGGCGTTGTACTTCTTTCTCAACCGGATGTGGATCCCGATGGTGATCGCGGCATACGTCCACTCGATGTTTACCGGATTTGTGGGAATGGGAGCGGCGGTACACGAGCTATCGCATGGCACGGCCTTTAAGACGCGATGGTTAAACGCGTTTTTCTACAAGACGTTTGCGTTTTTAACATGGAACAGCGTGTATCACTTTAAAGAGAGTCACCGCCGACACCACCAGTACACGGGATTTATGGAGTACGACAAAGAGATTCCGCGCGAACCGAACGAGTTTAAGTGGTGGCAGATGGTGAGCTGGTTTGGGTTTGACGTTATGCACTTTAAGAACATCGTGGGGACCAACATCCAACATGCGCTGGGAAACACCGACGCGGACTTCTTTTTCTGGTGTCCGCTGCTGTCCAAAGACGATATCAAGACCAAGAAGCTGATCAGCTGGTCACGAATGGTGATCATCGGGCACCTGGCGTTGATGGCGGTGTTTATCTACTTTCGGCTGTGGATACTGATATACACGGTCAACTTTGGCTACTTTTTCGCGACCTGGTTGGTCCACGGCTGTGAGATCCAACAGCACGTCGGACTGGGGCGGGATATCCCCGACTGGCGGGTAATCGCCTACACGGCGGACTTTGGACCGGTGATGAGCTTTTTGTACTGGAACATGAACTACCACATCGAGCATCACATGTACGCCGCGGTTCCGTTTTACAATCTTCCCCAGCTCAACCGGGAGATGAAGTCGGACTTGCCGCTGCCGATCCGGGGGTACTGGCGTGGGCTTGCGCACATCATCAAGATGAAAGCGCGACAACGGAAGGATCCGAGCTACCGCTACATGCCCGAGTTCCCCGCCACCGCCGCGCCGCCTAAGATGGCGTAACGGGACGATAGTTCCGTCGGACATGGCGACAACACGAAGGTACGGACGACTGCCGGACGGTTCGGCGGTTCGGCAGTTTATTCTCTCCAATGGACTGGGAGTCGAGCTTCGATGTATCGAATACGGCGCGACGTCGACGGACCTGATCGTCCCGGATCGGGACGGTGTCGGAAAGAACGTAATACTCGGGTACAACTCGCTCGAGGACTATTTATCCGGCTCAATGTTCTTTGGCGCGACGGCGGGTCGGGTCGCGGGTCGTATATCCGGAGCGAGCTTCGAAATCGGGGGATCAACCTTCACGCTGGAGGCGAACGACCCACCAAACTGTCTCCACGGCGGTTCTCGCGCCTTGGACAAGCGCTTATGGATCGGAATGGAAGTCGACGACGACGATGGAGACGCCGTCGAGTTTAGTTACGTGAGTCGCGACGGCGACGGAGGCTTTCCGGGCAATGTTTCGCTAACCGCACGATTTGTCGTTTCACGAGATCAACCCCGGATAATCCTCCGATACATGGCGACAACCGAACGCCCTACGCCGCTCAACGTGATGAACCATTGCTACTTTAATCTCGGCGGCGACGACGTCGGTACGATCGACGATCATCTCGTTTCGATCGCGGCCGACAGCTATACCCCCGCCGGCGAGAATATGAGTCTACTTGGCCGTATCGATCCGGTCGACGATAGGCCGGAGGACCTTCGGTTGGAAACGCGAATGGGAGACGTAATTCCGCGGCTGTACAATCGACATGGAGATAACTATATGTTGAGAAGGGCGCGTGGCGATCGGCGTCTCATTCACGCAGCCGATGCTTACTCACCCGAGTCAGGAATTGCTCTCGCGATCGAAACGACGACCGATTGTGTCCAGTTCTTCGGCGGCGAATACATCACGGAGAAACCCGCCGCGCGAAACGGACAACGCTTTAAACCCCGTGCCGGCTTCTGTCTTGAATGTCAGGACTATCCAGACGCCGTCCACGTACCGGCCATTTCTGCGCCGTTTTCTACACCGGAACGCCCATATTCGCAGACAACAATTTGGACGTTTGCAACCCGATAGTGTCCGGAAACAAGACACTCGCCCTTTTGATAGTGTCTATGATTTAGACACGAACGCAACATCACTGGCCAATACCGACAAGTAACTCTTTTATTAGAAATAGTTTAGCGTGAGTACGCCGGCTCAAGTCATTGCTGGCACGCCGATTGCTTAAGCGATCGTACGAAGATCCGACAGGAGAGGGGCTATAGGGATGGCACATCAAGAACCAACCACACTGCAACGAACAACGTTTTTACATCGCCTGTTTCAAATTCGAGAGATGGGAGTCCTACTCGCGTTGACCGTGATTTTCGTCGCCTTCTCAATTGCCAGCGAGGATTTCCTGACCTTGAACAACATGATCAACATTGCCAAGCGGATCTCGCAGTACGCGATTATGGCGTGTGGCATGACGATGGTTATCATAGCCGCGGAGATCGATTTATCGGTTGGGACGTTTTTTGGAATGTCGGTGGCCCTCCTGGCTCGAATCGTCAAGGCGGGCCTCAACATATGGGCCGGCGCAGTTGTCGTGCTACTCGTAGGCGCGCTGGTCGGATTGTTTATCGGCCTTGTTGTTACAAAGGTTCGCGTCCCGTCGTTTATCGTCTCGCTCGGACTTCTCAACATTTTTAAGACCCTCACACTTGTACTCACCGGGGCGTGGGTCATTTCGGGATTTGACGACTCGCTGTTGTTTTTTGACATCTTCTCGGGCGATATCGGCATCTTCCCGACCGAAATCATCTGGATGGCGATTATTGCGATCCTGAGCTACGTGATTCTGAATAAGTCCGTATACGGATACAACCTGTTTGCCACCGGCGGGAACAAAGAGGCGGCGGACTTATCGGGCGTTGATACCGATCGCGTCAAAATCATCGCGTTTATGATCTCGTCGACCTTTGTCGCGTTCACCGGCATCGTCGGGTTTGCGCACATCGCCTCCGCAAGTCCGGAAGCCGGAACCGGTCGGGAACTCGACGTGATCGCCGGGGTTATCGTCGGTGGAACTAATCTCTTTGGCGGCGTCGGTACGATAATCGGCACCCTTCTTGGGGTCGCGATTATTGGAGTCATCCGGAACGGTTTAATCATGGTCGGTATACGCACCTACTGGCACGCCTTTTTTATCGGCCTCATCATCGTCATCGCTGTAACCATTAATCAGCTAATGGCACAGCGTCGGAGCGCGCGTTGAGCGCTTCTACCGGTCGTTGGATTCAAAGAAGCGCGGACGCGTTTCAAAAAACATGCAGGAGGGAGTCACAGATGAAGAAGGGTACGTCACTGTTTTTGGTCGTCATCGCGGCCGTGTTGATCGCCTTTGTGGGATGTAGTCAGGACCAGGGGGTCGCGGAGAGCGGGGAGAGCGCGGAAAGCACACAGCCGGCAGAACCGCTTGAGTTTATCTACGTAAGCCATTCGCCGAACATAAACGTCTTTCAGACTATGCGTGCCGCATCCGAGGACGCCGCCGCGATGCTCGGAAACGTTGAGGTTCGCTGGATGGGGCCGGATACACCGGGGGACGCCAACGCGCAGGCCGATATTCTGGACACCGCGCTCGGACTTAATCCGGACGCGATCTTCACGACGACCAACAACCCCGACGCCTATGACGATGTCGTCAACCGTATTGCCGACGCTGGAATTCCGGTTTTTACCTACAACATCGACAATCCGGATACCGACCGCATGTCGTACGTTGGCCAGGAGTTTATTCCCGCCGGTATTCAGTTTGGTAACATCGGTATCGAAATGCTAAAAGAGCGTTTTCCCGGTCGGGAAAGCTACAAAGTAGGCATTTTTACCGGGGAAGCGGGTAACTTCGCGTTGGAACGACGGATCGAAGGAACGCGCCGCGCGTTTGCCCAGGATCCCAGCATCGAGCTCGTTGACGTATTTATCTACTCCTGGGACCAGAACGAGGCGTACAACGTGATCAACGAGGTGTTTAATCGCCACCCGGACATGGTCGGCGCATTTGGAATGGATGCGTTCTCCGAGTTTATCGGGAAATGGGTCGACGACAACGACCGTAACGGCGAAATGGTCGTCGGGGGGTTCGATATAACCGATCAGGCGATCGAGTACATCAGATCTGACGCAATGCAGTATCTCGTCGGGCAGAATACGTACATGCAGGGATTTATGCCCACGGTCCTCGCGTACATGTACCTCGTCGAGGGAAAACTGCCACCGCACATCATTAACACCGGCGCGCCGGTGATCACGATCGACAACATCGAAGACGCCGAGGTTTCCTCGTAGTCTTTGATAAGTGAACGTCGGGACGGGCCGCTTCATTTGGAGTCGCCCTCCCGATTTTTCTCTACTCCGGGATGAAATATGAACGACAACGACACGATTTTACGCATTGAAGGTCTTTCAAAAAGGTTTCCCGGTGTCCAGGCGCTGGACGGTGTGTCTTTCTCGATACGCCGCGGGACGATCCATTCGATCGTCGGAGAAAACGGTGCCGGCAAATCTACGCTTACCAAAGTGATTACTGGTATACATAACCGCGACGCCGGAACGATAAACTACGACGGACGTCCGGTCGACTATCGATCCATCCACGGCAGTATCGAAGATCGAATCTACCTCGTATTCCAGGAACTGTCGTTGTGCGACAACCTCACCGTCGCGGAAAACATCTTCCTCGGTAAACTCGCGTTGCGATTTGAGAAGCAGTACGGTTTTGTCAACAAAAGACAGCTTTATGCGGAAGCACGGCGTCATCTCGAGGAGCTCAGTATTGACTCCATTCCCGTTGATGCGCGCGTCGGTGGCCTTGACGTAGCCCAACAGCAACTCGTCGAGATCGCCAAAGCGCTTGTCGTAAAACCGAAGCTCCTTATTCTCGACGAGCCGACCTCAGCACTAACCGAGGATGAGGTCGCTAAGCTGTTTAAGCTGATGAATCGGCTTCGCGATGAGGGTGTCACGATAATTTTGATTTCCCACATTATCGAGGACGTCTACGCTATCTCGGATGCGATCACGGTATTGAGAGACGGTACGCACGTCGTCACGCAGTCGAAGAACGAGTTTGAAGTCGACCAAATCGTTCGTTACATGGTTGGACGCGACGTTCAAGCCGTTGAGATCGGGGATCTCGGCGACGCCAAAGATCTTCTCACCGTTCGTAGCCTCTCAAGTCGACGCTTATCGGATGTCTCCTTTACCCTACACTCTGGTGAGATCGTCGGACTCATGGGCCTTCAGGGATCCGGGAACGCCGACCTTTTGCGCTGCGTGTATGGAAAACAAGCGTTTTCCGGAAGCGTTGCGATCGACGGAACGCCTGTTAAGATCAGAAAGTCACACAACTCGATTAAAAATGGTATCGCATACGTCCCGGCCGATCGCAAAACGGAGGGTATTCTCGATACGCTCGACATAGGTTTCAATCTTGGTTTTATGAGTCTATCCTCATTCGCTCGGTTCGGACTTGTCGATACCCGCGCAGTCTACGATCGCGCGGAGCAGATCGCTAATCAACTCAGCATAAAGTATTCGTCACTGCGGCGGAATCCGTTCACGCTCAGTGGCGGTAACCAGCAAAAAGTTGTGATCGGTAAGGCGATCAGCACCGATCCAAAGATTATCCTTCTCGACGATCCGACGCGTGGCGTCGACATCGGCGCGAAAAGTGAGATTTACAAGATCATGCGCGCGATGGTTGAGACAGGTCGTGGTATCCTCTTTTTGTCCACGGAACTTCCCGAGCTGCTATCTCTTTGTCATCGAATACTCGTGTTTTTCAACGGACGAATTGTTGGTGAACACCTTCGCGGCGAGGCGACGGAAGAAAAACTGGTCGCTCAGGCGTGCGGCCTCGTCGAGCCCTCGAGTTGACAACACCGTATGGACGCCCTACGATCGCAGTCGACGACGGTTACGATGCAGGCGGACGTACTCATCATAGACGATCGGGAGCTGTTGTGTAGTTCCCTCGCCACGAGTTTTCGGGAGCGCGGGCATACTGCGATCTACGCCCAAAACCGGCGCGACGCCCTATCTAAGCTCCTGTCATTCGAGATCGGCGTCGTCGTTCTTGACGTAAAGCTGGGTGACGAAAACGGCCTGGACGTGCTCATCGATATCGTCAAACTCAAGCGAGACATACCCGTCATCATGATCACCGGTCATGGCACGATTAACATGGCAGTTGACGCGCTCAAATCCGGGGCAATCGACTTTATCGAGAAGCCGGTGCCGTTTCCGTCGCTATTCCGGGTGTTTCAAAAGGCGTTGTCCCTAAAAAACGTCGGTGAAAGCCTCCGCCGCGGCGACCACGCGGTCGGCATGTCAACGAGAGATCGATTTGTGACCGGCGACGACGCTATGGTTCAACTTCTCGTTGATGCCTCCAACCTCGCGAACTCCGACCTACCGGTTCTCGTCGAAGGTGAGAGCGGTACCGGCAAAGAACTTGTTGCCGAGTTCATCCATTCCTGTTCCAAACGCGCAGATGAAGACATCGTCAAAATCAACTGTTCGGCGTTTCCCGAGACATTGCTGGACAACGAGCTCTTTGGACACGAGCCCGGCGCGTTTACCGACGCCCGCGACCGGTACCGGGGCGTTTTTGAACGCGCGGATCGCGGTACACTCTTTCTCGACGAGGTTGGTGATATGCCGGTCCAGCTACAACCTCGCGTACTGCGCGTCCTCCAGAGCGGGGAGTTTCGCAGACTGGGAGGCGAACAAGATATTCGCGCCGACGTGCGTTGTATCGCAGCAACCAATCGCGATCTTAACGATCTCATTGCGGAAAAGAAGTTTCGTGAGGATCTCTACTATCGTGTCAATGCCGCCCGTATTGTACTACCGCCCTTGCGCGCCCGACCGCACGACATCGCCTTACTCGCAACCCATTTTCTCGAACGGTCTAACTCTATTACCTCACGAGACATATCGTTTGGTAGCGACGTTCTATCGGTTTTCGAGAGCTACTCATGGCCGGGGAACGTTCGGGAACTCCAGAACGCTGTTTTGTACGGTGCAGCGGTCACAACGTCGGATAAAATCGAAATCGACAATCTGCCGTCGCACATAAAAATAGAGCACTCAGATGGGGATGCGCGGATCAACCCGACGTTAGAGGCGAGCGAGCGAAGAACGATCGAGCGTGCTCTGCGTGACGTTCGATACAACAAAAAGCGCGCCGCCGAGCTTCTCAGTATAAGTCGGGCAACGCTGTACAAGAAAATCGAGAAGTATGGAATAGCGATTCCCAGGTAAAACCGAATGAGAGATATTCGTTTGGAGAACGTCACGGTCCGTCTTGACGACCGCGAGATTCTCCACGCCGTGGACTTTTACATCGCCGCCGGCGAGATCCACGCTCTTCTCGGTGAGCACGGATCCGGAAAAACAACTGTATGCAACACGCTTGCCGGATTTGTTCAGCCCGAATCGGGGGTGATTCGGATCGACGGTCGAAGATTCTCCGGTCTCAATGTACGCCAAGCGCAAGCCCGTGGAATTCGGCTTGTCAATCAGGATAACCGCCTCGTCGAAACGATGAGCGTCGCGTCTAACCTCTTCCTCAACAATCCGATCGCATACCGGTCTCCTTTTGTTTCCTACTCCCGAATCAATCGTATGGCGCGAGAGTACCTGTCACAGTGGGACGTCGAAATTGACCCCGGCGAAAAGGCGGCAAATCTCCATGAGGGCGATCGCCTCATCGTGAACATGCTGAAACACCTGTACGCTCAGCCATCGCTTCTTATTCTCGATGAGAGTTTTGAGAAACTCACCTCGGCGCATCTGGAGAAAACAAAACGGTTTCTCGAAAAACTCTGTCGGGAAGGGATGGCGCTTCTCGTCGTTACCCATCTTGTTGAGGAACTGTTCGATTTTGCCCATCACGTCATGATTCTGCGGTCCGGGAGCGTCCTTTTTCGCGATGAGATCGCAAATACGGATTCGCTCGATCTCGTTCGTCTGGCGTACACCCAAATCTCTCCCCGTGTTGAGTTGGACGATCCGGGGTGGGAGTTTACGTCTCTTCTAAAGTACAACCGTGCAATCCTTGAGAGGCTTCCGGTCAACCTCGTCGTGGTGGACGAACAGCTCCGCATAAAAATCGTGAATGACAGCGCCCGTTCGTTTCTCGGTCTGGTTGGGCGTGAGCTCTATAATACTTCGTGGGAGCAACTGGATATTGCCCACCAGGAAACGGTCCATAAGATTCTGACCGCGTCGATCGAAGAACAGACGCGCGCCACCCATCTGAACGTAAAGATGGTCGTCGATGACGAAACAGTCGTGACCGACATCACCGTATTGCCGATTTTCGACGGGAAAAGGTTCTTGGGCGTTATCCTTCTGATAAACGACGTGACCGAGAAGGAGAAAATGCGCGACCGGATGATGCTCGCCGAAAAGCTCACCTCGGTTGGCCTTCTGTCGGCCGGTGTTGCCCACGAGATCAACAACCCGCTTGAAATCATCTACAACTACGTAGACCACATTCGATTGCGGAATCGGGGAAACGAGGAGACTGAGGCGGCGCTCACGCGAATCGAAAACGAGATCGCGTCGATTTCCGAGATCACAAAAAACTTGATACTATTTGGAGACAGTTCGTCTAACGAGTCCGAAACCGTCGAAATAAATGAGTTTCTCTCCGAAACGATCGACCTCGTTCGTCACAACGCCCGCCGAAAGTCTATTGACGTGTCCTTTAACCGCTCCGCGGCCGAAGCGTTTATCGATATTAACCCGCTCGAGCTCAAGCAGGTAGTTCTCAATATCATGCGTAACGCGTTTGAGGCGATGCCGGACGGAGGCGCCGTTGATGTCGCGGTACAGCGTGTCGTTAAGAACGACGCGGCGAATGTTATCGTCCTGTTTCGTGATACCGGACCCGGCCTCGGTAGCCTCAGCGACGGCGATCTGTTCCTGCCGTTCTACTCAACGAAGTCGAGAAGTCAGGAAAACCTCGGACTCGGTTTGTCGATTTCGTACTCGATCGTTCAGCGACATCGCGGTCGTCTTAGCGCCAGAACGCATCCGCTGGGCGGTGCTGAGTTTGTCGTCGAGTTTCCCAGCGTCTCTCGATAGCCCTGTTTATCTTCTGGTCAGTTCCCATCATCTCGCTATCCGGCCCGACCAAGTGACGATAGAAATATACAAATGAACACGAAGCCTATACATAGACGTGGGACCCGAATGGCCTGACGATTGTCAACAACGTGGAAAAAACACAGGAGGAGGGTGCGTGAGTACGTCAAATGTCGATCTCGATATGAACATCTATCCCGAAATGCCAAACAAAAAGGATTGGGGAATCGGGTGTATCGGGTCCGGATTTATTATGAAGGACGTCCAGCTCGTTTCGTATAACGATGCCGGATTTCGACCCGTGGCGATCGCGTCGCGCACACGGGCGAATGCAGAAACGGCGGCCGCAGAGCGCAACGTACCAAAAGTTTACGATTCGTGGCGTGAACTTCTCGATGATCGTGAAGTCGAAGTACTCGATATCGCGTTTCCGCCCGACCAGCAAGTTGAGATTATCGAAGCGGCGGCGGGGAAATCGCATATCAAAGGGATCTTGGCGCAGAAGCCACTCGCGATGACCGCGAGCGAAGCGGTCGTCGCCGTCGAGGCCTGCGAGAAATCGGGGACAAAACTCGCCGTCAACTCAAACATGCGCTACGACCAATCGATGCGCGCGTTAAAGACGGTGCTCGATCGCGGGTACCTCGGAGACCCGGTTTTCGCCACGATTGAGATGCGTGCTATTCCGCATTGGCAACCATTTCTGGAGGATTACGACCGCCTCACGATCCTCAACATGAGCATTCATCACATCGATGTTTTCCGATACCTCTTCGGCGATCCGACCAACGCGTTTGCCTCGGTTCGTAAGGATCCGCGCACGACGTTTGATCATTCTGACGGGATCGCAACCTACATCATGGACTTTCCTAACGGTCTCAAGGCGGCCAGTTGGGATGACGTGTGGGCGTGGCCGGGCGACGGCGCGGAGAAGGATATCTATATCCGCTGGCGAGTCGAGGGAACGGAGGGCATGGCTCGCGGCACGATCGGATGGCCGTTTTATCCGACGCCGACACCGAGCACGATCGACTTCACCACAAAAAATCAGCCCGGGTATTGGTTTCAACCGCGGTGGAACGAAGTTTGGTTTCCAGATGCGTTTGCCGGTACGATGGCGCAACTTCTGCGCGCAGTCGAGAGCGGATCGGAACCGGAGATCGGAGGGCGCGACAACCTTAAAACCTTAAAACTGATCGACGCATGTTACCAATCGATAGCTGAACGACGCGTTATAGACCTGTAAGGGCGCATTTCGCGCCCAAATTACACGAAGGAGGAGCGACGTGAATCTAGGTATCATCAATTCGGTTTTCTTCGGAACCGAAATCGACCCCTACGGCGACGGACTGGATGAGGTCAAAAAACTCGGTTTTGATCACATCGACATGTATCCCGCCGATGGCGAAATGAGTGTCGAGCAACTCAAGACGGTTCGACAAAAATCGAAGGATCTCGACCTCCCGATTCGGGCCGGCGTAGCCCTGATCTTTGGATTCTTTTCGCCAAATAAGCCGGTGCGGGAGTTCGCCAAAGACCTCGGTCGGCGCTTACTCGACTACAGCGCTCATATGGGCGCGCACAACATGCTCATCGTAAACGGCGAGTACTTTTGGCAGCTTGAGACCGGGTTCAACAAAGACTGGATTTTCAACAACTCGGTCGAGGGCACGCGGTATCTCGGTGAATACGCGGAGTCGCTCGGACTAAAAATCGCGGTTGAACTAGAACCCTTTAAGATGTCGATCGTCAATTCGATCGAATCGATGGATGCGTTCTTGTCTGCAATCGATATGCCGGACGTCGTCCAGGCCAACGTCGACTGCTCGCATCTGTTTTTAGCCGATATTCCGCCGAGCGAGATCCAACGCCTCAAGGGCCGAATCGCGCATGTGCATATCTCTGACTGCGAGGATGTCCACGGTGACCTCCCTCCGGGACGTGGAAAGGCGCCGCTTCAGGATTACGTCAACGAGCTCAAGAAAGCGGAGTTTGACGGAACGATTTCATGTGAACTCGAATGGCCGCCCGATCCGTCCCGCGCTGGAGTATTGGCGTGGGCAAAAGAGGCCGGCGATGCGACGGCGGCGCTTATGCGCAACGCCGGTGTCCGTTCGTAAAAGGAGTCCTGGATGAAAAGAAATACCTTAGTCTTAGTTCTGATCAGCGTTGTTTTGGCAGGCGGGCTTTTTGCCGGCGGCCAAGGAGAGCCAGCCGAAAGTGGTGACAACACCGGTCCGTTTCTCGTCGGCGTGAGTAATGGCTACATCGGCAACAGTTGGCGAACACAAATGATCGACTCGATCGAAAGTCTGGGCCAGTATTATCGAGGTCAGGGATTGATCAGCGACATCATCGTTCAGAATACAGGCCTTGATACAAACGCACAAATTGCGGCGATCCGAAACATGATCGCCCAAGGCGTTGACCTGTTGCTTATCGACCCCAACTCCGAGACGGCGCTGAATCCCGTTATTGAAGAGGCGGTCGGACGCGGAATAACCGTTGTCGTTATGGACCAACCGGTTACGACTGACGCCGTGGTGAGTGTAAGTATCGACCAGGAGTTATGGGGTGAAAACCTCGCCCGATGGCTCGCCGACGAGCTCGACGGCGAAGGAGATATCGTTCGAATCGAAGGGCTTGCCGGACATCCGGCGAATGTCGGACGTGTGCGGGGAATGGACCGCGTACTTGCCGATTACCCCGGGATCAATCTGCTCACGAGCGTCAACGGTAACTGGGTACAGGCAGGATCGCAGCAGGTGATGTCCGATCTCATCGCCACCTACCCGCAGATCGATGGTGTTCTCGCCCAGGACGGGATGGCACTCGGCGTCGTTCAGGCTTATGAGGCTGCCGGTGTTGATCTCCCGGTAGTCACGGGCGAGACCCAGGTCGCGTTTCTAAGCAAATGGAATGAGTTGGGCGGATCGACGTTCAACACCTTTGCCCAGAACAACCCACCCGCGATCGGCGCCACTGCACTTGGTATAGGAATTCGCTTAGTCCAAGGGATGGAGCTCAAAGAAGAGGTCATTTCCTCGACCGAGACCTATCCTCGCGTCTACTTCTACGAAGTACAACACTTGATCGGTCCCAGCGAGTTTGCGCCCTACTACGAGGAGTACCAGGACGAACCGCCGACCTATTTTCCGGACGAGTTTCTTTCTGAGGAAGCGCTCGACGCGCTGTTCGAATAAGCACGGTTAGATCGACATCATCGCCGGTGAATACCGGCGATGATCGACACCGTTCCCGCGGGCGAATAGACGCTCGCGGGCGTCTTGATCGCGCATTACTCATCGAATTGTCTCGCCACGTAAGGACCAGAATGAACGACAACGACTTCCATGATGCCATTATTGTCGCCGACTCGATCGAAAAACGATTTGATGGAGTGATCGCGTTGGCCGGTGCGACGGTATCACTTCGGAGAGGTGCGATCTGTGGCCTCCTCGGTGCCAACGGAAGCGGGAAGTCGACGTTCTCAAAAGTACTTTGTGGTATCCACGAACCCAACGGCGGTACCGTGTCGATTGACGGGGAGCAGGTCCATATTCAGTCTCCTCATCATGCTCTCGAGTACGGCATCGCGATGGTGCACCAACATCTCAGCCTGATCCCGGATTTAACCGTATGGCAGAACATCACGCTTGGGCACGAGCGCACCACACGGTACGGAAGGATCGACGAACGCGCGTGTCGGGAACAGGCAACTGAAGCGCTCGCCGCGTTTTCCGAGTCGGTGGAGATTGACAGCGTCGTCGCCGATCTCTCTTCGGCGCATCGTCAAATCGTTGAAATAGCTAAAGCGCTCGTTCTCAAACCGCAGATTCTCATACTCGACGAACCAACGGCGTCACTCGAGATGGGAGAGGTGACCGACCTGTTTCGAGCGATGCAGCGGCTCAAAGAGAACGGCGTTTCCATGATCTTTACTTCGCATCGAATGTGGGAAGTGATGGAGATCTGTGAGTACGCGGTTGTCTTTCGTAATGGACGGGATGTAGGTGTCGTTGAGTCTCTGGACGATCCGGACGCTGAGCAGACGATAGTATCGCTAATTGTCGGAGCAGAAGAGTCGAAAGAATCTGCGCCCAGCATCGCCAGCGCTGGCGCCGCGAATGACCGCCCGTCGAAAGCGTATGACAACGAATCGCCGGTCATCGAGCTTCGGGACGTTAGGGTTCCTCGCGGAAGAAAAGTAGCCGGCGAAGAGCTGTCTCTCAAGGTGTTTCCCGGTGAGATCGTGGGGATTTCCGGCATCCACGGGCAGGGCCAGGAGGAGTTGCTCTTGTGTATGGCGGGCCACCTGCCCTTTATATCGGGAACATCCCTTATCGATGGCACAGCGATTTCCTTACACGGCACAAAAAAGGCGGTAGCAAACGGAATCGCTTTGGTTCCCGGAGATCGTAACGAAGAAGGATTGTTTCTTCATCACGATCTATCGGTAAACGGCGGATTTCCCTCGATCGTCAACGGCGATTACGGTCTGTTCGTAAAAAACAAGGATCGACTCGTCCACGCCCAGCGCATAATTGACTCCATGAGCATCGTCCCGGCGGATCCACGAAAACCTGCCCGTCACTTTAGCGGAGGCAACGCCCAAAAGATCGTTGTCGGAAAATGGTACGTACGGAACCCCAGACTCTTACTACTCAGCGATCCCGCGAAAGGCGTCGACGTCGGAGCAAAACACGAGCTGTATAAAGCAGTACGAGATCTCGCCCACAAAGGAGCGGGAGTTGTGGTGTACGCGAGTGACAATCGCGAACTCGCCGACGTGTGCGATCGCGTTTACATCATGTTTGAGGGTGGTGTCGTTGCCGAAGTCCAGCGAAGGGATCTAAGCGACGACCTCATTACGGAACTGTCCCTCCGTTCCGGTCGGACCGGTAGAGAAAACGGCGTCAGGAGTGAAGTGTGAATAGATCGTGGTTGCGTGAACTCACCGCCAAAACCTACTTTTCGGCACTCAGCCTTTTCTGGGCGCTGTTTATTCTCAACGTGTTTGTCCAACCCGGGTTTCTCTCGTTTTTTGCTTTACGCCTCAACATTCTCAACGCTACCTCGGTCGTTCTGGTCGCGATCGCACAAGGCATCGTCGTCTTGCAAGGCAAGATCGATCTTTCGCTTGGTGCGATCGTTACCTTGGCCAACGTATCGGCGGTCTCGCTAATGGGCGATACAACGGCCTCAATTGTATTGGCGGTCGTCGCATTGCTCTTGATTACGACGTGCGCGGGCGCGATAAACGGCGTCTTAGTCGGCGTGTTTCGACTACCGGCCGTCGTCGCGACGTTCGCGACCGGCGCGATTTATGGGGGTCTCGCGTTGGTAATCATGCCGGCCCCCGGCGGCTTTGTACCGGCGAGTTTCTATGGCATGTACCAGCGTGATCTTCTAGGGTTTATCCCTCTGCCGATTATCTTGATCCTCATAGCCGTATCTATTTGGATGTTTATCCGTCGTCGTCGGCTTGGACGCTACCTCTACGCGGTCGGTGGAAACGAAGAGGCCGCCTACGCGACCGGACTACCGGTGGTCTTAGTTCGAATCACGGGTTATGCCGTTTCCGGATTTATCGGCGGACTCGCAACGATCATGGTTACCATGCAATCGGCGTCCGGCGATCCGAACATCGGTGGTTCGTTTACGCTGGCTTCAGTAGCGGCAGTCGTCGTCGGCGGGATATCCCTTTATGGGGGAAAAGGGACGATACTTGGCGCATCGCTCGGCGCGGTCGTCTTTCTTCTGCTCAACAACGTCGTTTTCTTTATGAGGATATCCTCGTTCTACCAGGATCTTATCCGTGGTTTGGTGATCATTGTGGCACTTGTTCTCTCCATGTTACCGCGCGTCATTGCCGAAGCGAAAGGAAGATCTTGATGGCACGGTCTGTAGGCGCACTCAGCCTCGTCCGCCGTCTGGGCGCAAACAGACCTGCGATGGCGTTTGCCATCGCCGGTTTGTTGTTTATCGTCGGCGGGATCGCTTCACCGAGTTTTATATCCTTTCGGCAATTGAGCAATGTGATCAGCGTCTCGTCGTTTCTCGGGATTGTCGCGCTTGGACAGACGATCGTTATTCTGTCGGGAAAAGAAGGGCTCGACCTATCGGTTGGTTCCGTCGTCTCGTTGTCGGTCGTGATCTCCGCCGCGACGATGGATGGTGGAAACGGTAGTATCGTCGGCGCGATAGTGCTGTCGCTCCTTGCCGGTTTTATCGTCGGGACGATTAACGGTATCGGCGTTTCGTTTTTTGGCGTCCCGTCGCTCGTCATGACATTGGCGATGTCAAGTGTTGTCGCCGGATATGCCCTGGTCTACACAAACGGACAGCCCACCGGTTCCGCCGCCGAGATAATCGTCCGGATCGGGAGCGGACGAATCGGGATAGTATCGATAATGATCGTCGTCTGGGTAATAATCGCGGTTTGCGCGGAGATTATCCTGCGATACTCGGTTGCCGGCTACGTGTTGTACGGCATAGGCGAAAACGACTTAACGGCTCGCCTGAGCGGCGTCAGGACGCGGATCGCGCGTATGCTTGCGTATTCAATCTGCGGAATGATGGCGGCGCTCGCCGGTATCTTGATCCTCGGATACACCCAAACACCGTATCTCGATGTCGGTTCGATATACGTCCTTCCGTCCATCGCGGCTGCGGTCGTCGGCGGCGTGTCGCTTGCGGGCGGGAACGGCAGATACCTCGGAGCAATGGCGGGCGCGATCGTTCTTACCGTCCTCAACAGCGTGCTCGTAACCTTGAGGATGGGTGCCGGCGGAAGACAAATGGTTTACGGCGCGGTCATTCTTACTGTCCTCCTCATATACGCCCGTGAGCGCCGATCGGACTAAGATAGAAATCTAAGCGTCAGCACGGTTAGTCCGTTCCTGCATCCGAAACTCGCGCGGAGATATTCCGGTCAACGCACGGAAGTCCTTGCTAAAGTGAAATTGGTCGCGGTATCCGACCTGAAATGCGATATCGCCGATTTGATCGTTGGATTCGACGAGTCGCCGACGCGCCTGTTCGATTCGAATACTCCTGAGCCATCGATTTGGGCTCATCCCAAGCGCGGAGTTAAAGATTCGATACATATGCGCGGTGCTCACCGACAACTCGTCGGCCATGCGTCGTGCGTCCCAGTACTGATTGTACGAGCGAAATACGCTCTCGTGGAGTCGCGCCAATCGATCAGAGATCGACATCGTTTGGGCCGTGATGTTGAGCTCCCCGCGGCGACGACGAAAAAGTTGATCGATCAGCTGACCGACGATCGCACTTATCGTCGCCGCCGAACTCATGCTGAGGTGTTCGAGTTCCTCAAATAGCTGTTCAAACAGCTCGATTTCAACGGTCGCGCGCAAGCCCTGAAACACGGGATGACGAGATACGCCGAGCGCCTTTGAGGTTTTCTCAATCGACGCTCCGTCCATTCGACACCAATAAACTTCCCACGGATCGTTCTTGTCGGGCCAGTGAGCGTGCGGGTGCCGTACGTCGAGCCACGCTACCGATCCTGCCGGCACCGGGTGCTCCGCGTTTCCGCTTCGGATCCAACCTGAACCGCGAATCGCGTAAATAAGCTCGGTGCCCGGGACCGAATCCCGAGCGATCAAGTAGTCGGCCGCAGTGACGATATGACCGGCGCGCATGACGCGATACGGAAAGAACTCGAACTCGGGCGGACACGCTGGGAAGTAAGAACGACGGATGTCCGTTGCCATGATACAAAAATACAAATGAGTGCGTGGTATGTCTATAGACGGCGAGGGTAGGCGATGTGACGATAACAAAAATGCTTGACTTTAGCGATCGGCACTCTATCGCCCAGGCGATCCAGTTTACCAACGTTCGCCCGCAACTTACCCGCGATGGCGCGATTGCCCACATCGAAACCTGCGGGGAACTCGGCGTTCATGCGGCGATGATTGGTCCAGTTTGGGTGGCCCTCGCGAGTGAGATTCTTCGAGGTTCCTCGACGCGGGTGGCGACAACGCTCAATTTTCCTCAAGGTAACGATACGACCGAAATGAAAGTCGCCATCGTCCCATATCTCGCTCAGTTAGGCGCGGACGAGTTTGACTTTCCTCCGAACACGGGATTCCTTCTATCGGGGATGGTGCACGAGTACGGAGCGGAGATACAAGCAGTGACGGACGCGGCACATCGCCACGGAATGGTTGCGAAAGCGATGCTCGAGTTTGGATTTCTTTCAAGCGATGCCCTTCGTCGCCAATCTGTCTCTATCGCGTGTGAGGCAGGCGTGGATTGGGTCAAGCAGTCAAGCGGTTGGGGCGAAGGTGGAATTGAAGCGGTCCCCGAAGACGTCGCGCTGATGCGCGAGATTTTGAGACCGCCTACGCGGATAAAAGTTAGCGGAAAGATCAACTCTCGTGCGAAAATGGAAGTGCTCTTTCGAGAAGGTGCCGAAATGGTCGGTACGAGCTCGGCAGTGGAGATTCTTCAGAATCTGACGGGAGACGCGAGTGCCTACTAAAGTTGTCGTGCTTGGAAGCTACGCCGTTGCCCTGGTCATGGATGTCGCTCACATACCTGTGTCCGGTGAAACGATACTCGCGAGCAATTTCCGTCAGACCTGGGGTGGGAAGGGATCGGACATGGCGGTTCAAGCCGCTCGGCTCGGTGCTGATGTCGAGTTTGCCGGAATAATTGGAACGGATTCCTATGGCGACGACTTTATCCGCCTGATGCGTCGAGAAGGTATCGGTATAAAAGCGGTTCGGCGGAGTCTCGATAAAGCGACCGGTGCCGGATTTATTATAAAAGATGCCAAGGGCGAAAACGTAATATCTGTCGACATGGGCGCAAACGGATTGTTCGGAATAGACGATCTCGAGGCGCATCGCGAACTCATCCAGTCGGCAGACGTCGCGATTGCACAGTTTGAGATTCCGGTCGAAACCGCCATTCACGGACTACAGATCGCCAAGAGCGCCGGAGCCATTACCGTCCTCAACCCGGCGCCCGGTTGTGACATTGCCAGGCGTAACTTGTCGATGGTCGACGTTCTTACCCCCAACGCAACCGAGGCGCGTGTTTGTCTCGGCTTAGATCCCTACGTCGAGTTTAACGATCGAGATGCATGCGATCGGCTCTTGTCGACCGGATGTAGCGCCGTCGCGATGACACGCGGAGAACGGGGTGTGCTGGTGCGACACGCTCGAGGGTTTTCCGACGTACCCGCAATCCCGGTTGATGTCGTCGACACTAACGGAGCCGGAGACTCGTTTACGGCCGCGCTCGCGGTAGCGCTTGGCGACGGTAACGAGATAGACGCTGCCGTGGAGTTTGCGGTTGTCGCCGCCTCCTTGAGTTGCACCAGTTGGGAGACGATCGACTCGTACCGCGACCGGCGATCGATCGAAAATGTGATCAACGGACGACGCGCGATGAAACGCAGCGCCTCGTCCCCCGCATCGTCCGTAAAACACCGACCGTAGCCTGCGTCGATGAGAGAAATTTCCATATAATCCCACGGTGTCGCCATGTACCGGCCCCGCTAAGCGTTTAATAATCTTGGTATGACATCCAAAGAGAAGGTAATCTCGGCAATAAACCACAATCCCGGTCCGGTTCCGTTGGATCTGGGAGGAGGGCCGACGAGCAGTATTCATTGCAGCGTCGTCCAGGAATTACGGGAGCACTACGGTCTGCAAAAGCAGCACGTCAAAGTGCACGAGCCGTTTCAAATGCTCGGATACATTGACGACGACCTCAAGGATGCGATGGGTATCGACGTTCAACCGTTTTGGCATCCCAGTACGATGTTCGGTTTTTATGCCGACGATTGGAAGGAGTTTGACACACCGTGGGGGCAGCGCGTTTTGGTCCCCGGCGGATTTCAAACCGATACGGAATCTGATGGAGATATCGTTTTGTATCCAAAAGGGAACCGGAACGTTCCTCCAAGCGGGCGTATGCCGGCGAGTTCCTATTTTTTTGACGCGATAATTCGTCAGGACGAGATCGACGACGACAATCTCGAAGTCGAGGACAACCTCGAGGAGTTTGGTCCGATCGGCACGGAGGACTTGCAGCGACTCGCCGCTATGCGCGAGCAACACGCCGAGAACACACGGTTTTTATTTGGCAATTTTGGTGGAACGGCGCTTGGAGACATCGCCCTGGTTCCAGGCCTCGCGTTGGAGCATCCGCGCGGTATCCGCGACGTGACGGAATGGTACATCTCAACGGTCGCACGCCAGGACTACCTTCACGAGTTGTTCGATCGCCAGACCGACATCGCCTTGTCAAATCTTGCCAAAGTACACGCGACGGTTGGCGACAGCGTCGGCCTTGCGTACATCTGCGGGACAGACTTTGGCACCCAGGCGAGTACGTTTTGCTCGCCGGAAACCTTTAATACGCTATACAAACCGTACTATCGAAAAGTAACCGATTGGATTCACACGAACACGCCCTGGAAAGTCTACAAGCACACGGATGGGGCAATTTTCTCATTGTTTCCCGGATTTATTGACGCGGGAATTGATATTCTCAATCCGATCCAGTGGACCGCAGACGGTATGGATCCAACTACGCTCAAACGTGAGTATGGCCGCGACATTGTGTTCTGGGGTGCGGCGGTAGATACGCAAAAGACCCTGCCGTTTGGTACACCGGCGGAGGTGCGCGAGGAGGTTCTCCAACACCTTGAGATCTTTTCGGACGGCGGCGGATTTGTTGCGTCGAGCGTGCACAACATCCAGGCGGAAACACCCGTCGAGAACGTCGTCGCGATGACCGACGCCATACGAGAATTCAACGGCGGCGCTTAGATCGGGGCTACTCGTGAATTTCGTGGGTGTCCGTCGGCAACAAACCTCGCGAACGTCGGTACGCGTTTGGGGTCGCGCCGGCAACCGATTTGAAAACGCGCGTAAAATGGCTTTGATCGGAGAATCCCACCTCAGCCGCAATCTCGACGATAGTCCGATCGGTGGAGAGCAGGAGCTCTTTTGCCCGTTCGATCCGCATTCGGTTGTACCGCTGGGTAAACGACTCTCCGGTTTCCTCTTTAAAAAGCCGCGAGAAGTACGCCGGGCTCAAACGAACGCTCGCCGCAACCGCGTCGAGACCGATCCGATCAGAGATATGGCGCCGCATGTGATGGAGCGCCTTGTTAATCACGTCGCGATCGCCAATCGCGCGCGCGTTAAACACAAATACGACAAAGCGGTCGGTGACGCGCGTCAACCACGCGCTGAGTTGAGCCACGGTCGCGTAGGTTTGAACCTGTTCAAGCGCGCGAAAGTTAATTCCAAACACACTTTGCGGATCGGCGCCGCCGTCTATCGCCGCCCGGGAAAGAAGAACGGCGAGTTCCAGCACCCGGGATTTGATCGTCGCGACATCGTCGCCGGCGGAAATCCGAATCGAGGCCAGTATTTCGGCCAATACCTCGCGTGCGCCGGCGCGATCCCCGATCCGAATCGTATGAAGCAGCCGTTGCTCCGCCTCCACGGAGTAATAGATCGCGTCGGATCCGCCCCCCGTCGTCTTAATCGCATGGATGTACTCAAAAACGTGGGCCTCATTGGAGATCTGTTCCTCCTCCTCAACTATCGTCCGCACGTTGACGCCAGACGCCCAGGAAGCAGTGTACAAAAGCAGTTCCTCAAGCGCGTGAGCGCGATCGGGAGAAATAACTGGCACGGAGGCGACCGCGTTTCTCAGTTCGTCGGAGTCTTCGATCGGGTTGGGTCGCGCGACAAGCTCGTCGCGGATGTACTCGTCGCGGTCGATGAGCAAGAACGGACCCGCGCTAAAGGAGCCCGCCATCACGCCGTCGTCAAGCAGGGGGGCGGCGATGTGCGTAAGAGAATGATCGCAGAAGTACGTGTAGCGACCGCCGAATCTCAGCGCTTGGAAGCTTCCGTAGAGGCGAGATTCGCGACAAGTCGTCGGACGTTTGGTGGCAAGCGCAAGATGTCGGCAAACTTCGCACGGCGTAATCGAATCCGACGAGTCGCCCTCGATCGCAAATCCGCGTTCGTCTATCACGGCGCATTTAATCCCCGTCGCGAGATGGTAGCTTTCGGCGGCGGTTTTGGCGCGTTCGAAGTCCACTCGTGCAACGTAGAATATCGTCCAAAATTCGTAAAGCGCTACAATATTCGACCGGCATACATTCGCTAAGATCAATACAGATACTGTCACGAGGAGGACATGATGACGGGACAAGAACTGATTTCGCGGGCAATGAAGAACGAAGAGCTTCCGCGCGTGCCGTGGGTACCGTATACCGGTGTTCAGATCGCCACGCTCAAAGGATACACGGCGACCGAAATCCTGCAGGACGGGGACAAGCTGTTTGAGTGCCTTGTCGAGGCGCGCCGCCAGTACACACCCGACGGAATGCCCGTTGTCTTTGATCTACAGATCGAAGCCGAAGTTCTCGGGTGTGAGTTGTTGTGGGCGGACGACGCCCCCCCGACAGTAAAGACGCATCCCCTTGCCGACGATCCGACCATTCCGACAAAGATGCCGACTCGCAGTGACGGACGTATCGGTCTCGTCGCCGACGTGATGGAACGCTTTCGCGCTGAGGCCCCGGACACCTCGTTGTACGGACTTATCTGTGGACCGTTCACGCTCGCATCGCACTTGCGCGGGACGGACATTTTTATGGATATGTACGACGATCCCGATTTTGTAACGGCGCTACTGGAATACTGTACGGATGTGTTTCTGACTATCGCGCGCTTCTACGTCGACGCCGGGATGGACGTGATCGGCGCAGTAGATCCGCTCATCTCGCAGATTTCTCCGGATTCGTTCGAGCAGTTTATGCACGCACCGTTTACCCGCTTGTTTGCCGGGCTCCGCGAAATGGGCGTCCTCAACTCATTTTTTGTGTGCGGAGACGCGACCAAAAACATCGACAAAATGTGCCTGACCGGTCCCGACTGTCTGAGTATCGACGAAAACATCGACATGGTCGCCGCGAAAGAGATAACGGACCGCCACAACGTCGTAATCAGTGGAAACATCCAACTGACCGTCGTTATGCTTCTGGGTAATCAGATGGACAGCCAAAAGGCAGCCCTCGAGAAAATCGACGCCATGGGAACCAAGAACTTCATCCTGGCTCCCGGGTGCGACATGCCCTTTGGAGTTCCCGCCGAGAACGTTATCGGTGTCGCGCAAGCCGTTCAGAATCCGGAGGCGGCCCGAGCACGAATCGAGGGATACGTAAAGGCCGATTCGGGAATCGAGGTCGAATTACCCAACTACGCATCGCTCGACCACGCACTTATCGAGGTTATGACGATCGATTCGGCAACATGTGCGGCGTGCGGTTACATGAAGGCCGCCGCAGACCTTATGCATGACGAGTTTGGGGACAAGGTCGAGGTTGTTGAGCACAAGATAACCAAGCCGGAAAACATCGCTCGTCTCGGGAAACTGGGCGTTGCCAACCTCCCGACGATCGTTATCAACGGAAAACCCGCGTTTGTCTCCATCATTCCAAACAAGGAAGAGCTGGCCGACGCAGTATCGAAAGTCGTAAAGTAGCACATGAAGCAAGCGATCGATCTGATTCTGCTGACCGGGTTTCTCGGCTCAGGAAAAACGACGCTCGTGAACCATCTACTCACGGAGCGGTGGACGGAATCGATCGGTTTGCTTGTCAACGATTTTGGTACGGTGAACGTTGACGGCGCCTTGCTCCGGCGCCGCATCGGCTCAGATGTAGACGGTGATGTCGAGCTTTTCGAGGTCGCCGACGGTTCGATATTCTGCACCTGCAAATCAGCTTCGTTTGTGATGGGACTCCGCATGTTTGCGCGGATGGAAGGAAAGCGACGGCCGGCGACGCTGGTCGTCGAGGCCAGCGGAATGTCCGATCCGTCGGGGCTGACGCGGCTTTTGACGGACAACTCCCTTGACGATGAGTTCCGCGTCGCGCGGGTTGTCTGCATGATCGATCCGCACTCATTTGTTCGACTAAAGAACACCTTGACCGCGATTCCCCTCCAGGTCGAATGTGCTGACCTCATCGTAATAAACAAGGTCGATAAGACCGATGACGAATCGCTCGATCGGCTCGAGCGGGAAGTTCGGGCGTTAAACGCGAGCGCCGACATTCAACGAACGACGTACGCCAAGATCGACACCGCGCGACTGCTTGGTGCCGCAAGTCTTGAACTTCGTGGCGATCTTGTCTCTTGTTCAACGCCGGAGTCGCGTCCGGCGGCAATCACAGTCGGCGGGCTCGATGTTACACGCGCGGAGGTCGAGCGTTTTTTTTCCGATACCGCGTCGCGTATGTGGCGGGTTAAAGGGTGGTTGCGTATTGACGGCGACTGGTCGTTTGTGACCGACAACTCCGGTGGAATCACATGGCGTAGCGACCAACCGCCGACGGGGGTCACGAGTGGCGTCACGGTTATTTGTGCGCCGGAGGACGCTCAGGCGATCGCCGATAGATGGCGGGCGACCGTTGGTTCCAAGAAAGAAACGGTATGAGTTCAGAAAAAAAGCCGCGCCTCATCCTCTTTGGAGGATTTCTCGGGAGCGGCAAGACGACGCTTATCATGGAAGTCGGACGGCTGCTAACCGACCGTGATTACTCGGTGGCGATAGTCACCAACGATCAAGGTGAAGACCTTGTGGACACCCGCTATGCGCAGCTGCGCGGGTTCGCCGTCGGTGAGGTAATCGACGGGTGTTTTTGCTGCAACTTCTCGGAGTTTGTAAGCAACATCACGGAGATAACTACTCGGGTGCAACCGGACTTTGTTCTCGCCGAACCTGTTGGTAGTTGTACCGACCTCGTCGCGACGGTAATCGGTCCGTTATCGTTGTACCACGAGGCGCTTGTTGAGCTGGGACCGTATCTCGTGCTTGCCGATGGTCCGCGCCTATGTGGCGAGTATCGATCTCTCAACCTGATTCATCCGGTCTCGCCGCGCGAAGTGCTCATTGCGCACCAGATTCGTGAAACCCGCAGTCTCATCCTTACCAAAAGTGATCTACTGTCTGCGGAACAGATGCAGTTTGCCAGAAGCTCGCTTGCCGAACTCAACGGCGACGCCGAAATTCTCGAGTGCTCGGCGCGAGAAGGTACGGGAGTTGATGCAGTCGTCGAGGCGATTTGCGCTCCAGGGAGTTCTACCCGCCCGAACTCGATCCCGATTGACTACGAAGTCTACGCGGCCGCGGAAGCCGAGATGGGGTGGTACAACGGAATCGCCATGATCCGTGCCGAGACGGAGTCGATTGATCCGGAAGGTCTTGCTCTCGACCTTGCCGATGAAATCCGTAATCGCTTAGGTGTTAACGTTATTCATGGTAAGGCGATGATTACAAGTGAACTCGGCGGGATAAAAATCAGCGTGGTCGCTGGTTCGATTTCCGCCGATACGACGATCGATACCGTCTCAGAAATTCGCGCCGTCGGTTTGACTCTCAATCTCCGGGCGACTCTCGATCCGGAAGAACTCGGAATCCGGGCGCGGGAAATCCTCGATCACGTCGCGAAAAAACACAGCGCGCGCCTCGGCGACTACCAGTATCGGTCACTTACGCCGGGTACGCCGGTTCCCGAGCACCGTATTGGAACCTGATTTTCCTCCCCCGCCCACGCGTCGACCGCCGGTCTCAAGGATTTAGGCGACGTGCTATACTCCCGTCGTGCGTATTTTGCTCGTTGACGACGAGGAACTCCATCGCCGCGCGATGCGAGTCACGCTTCAACGTGAACGACCCGAACTCGACATTGTGGGGGAGGCGAGCGATGGTCTCGAAGCGCTCGATCTCGCCGATACCCATAATCCCGATGTCATCATGATGGATATCAAGATGCCCGAAAAAAACGGGATAGAGACCGTTGAGGCGCTTCGGGAACGCGGTGATTTGACGCGAATCATTTTCCTTACGGCGTATGACGAGTTTGAGTATGCGCGGCGGGCGATAGATCTACATGCCGACGCCTATCTCCTAAAACCGGTCGAGAAGTCGGACTTGTTGCGCGTGCTCGACGATTGCCAAGAAAGGATCCGCGTCGAGGATGTACATCGCGCGTCGAGGGATACCGGATCGGAGTTTGCTCGGATACGCCGTTGGGCCCAGCAAGAGTTTGTCCGCGCCCTCATCGAGGGCGAGTCGGCCAGATTTGCGGAAGTCGCCGCTGGACTCGACCTGAGTTTCGAACGCGGCGTCCTCGCGGTCGTTCGACTCCCCGTTTCTTGTGATGGATGTGCTGGTGCCGTCGCTCGGAGCCTCGGAGCGAAGAAAACAATGTATCGAGCGGGAATCGGCGACGAACCGACTGTCTTCGTCGTTATCGACGGGGATCAGGCGACCGTAAGGCGCTTGATCGATTCCCAGCTGCAGACGCTTGGTGGGGGCGGACGCGATGTCGCCGTAGGCTTGGTCGATGGCGTCGGAAAAAGATCGCGAGAAACGTATCGCGAACTCCGTGCCAAACTCGGTCTGCCGACGAACGAATCGGAAACGTCTGTCGACATCGATATCTCGGCGACGGAAAGCGCGCACAACGACCTACCGAGTGGCCGTTCCTGGCGAATGGAACGAGCTTTATCGTTCGTAGATTCACACCTCGACCGCGAGTTGTTTCTTGACGACGTTGCGGGGCACGCAGGAATCACCGCCCAGCACCTCAGTCGTCTTTTTCGTGACGAAATCGGTGAGTCGTTTACGAGGTATGTAAGCGAGCGCCGGATTGACCGCGCGCGTTTTCTGTTGTTAACCTCGCCGCTCAATATCGGCGAAATTGCCGATCGAGTGGGATTCCGCGACGCCAATTACTTTGGGAAGGTGTTTCGTCGGTTTACCGGTATTTCGGCGAGTGAGTACCGTAGCAGTCGTACCGATTAACCGGCCTTCGTGAGCGATTTTTCGGCGTGAGGATGGATTCGAACGGACACCTGCGTTCCGCAGTCCGGCGCGGTGTCGATTTGTAGACGGGCGTCGGGATCGTAGAGCCTGATTCGTCGGACCGTGTTAGCGATACCGAGGTGGTCCCGTTCGTTGTCGATCGAGCGG
This sequence comes from Alkalispirochaeta sp., assembly GCA_965601745.1. Taxonomy (GTDB): domain Bacteria; phylum Spirochaetota; class Spirochaetia; order DSM-27196; family Alkalispirochaetaceae. Next base: position 697,109 of record OZ271836.1, read on the forward strand.
ATCCTTTCTTCAAGATTCTTGACGGTAGTCTGTGGCATCCCGAGTCCCGAATCGCAAACCGTTAACAAGTAGCTTTTGTCACTTTGTTCGGTGACGAGGATCACGACGGAACCGCCTTCGCGCTTCGGTTCGATGCCGTGAATAAGCGCGTTTTCGACGAGGGGCTGGATCGTCAGACTCGGTATCCTCTCGTCGAGTACGCCGTCGTCGGCATCGATATAGTAGCGAAGTCTGTCTCCGAATCTCTGTTTCTGAATAAAAAGATAGCTCTCGACGATTTCGAGCTCGCGTTGAACGGTGACGATGCTGTTCATGCTGCGAAGGTTAAAACGAAGAAAGGTAGAAAAGGAGGCCAATAGCCGAACCGTCTCCTGGGCATCCTCGATCTGAGCAAGTGACGATATCGTGTTGAGGGTGTTAAAGAGAAAGTGGGGATTGATCTGCGATTGGAGGAGTTCCAACTCCGCCTGCTTGAGCGATTGCTCCATCTCCAGATTTGACCGTTCCAACGCGTTGTTCTGTGATAAAACCTCGATCGATCTGGCGATTTCGGCGGCCATATCCTTAAAGGTATCGTTGAGGGTCTGTAACTCGTCGTTTCCGACGCGCGGAAGAGACGATATCTCGTAGTTGTGGGCCGCGATTCGGCGCCCCTGTTCTACGAGATGACCAATTGGGAGCGAAATCTCTCGTGCCTGCCTCGCAACAAATCGAACCAACCAGAGTACTGCAACGGCGATAAAAACAAAGAAAATAATCGACTGGTATCGAAGTGATCGTCGATAACTATCGTAGGTCTCCTGCGTATGGGTCATCTGTCTAAACAGAAGGTCTGATAGAGCCGCAGTGATTCGACCTTTAAGGTCCCGAAGATTGTACAAGCGGTCAAAGCGAACAAAGCGCTCCTCGTTCCCGTCCATAATACGTTGGATCAACAGTTCGCTGTCTTCGCGATACCACGCCAGTTGATTCTGGATTTCCAGATACGCGTAGATAAACTCAACGTCGTTGCGCCGGCGGCTTATCTCTCGAGCAGTTGGATCAAAACGTTCAAGTCGCTGCGTGAGGTCGTCGAGTTCCGCGCGATAAAGCGCTAAATATGATGGATCGTCGTAATTAACAAAGTTGGCGATGTACTGGTGGACTTGATTCATCTCCGACGATATCCGCGCGAGCTCGGTTGGTCCGGAAACGAGACTGTCGGCGCGACGGAAGAAAAAGTACATCGAAAGGACTGCGCCCAGCGATACCACGATCAAGACGCCGATTGTGGACGCAAAGTTCCATAATAGTTGGCTTTTAAATGTCCTGAACCGCATGCATTTTATTGTATGCCGCAACAAACGAACTCGGCAGCCCCAACTCGGGTAAAAAACGTGCATTTTGGGTGTATTGAGTCCCGCCGACGGTTTACCCAAATTGCGTGAAAGTTCCTCATGACGGCTAACGGGGCCAGTGTTACGATCTCGACATGGCAGGACAACCAGAGGTCGAAAGCACCAAGTCCCCATCGCGCAAACCGCGAGTGCGTAAACAAGTCAGGACGCGCGAGACCGGCGTATTAATCGCGCTCGCATTGATGATTGTGTTTATGTCGTTTGCGAGCCCGGTGTTTCTCTCTCAAAACAACATTTTTAACAATCTGCGAAACGTCACGACGATCGCGATTATGGCGATCGGTGTGACGATGGTGATCATATCCGGCGGAATCGACCTTTCGGTCGGTTCCGTTTTGGCCGTTTCGGCGATGGTGATGGCTCGCTTGTACTTCCACGGTGTCGGCACCGGCGTGGGACTTATCGCGGGATTGGTGTTTGGCGCGTTTCTCGGCGCCGTAAACTCGTTGATGGTCATAAAAGTCAAGCTTCCGCCGTTTATCGCGACGCTCGGCATGTTGAGTATTGGACGCGGTTTGACCGTCTTGTTTGCGACCGGTCTACAGGGCAGCGTGGCATCCAACATCTCGATCGACAAACCGTTGATCGAGTTTCTCGGAGGAGGCTACGTCGGACCCGTTCCCTTTCCCGTGATCATTACGGCCCTGCTTTTTGCGTTCTTTGGATGGTTTCTTCGTCAGACCGTTATCGGCCGCCAGATATACGCGGTCGGCAGCAACGAAGAGGCCGCTCGCCTCTCCGGCGTTAACATCGACTTTATCAAGTTCTTTACCTACACGGTCACCGGTACCCTTGCAGCACTCGCCGGAATCCTACAGGCGGGACTGCTCTCGACCGCGGTTACCAACGCGGGCAATGGTCAAGAACTCGACGTAATCGCCGCGGTCGTTATCGGTGGGGCAAGTCTCACGGGAGGTAGAGGGAGCGTGTGGGGAGCGTTGATCGGTGCGATGATCATGACCGTTCTCCGTAACTCCTTTGTTCTACTTCGTCTGCCCGGTTACGCGCAGACAATCTCTATAGGCGTGGTTATCGTTCTGGCCGTCGCATTGGACGCCAGAAATAACACAAACTCATAAACGGAGGTATCTACATGGGAATTTCGTTACGACGAATAGCTTTGGCATTGATCGCGCTGCTCTTGGTGAGCGGTATGGTCTTTGCCGCGGGCCAGGATGAAACCGAGCAACGCGAGTTGCCGCCCGGTCCTCCTTTTGCAAGCGCCGCACAACCAGGCGACAGCGGTGAAGTAACGCCGATTCGGGAATCAGACGAGCCGATTCGGATCGCCGTAATCGGTCTGGAAAACAATCCATTTTGGATTCCGGTTCGTGAAGGCGCCGAAGCGGCAGACGCCGAGCTTCAGGCCTACAACGGAAGCGTCGATTGGATCGTCCCGCCGGGTGACGCCCATACCGCCGATGTGTTTGGCAGCACTATTGAAGCGGCGATCACGCAACAGTACGACGCAATCGCGACGATCGCCGGTGACAGCGGAATCGTACCGTACATCGATCGCGCGGTAGCGGAAGGCATTCCGGTCGCAACGTTTAACGTCGAAACCGACGCCGAGAACGGTCGACTGTTCTTTGTCGGTGCCGATCTGTACCGGCAGGGTCTGGCGGCAGCCGAAGCGCTCGTCGATTTCTTTGCCGCGCGCGGTAATGACAGTCCGAAGATCGCGGTTATGACCGGTTTCTTCTCGGTTGAAGGTCACGAGCTTCGACGTCTCGGATTTGAAGACTATGTCGAAGAAAACGCTCCTGGCCTTGAAATCGTCGGGCGAGTCGAGACCGAGGACAGCGATGCAAACGCGTATCAGCTTGCCCAGGACTTCCTGACCGCCAACCCTGATCTTGACGGCATGTACGTTGCCGCCGGTGGAAACGTCGGTGCAGCCCGCGCCGTCGAGGATGCAGGTCTTGCCGGAGAGGTCTTTATCTTCGCGTATGACTTTGTCGAGCAGACGATGGAGATGGTCGAAAAGGGCATCATCGCCGGAACGATCGGTCAACAGCCGTTCGCGCAGGGACACGATCCGGCAATTCGGCTTTTTAACTACCTCGTCGCCGGCGAGGTTCCGGAGGCGGGTCGAATGCTCACGAGGAGTGACTTTGTAACCGCCGATAACATGGCCGATTTTGGGTTCTAGGAATCCCTGAACTCAACTCAGTAAAAAACAAGCCGCGGGTGATGGAGCGTCATCACCCGCGCGTTTTCTTGCGATATCGAAAGGCGATAACGAGCGATGAATAGCGGTGCGGATACCGTGCTATCGATCACAAACCTGTCTAAGACCTATGGCGGCGTCCAAGCGCTCGAGGGTGTATCTCTCGACGTGCGTCGTGGCGAAGTTCACGCGGTTATCGGCGAGAACGGAGCCGGGAAATCGACGCTCGTGAAGATAGTAAGCGGAGTTGTACGACGCGACGACGGGGTTGTTTCGTTTGGCGGTGAACAGGTCGAATACGCAAATCCTCGCGAGGCGATTGAGAGCGGGATTTCGATTATTCACCAAGAACTATCGATGCTGCCGGACCTAAACGTGATCGAAAATGTCTATTCCGGACGCATGAAGAACCGATTCGGTATCGTCGACTGGAACGGTCTCGCGGCACGGACAAGAGCGGCTCTCAAAGTCGTCGAGTCCGACATCGATCCGTACGCAATCGTAGACACTCTGAGTATTTCAGACCGTCAAATGGTTGAGATAGCCAAGGCAGTGGATAAGAACTGCCGTGTTTTGATAATGGATGAACCCAACTCCTCATTGAGCGAACACGAAACAGAAGTTCTCTTTCGCATAATCAAGAAACTAAAAGCCGACGGAATTGCCGTCGTATACATATCACACAAGCTCGAGGAAGTACTCCTCATCAGCGACCGAATCACTGCCCTTCGTGACGGAGCCTACGTTGGCACTGTGAACGCGAACGAAACGGATGTCGACGCCCTGGTCAACATGATGGTCGGGCGAAATCTGATTCGCGGTGAGCGTCGTCACCATGACCAGTCCGAGGTCATTCTTGAGGTCGCGGATCTCGGCGGGGAGCGGTTTACCGATGTCTCGTTTGAACTCCAAAAAGGAGAGATTCTCGGATTTTCCGGATTAGTCGGAGCGGGGAGAAGCGAGCTTGCGCGCGCGATCTTTGGCGCCGACTCATTCGAGACCGGACAGATTTACTACAAAGGTTCTCCTGTCCGTTTTAAAGATCCGCGTCAAGCGATTGAGTCGGGAATCGCGATGCTGCAAGAGGACCGTAAAAAGCTCTCGCTTTTTTTCGATCAGTCTATTCGCGCGAACATGTCGATCGCGCAGCTCCCTCATTTTGCGCGTGGCGGAGTGATCGATACAGACTCTTTAAACGAGACGGTGGAGCGCTTTGTCGATAGTCTCCGTATTCGTCTGAATACGCTCGAACACCCGGTAAACAGTCTCAGCGGGGGCAACCAACAGAAAACGATCGTCGGCAGATGGTTGGCGACGCGTCCCGACGTCCTCATCCTCGATGAACCCACGCACGGTGTCGACATCGGCGCAAAAGCGGAGATCTATCAGATGATACAGGCGCTCGCCGATGACGGAATGAGCATCATTCTGATTTCCTCGGAGCTGCCCGAGATCATCGCTCTGAGCGATCGAGTCGTCGTGATGCGTGAGGGACGGATTACTGCGACTCTCGATCACTCTCGGATCGACGAGGAGACGATCATGACCTACGCGGCCGGTGGAACGGTAAAAGAAGAGGAGTTAACGATATGACGTCGCGTGAACGAGTAAAAGCGTCGCTGGGGCATGCCTGTCCGGACAGGGTACCGATCGATTTTGATGCGACGGCGGTTACCGGTATCCACGTCAGCGTCGTAGAGAAGCTCCGCGCGCACTACGGTCTCCCGGAAATCCCCGTCAAGATGCACGAACCTTACCAATGTCTGGGCAAGATCGACGACGATCTGGCCGAGATTCTCGGCGTGGATGTTTTTGCCGCCAACGGTCCGTCCACGTTTTTCGGTTTCCGGAACGAGAACTGGAAGGAGTGGCATTCGCCGTGGGGGCAGACAGTGTTGATCCCGGGCGAGATGAACACAACCACAGACGAAAATGGAACGATTTACCTGTATCCCGAAGGTGATCTCGACGCTCCCCCGAGCGCCAAAATGCCGGAGAGCGGCTACTTCTTTGATACGATCGTCCGACAAGATCCGCTCCCGGACGACGACGAGGACCTTAACGTCGAGGACAATCTCGAAGAGTTTAAGCCGATCAGCGAGGAAACGCTCGCCCACGTTCGGCGACAAGCAGAAGCAAATCGAGAGGCCGGCAAGTTTACCATTTCCAACGTCGGCGGTACCGGACTCGGTGATATCGCCCTTGTCCCGGCCGCGATGATGAAGCATCCGAAGGGTATTCGTGATATCGCCGAGTGGTATATGTCGACGGTCGCTCGACAGGATTACGTCTACGAGATATTCGAGCGTCAATACGAGATCGCGTTAAACAACTTGCAACGCCTCAACGACTACTGCGGCGATCTGATCGACGCGTTGTTTGTGTGCGGTACCGATTTTGGTACGCAGGACAGCACGTTCTGCTCCCCGGCAACCTTTATGGAGCTTTACTTCCCGCATTATAAAAAGCTCAACGACTGGATTCATGCCAATACCAATTGGGCGAGCTTCAAGCACAGCTGCGGATCTATTCCTGAGTTTATTCCGATGTTCATCGATGCGGGTTTCGACATAGTAAATCCCGTGCAAACCTCCGCAAAAGGCATGGATCCCGCGTTTCTCAAACGAGAATTTGGAGACGACATCCTATTTTGGGGAGGCGGGGTAGACACTCAGAAGATCCTCCCATTTGGTACGCCCGAAGAGGTTCGGGATGAAGTCAGGTTAAAACTCGAAATTTTTGGTCAGGACGGTGGATTTGTCTTTAACACAGTCCACAACACCCAGGCAAAAACCCCAATCGCAAACTTCGCGGCAATGATCGACACGGTCAGGGAGTTTAACGGCGTGACGCGATAGCGGTATCAAAAGGGCGCGCGTGGCGCGCGCCTTTTTTTAGCCGTAAAGCCGACCAAAAAGCTTATGTAAAGGAGACACGAAGGTGGCACGAACAAATCCGAGCATCCTATGGTACCGGACACCGATAGAAAAGAAGAGACTACAAGACCTGACGGTGCGCAGCGACGTTAAGGGATTGGCGCACGCGGGCACGTTTTTGGTGATCTATGTGGCGACGACGGGGACGGCGTTGTACTTCTTTCTCAACCAGATGTGGATCCCGATGGTGATCGCGGCATACGTCCACTCGATGTTTACCGGATTTGTGGGAATGGGAGCGGCGGTACACGAGCTATCGCATGGCACGGCCTTTAAGACGCGATGGTTAAACGCGTTTTTCTACAAGACGTTTGCGTTTTTAACATGGAACAGCGTGTATCACTTTAAAGAGAGTCACCGCCGACACCACCAGTACACGGGATTTATGGAGTACGACAAAGAGATTCCGCGCGAACCGAACGAGTTTAAGTGGTGGCAGATGGTGAGCTGGTTTGGGTTTGACGTTATGCACTTTAAGAACATCGTGGGGACCAACATCCAACATGCGCTGGGAAACACCGACGCGGACTTCTTTTTCTGGTGTCCGCTGCTGTCAAAAGACGATATCAAGACCAAGAAGCTGATCAGCTGGTCACGAATGGTGATCATCGGACACCTGGCGTTGATGGCGGTGTTTATCTACTTTCGGCTGTGGATACTTATATACACGGTCAACTTTGGGTACTTTTTCGCGACCTGGTTAGTCCACGGCTGTGAGATCCAACAGCACGTCGGCCTGGGGCGGGATATCCCCGACTGGCGGGTAATCGCCTACACGGCGGACTTTGGACCGGTGATGAGCTTTTTGTACTGGAACATGAACTACCACATCGAGCATCACATGTACGCCGCGGTTCCGTTTTACAATCTTCCCAAGCTAAACCGGGAGATGAAGTCGGACTTGCCGCTGCCGATCCGGGGGTACTGGCGTGGGCTTGCGCACATCATCAAGATGAAAGCGCGACAACGGAAGGATCCAAGCTACCGCTACATGCCTGAGTTCCCCGCCACCGCCGCGCCGCCGAAGATGGCGTAGGCCGGGGGCCGCGTTTGTCGAGGGGGACCGTTCTTATCGACGGCCGCCTGTCACCTCGCGTCGTCGGCCGCGTTTTTAAAGCACGACTGGGCGATAGCTACGAGCTCGAGGGACTCTTGCCATCGGTCGGAGTCCTCCTCCCAGGTACCCTCGGAGGTCCGATATAGCCGCGCGTAGTTTATCGATGATTGCAACAATTCGGGAGCAAAAATCAGGTAGTCGCCCGCCGCGGCGCCGGTAACAAATCCCCGCATCGCACGAGTCCACATTTCTCGATAATGCGCGATTGCCGACGACATGGACGGATCCGCGAGCGGTACCTGAATATGTCCGCCGTTCCCAACGCGGCCGTGCATAAAACCGACTCGGCTAAAGACGGGTTGAATCAGATCCAGTTTGCTTTCAAAGTCTCCGTAAACGAACTCAAGGCCCGTGTACCAATGGCTGAAGTCGCCGTTAAAGCGTACGTCAGGATTACGTTCGATGAACCGGAGCGTCCGCCAGGGATCCTGGGCGATCGTTGCGCGATGGGTCTCGATATAAAGCGGTATGCCCACTGTTACGGACGTGGCGACGATTTCATCGACCAAGCGATCGACGAGGTCGTTGTCCTCAAATCCCCAGCCGACGTGGAGCGACGCGCATGTATACCCTTCCGACTTCCATCGCGCCGCGAGGGGTGCAATTTCGCCGGGCGAGTTAACTCTCCCGAGTGTGGCGACGTTTAGCCCGTAGTCGCGCCAATGGGCTATATCTACGCCTTGGACGCCGCGGTACCCCGCATTTCGAATCGTTTCAGCGACCTCGGACTCGGATCCAACGGGTCCTCGAGACCACGAGGGAAGTCCCTGGAGCGTGTCGAGGTTTAAGAACGGTTCGAGGCGCGGTAGCTTCTGTGACCCATCGTTAGTCCGCATCGGCGTAAACCCCGATGCCATAGTATCGACCTGGGGTTGTGCTATGCAATTGGCAACGCCGCTATCGGCCCTCGCGCTGCGATATGCGGGTCGTGTGTCCCGTCGATCGTAAAGAACTCCATAATCCGCTGAAGGGACCCCGAAAGCTCGCGAAGCTCCTGCGCGCTTGCCGCCATCGTTTCCGCGGAGGCCGCGTTTTGCTGACTTACCTGATCAAGCTGCATAATCGCCCGCGTAACCTGTTGAATACCCTGAGTTTGCTCGTCGCCAGCGTTGTTTATCTCGCGGATCAAGACTACCGTCCGCTCGATCGACTCGAGTAACGAGGTAAGCCTGCTTCCGGCATCTTCCGACACCTCAACACTCGATTGCGAAAGCTCGACGATCTCGGCTGCTGCGCGGCGGCTATGCTCGGCGAGCTTGCGAACTTCTCCGGCGACGACCGCGAAACCACGACCGCTTTCACCCGCTCTCGCGGCCTCGATCGCCGCATTGAGTGCCAGTAAGTCGGTCTGGCGGGCGATCTCTTCGATAACGGTTATCTGCTCGGCGATCCGCTTCATCGCCGCGACCGCGTTGTCAACCGCCGACCCGGTTGAGCGCGCTTGTTCAGCAACCTGGGAGGCGAGGGTCTCGCTCTCGTTAACGCGCGCCGCATTCTGCTTGATCGTCGAGTCCATCTCCTCCATCGTCGCCGAGACCTCCTCGGCCGAGCTGGCGAGGTTTGACGAACCGTCGGAAACTCCGGTTGCGTTTTCGGTCACCTGCCCACTCACCGATTCTACCGAGTCCGCCGTTTCGAGAACCTCGTTGACGATAACACGCAACGCGCCGCTCATCGAGTCAAGCGCTCGTCCGAGCGAACCGACCTCGTCCTTTCCGGTACTCGAAATCTTTACGCGCATATCACCGGTAGACAGTTTGCCGACGAGGCCCTCAAGGTTTATTAAGGGCTTGGAGATACGGCTGCCTACGAGGATGGCGACGCCGATCGCGACGATCGCCACGATGATGGCGACGAGCGTTATCCGTCGTGCAAGGAGACCGAGGGCCGCGTTCGTTGCGCGTTGAGCCGCGTAAAACTCATCGTTGTATGCGCTCGCCGCAATGACCCAATCCCAGGGTTCGAAGTAGATCGCCGCGGACATCTTCTGCCGCGGCGCCGCTGAATCGTCGCCGGCCCAGAGATACTGCTCAAAGTGTACCTCGTTACCGCCGCCGGCGATAGCGCCGTCAACGATCGACTGGATGTAGCTGTTACCGTCGGCGTCGATCTCGTCCCAGACGAGCTCGCCGTCACTTTCGCCGTCGAGCGATATTATGTATCTGCCCCGTTCGTTCCCTGTGCCACCGACGACAAAAACGTACCCCGACTCACCGATCTGGATATCCATGATGGCGGCGCGCAGACTATCCACCGCCTGCTCCTTCACGCCCATGTACACAATACCGACGACTTCGCCGCCCTCGTCAAAAATGGGCTCGTAGCGGGTGCGATACCAGGCATTGACGACAAACGCGCGTCCGCGAAACGCAGTGCCTCGCAATACGGACGCGACGACGGTGTTTGCCGTGCCGTCGGGATTTACCGCCGGGATGTAGGTGCCGACCGCGCGACGCCCCTCGAGCGTCTCAACGTTGGTGGCGATGCGGAGCATGTCACCGGTCTCGTTCATACGTTGAAAAATTGTGACGGTTCCTCCGACCATGTCTTGGACCTCATCGACGATCGGTACAAACTGGGCAGGATCAAATACTTGCGGCAGGACGGTCTCCCCAAACGCTACGCCGGGAAGTGCGACCTCGATTTGCTCACGCGTAAACTGGTTGGTTGCCTGCCAGATTACCTCCTGATCGAGAAAAGAGACCTGCCCTGCATCCGCAATAAGGCGTTGAACGACGCGCAGACCACCATCAACCTGGAGTTGAACGAGGTCGTTGGCAACGCGGGTAATCCCGGACACATCGGTTGCGGTCTGGATCAGGTTGTCGCGGACGAGAAGGTCAATCTCGGCGATAACCTGGTCCTCGGTCGTACCCCGTTGGATTAAGGTGTAGCTAAGCGTCGCCGCAAGAACGAGAAACGCTGTCGCCACAACGAGTCCAATGATTTTGCCGCGTATGCCGATTTTCATCAGGAACCCCCCTGCGTTCGTCACCGCTCGTTAAAAGCTTAGTATTCCGGGCAGGGATGTGCAAATCTGAAAAGGTTTGCAAGGTTTTTATTCTGTATAGTCTTTCGCGGATGACCAAGATTTATCGGTTATGTAGGATCTGAGCATGAACGGATCGGAAGTCCCAATTGGTATCGTCACGATCTCGGATCGGGCGACGGCGGGCGAATACGCGGATCGAAGCGGTCCGGCGATCGAAACGTGGTTACGGGATACGTTAACCTCGCGGTGGGACGCCGCTCGTCGTTTAGTACCTGACGAACAGGCGACGATCGAGGACTGCTTGCGCGAGCTCGCCGACCGTGTAGCCTGCCCGCTCATCCTTACCACGGGTGGAACGGGGCCGTCGCCCCGCGACGTCACTCCCGAAGCGCTCACCGCAGTATGTGACCGGATGCTACCCGGGTTCGGCGAGCAGATGCGCCGAGCTTCTCTCGCGGTCGTTCCGACGGCCATTCTTTCGCGGCAGGAAGCAGGGCTCCGAGGAAAATCGCTGATTATCACGCTACCGGGAAGCCCGGGGGCTATCGTCGACTGTCTCAGCGCGGTCTTCGCCGCTGTTCCCTACGCTATCGAACTCGCGGGGGGACCCCGGATTGAGACAGATCCATCGCGCGTCGTCGCCTATCGACCCCCGCACGCGCGGTGACGGCTCGCTATTAGCTGTTTTTCTTCCAACGGTGGGTTTCTTCGGTGATCTCTTTGCCGTAGATCGGCGCTTCCTGTTTGAGGCCTTCCAGAATCGCGGAACATGCGCGAAACGCGGCTGCTCGTCGTTCGCTCCCAACGACGATGATGAGGGGTGCTTCACCGGTCGCGACAGATCCGAGTGCGTGTTCAACGTGAACACGCCGTATCGATCCGTTTTCGGCCGCGGCTACGCGTTCGATGACCGATCGTATCGCGTTTTCCGCGGGTTCGGCGTAGGCGGTAAACTCTATGCGAGTGACCGAAGCTCCATCGATTTCATCGGCACGAACGTGTCCAGCAAAACTCGCAATTCCGCCGATCTGATGGTCGTCGGCCCAGGATGCGATTACCTCGCTTATACGACGATCCGATACAGGCCCGTCGACAAAAAAACTACTGGGGGTGATAACCAGCCGATTTTTGTGCACTGTGATTATCCTCCGGCAAACGGCGGCAGAAGGGCGATTTCACGGGGATCATCGGTGATCGAGTAATCCTCCGCGACGATAACGCCGTCGACGGCGATCCGGAAAGGGGTTTGGGCGATCGCCGGGTAGCGCGTAGTGAGCGTGTGCCTCAACGTTGCGACGCTTATCGGCACGTCCAACTCTGTCACGATACCTTCGCCTACCAGGTCAGTGAGTGGGCCAAACGTACGGATGTTCATTGTATCTCTATTCGATCGATGCGCATCGACATACCGTCGTAGAGAATCAACGACGACGAAAGCGGCGTCTGCGTCGGATTTTCACACCAATGAACGTACTCGGCCACCTGAAAAGAAGCGATCGTCGCGACGGTTTGGACAAAAATAGGCTTAGCCGCCTTTGGGATATCCGCGTATTCCGGGCCAAAGACGTGCGGGTATCCGCTACCACTCCCAAGCAAGGTCGTAGCCTGACCAAACCACCCCTCAACGCCACCGTGAAAGACGGTGCACCCGTATTTTTGGCGTATCTGTTCAAGGCCCGCCCGCGCCTTAAAGGAATCAAGGCAATCAAAGAGAGCAAACGCTGTGTTGTCACGACCGACCATGCTTGCCTCAGCAAATCGATCCAGGTCAATCGCGCCGTCCACGGGAAAGTACTCGACCTCGCTATTAACCGCGGCGAGCCGGGCGACAGCTGCCGTCACCTTGGCGTGCGTAAGGTCAGCCTCCGCATACAGAATCTGGCGATTAAGATCGGGTTCGTCGAGCCGACCCGGATCCCAAATCTCGATCCGACGCGGCGCGAGTCGAACAAGGCTCTCAAGGACGTGCGAGCCGAGCCCTCCCGCGCCGGCGACGACAACGGGAATATCGCGAAGTCGGCGCCACCCACTCTCGCTCAAAAGCGATCTATGTCGATGGTACCGCATCGGTTCTACTACACTCATGTCGACCCTACTATACCGGCGTTCTCAGTCGACGATCTACCGATCCTTTGATATGGTTTGCGCATCACGGAGGAATGTGATGAAGAAACTCTTATTTGTACTGCTTTGGTTAATGTTTTTCTCTGCGATAGTCGTTGCCGGCGGTCAATCAGAACCATCGAGTGATCGATCGGCCTCTAGCACGCGCGTGGAGCGCGTGCGTTTGGCCACGACAACGAGTACCGAGAATTCCGGATTACTGGACTTTATTCTTCCCGTTTTTAACGAGAGTTTTGGATTTAGTGTCGACGTTGTCGCGGTTGGTACCGGCGCGGCGCTTGAGCTCGGTCGAAATGGCGACGCTGATGTCGTGATGGTCCACGCCCGGTCGCTGGAAGACGAGTTTGTAGCGGCCGGACACGGAGTAAACCGGCGCGACATTATGTACAACGATTTTGTTATCCTCGGCCCGCGTGACGACCCGGCCGACATCGCGAATGCCTCGAGCGGCGCAGATGCGATGGCGCGCATCGCCGGGTCGAGCGAGCTATTTATCTCCCGCGGTGATAACTCCGGCACCCACAATCGGGAACGAGCGCTCTGGCGATCCGCCGGGGTAGAGCCAAGCGGCAGTTGGTATCGCGAAGTGGGGCAGGGGATGGGACCGGTAATCACGATCAGCAACGAGGAGTTGGCCTACACGATCGCCGATCGTGGGACGTTTTTGTCCTATCGCGATCAAATCGATCTTGTCGTTCTCTATCAAGGAGATCCTTCGCTGTTTAACCCGTACGGCGTCATCGCCATAAACCCGGAGCGCTATCCCGAGAGCAACTACGTTGGTGCGATGGCACTTATCGCGTTTCTCACCTCACCCGACGGACAGGGGTTGATTGGCGATTACCGGGTAAATGGGGAGGTTCTCTTTACCCCGAGTACGGCCGGCAACTAAAATCCGGGGCATGTCCAATGCACTGGGAGCGGCGGTACGTATGATCGCCGAACTCGATCCGGAGCTTGTTGGGATCACCTGGCGGTCGTTGCGGATCGCGATTATCTCCTCGCTTATCGCCGGGGGTGTCGGCCTGCCGGTCGCGGGATTGCTTGCGCTTTCGCGTTTTCCGGGGCGACGGATAATTACTACAATCCTTAACGCGCTTATGGCGCTCCCAACGGTCGTCGTGGCCCTTATTCTCTACGGTCTGATATCTCGTCGCGGCCCCCTGGGATACCTGGATCTTCTATTTACGCCGACCGCTATAGTCATCGGTCAGGCGGTGTTAATCCTTCCGATAGTCATCAGCCTGAGCGCTGCTGCCCTACGTCAAACGGATCCGCGTTTGGGTGAGACGACGGTAGCGCTCGGGGCTCGTCCCGCGCGACGCCTCCTGACGATGCTGATCGAACAGTCGCCGGCGATTCTTGCCGCGATCCTCTCCGGATTTGGACGCGCAATTGGCGAAGTCGGGGTGTCGATGATGCTTGGGGGAAACATTCGGCACTACACGCGAACGATGACGACGACGATCGCATTGGAGACCAACCGCGGCGCGTTTGATCTTGCGATCGCGCTCGGAACGATCCTGATCGCGCTCGCGCTGATCGTTAACGGTGGTTTGCGGGCGCTTACCGATCGGGCCCACCGCACGATAGCTCCGGGGCGGGCGCGATGAGCACGAAGATAAGGAATCTCGCCGTTCGCTATCCCGAGGGCGTTGACGACGTCGTTTGCGGGATAGACCTCGAGATTCCCAACGGAACCACGACTGTTATATTCGGCCCAAATGGAAGCGGAAAAACGACCGGTCTCAAAGCGCTTGCCGGAATACTCAAACCCCGGACCATTGAGGGTGGATCGGTCGCCGCCGAGTTCGCCTATGTTCATCAAGATCCCTACATGTTGCACAGGCGGGTATCGGCCAACATCGGCTACGGTTTGCGCGGCGGGATTAGTCGAGGTGAGCGGTCCCAGATCGACACAAGAGTTCGTGCGGTTGCCCGGCGATGTGGTGTCGTGGATATTCTCGGGCGACGCGCCACCCATCTGTCCGGCGGTCAACGACAACGCGTTGCGATCGCGCGCGCACTTGTCTTAGGGCGTCCCATCCTTCTGCTTGATGAGCCGACCGCTAATCTCGACCGTGAGTCTCGCGGCCTGGTCGCTCGGCTGGTACGCGAGGAAAACGCTTGCGGCCGTGCAGTTGTGATCGCGACCCACGATACCGACTTTGCGCTTACCGTCGGCGATCGATTTTTTACGATGACCGATGGGAGTATCGCGGAAACCCGGTTTAACATCGTGAGCGGATCGTTTTTTGACGGTGATACTCCCTGGATCGAGACGGTCGGGGATACGCGCCTGTTTGGCGTTCCGGCAAACGATCATCCAGTCGGCGGTGTCGGGCGTGCTGTGTTTCGCCCCGAGGATGTCGTGTTAAGCGTAGACGAGGTTTCTTCAAGTGCGCTTAACGAGTTTCCGCTCCGGGTTATCGCCGTTCGTTCCGAGGCGGGAGGCGCGTTGGTATCGCTTCAGCATTGTGACGATCCAGCTTGTCGACTCGACGCGGCGCTATCAATGAGATCGGTGGCGTCGTTGGGGATCGCGCCCGAAGCCACGGTCTGGGGATCGATTAAGGCATCCTCGGTGACCGTTTATCCGTGGTATCATGGCCGGCCAGGAGAAGATTGATGAGCAAACCCCATACCGCGCTTGAGCCCGAAAGCGCGCTTTCTATAGTTCTGCAAACGGTTATTACTCTTCCGGCAGAGAACGTCTCCCTTGCCGACGCGGTCGGACGAGTCCTCGCCCAATCGCTACCCGCCCGAATCGACCAACCTCGTTTTGATAAGGCCGCAGTGGACGGATACGGAATACGACCGGATCAGGGCAAACGGCCGTTTCGCGTTGTGGGGACGATCGCGGCCGGCGACGAACTCGTACCGGGGCGGCCGTGGGGAATCGAGCGTGACGAAGCGATCCGGATCATGACCGGCGCGGTCGTGCCGACAGACGTCGGGAGACTCATCCGATTTGAATATACCAAAACCGGTGCGGACAAATCCGTCGCCATCACTACTGAGGACGCGATCGACAACATCGCGCGCGCGGGCGAGAACATCACGGCCGGCGCCCCGCTTCTTGAGTGCCGGCGTCTCACGCCCATCGATATCGGAATTCTCGCGAGTCAGGGGTACGCCGAGATACCGGTCTTCCGGCGCCCCTCCGTCGCTGTGCTTTCAACGGGTACCGAGCTTAGGTCTCTTGACCAGACGGAAATACCCGATTGGGCGATCTACGATAGCAACAGCTATCAGCTTGCCGCGCTCCTGAAAAGCGCGATTGCCGACGTCTCAAACTATGGTATACTGAGCGACGATCAGCGAGAGATAACGGCGTCGATCAAGCGTGCGGTCACCACCCACGATATGGTCGTCGTTTCCGGTGGCGTGTCGATGGGCGATCTGGATTTCGTTCCCGCGGCACTCACCGAGATCGGGGCAACCGTACATTTTCACGGCCTCGCCCTAAAACCCGGTCGGCCCACCCTATACGCGACCGCCAACGGCGTGCCGGTATTCGGACTTCCCGGAAACCCCGTATCTACGTTGACGCAGTTTGAACTCTTTATCGCTCCCGCATTAGCGCATATGCAAGGAGTGGAGTACCGCCCACGGGAAGGCTTTCTACCGTTGGCGACCCGTTTCGAACGCAGCAAAGCGGACCGGCATGAGTATTTGCCGGGTTATCTCCGCGACGGATCCGTACATCAGATTGGCTACATGGGCTCGGGACACCTGAGCGCGCTCGCGACCGCGGAACTTCTCTTTCGGGTCGATCGTGGGGTGCGGGAGGTAGCTGCGGGAGAGGCGGTTTATGCGCGATTTATACGGTAGGCGGATCGACTACATCCGCGTATCGGTTACGGAGAAGTGTAACCTCCGTTGCACCTATTGTATGCCGGATGACGGCGTTCCCCGATTACGGCATGACTCGGTCCTGAGGATCGAGCAGTTTCTCGCCGTCATCGAAGCGGCGGCAGATGTAGGCGTTACCAAGGTGCGCCTCACCGGCGGCGAACCGCTCGTCCGACGTGGCATTATCGATCTTGTCCGCGGAACTGCAGCGTTACCGGGTATAAAGAAGGTCGCGATGACGACAAACGGAATACTTCTCCCGGGGATCGTCGCCACGCTCCGTCGGGCGGGGCTCACCCATCTTAACATCTCGATCGACACGTTTGACCCGGAGCGTTATTCGCGCCTTACCCGAGGCGGTAAGCTCGAGGACGCGATCGCGGGGGCGATGTCGGCGCGCGATATCGGATTTGCCAAAGTCAAAATCAACAGCGTTGTTCTAAATGACACCGATGAGGACGATCAGAGACGAATCCGCAGGTTCTGCGAAGCGAACGGATTTGTTCACCAACGAATCGCCGAGTTTTCCCTTTCGGAAGAGAAACGTGACGCCCTCGGTTTGGAGCGCCCGCTACCCTGTCAGGAATGCAATCGGATTCGATTACTCTCAACCGGGTACCTCAAACCCTGCCTCCATTCCAACGTTGAGATACCGGTGGACTGGTCGGACATCGGTGCCTCACTTCGTGAAGCGATTCTCGCAAAACCTGAGCGCGGTACCGTATGTACCAACCGGACTATGGCGGAAATCGGGGGATAGGATGAAACTTTCGCATGTGGACAATACGGGCGCGGCGCGGATGGTCGACGTCTCGGATAAGCCCTCCGTATTGCGGACAGCCCGGGCCTCCGGGTTTATCTCGCTCGACGCAAAAACGGTGGCATTGATACGTGAAAACTCGATCGCCAAGGGTGACGTGCTTACGGTGGCCCGTATCGCCGGTATTACGGGCGGCAAACGGACGAGCGAGCTTATTCCATTATGTCACCTTATCGAAATCGAGCAGATAACGGTCGACCTCGAGCTGCGCAGTGACGGCGTGGCTATCGAGACAAGCGCCCGCTGCAGCGGCAAAACCGGAATTGAGATGGAAGCCCTTACGGCGGCGAGCGTTGCCGCGTTGACGATTTATGATATGTGCAAGGCGGTAGACAAAGAGATGGTGATAGGACCGATATCGTTGATCGAAAAGACCAAAGAAGTGCAACGACCCGGGGCGTAGGCCCCGGAACGTCGCGTGGAGACCGAGCTTAGTCGGTGGCGATCATGACGTTGCTTGCTTTAATCACCGCAAATGCGGTCGAGCCGACACTCAGGCCGAGGGAGTCGGCGCTCGATTTGGTGATGATGCTGGTGACGTGAACGCCGGGCGCGACCTCGATGACGATTTCACTGTTTACCGCTCCATGAGTCACCGCTTTTACCGTACCTTTAAGTTGGTTTCGCGCACTGATTTTCATAGTAACCACTCCTGTTGAGGCAATATTGTCGAATAGATACCGAAACCGAGAGAAAAGTTCAATATATGTCGCGGTTCTCGGATTCGCCAAATCGGGTAAGACCGCCTATACCGAGGCGCTCGTGCGAGAGGCCGTTAAGCGCGGTTTTGGCGTCGGCGCGATCAAGACCGGTCGGGTGTCCGGTCACGGGAGAACGATAGAACCTGTTCGAGCGACCGATAGTCGACGTCTGCTCGAAGCCGGTGCCTCTCCCGTACTCTTTTGGTCGGAACGCGGTATCCGCGATGAAACGTCCGGGAGCGCGGTGTCGATCCCGCTTCCGGCTCGTGACGACTTTTGTAGACGCTGGAGTACGTATCTGAGTGTCGGGATGCGTGCCGCGTTTGAAACCTGCGATCTTGTCGTTGTCGAAGGACGCCCGATCGAAGGTGCGCTGATCGTTCAGATGGAGCGGATAGGCGCACATACCGCGCGGAAATATCCGACTCTCGACACAAATTACGTGATACGAAGCCCCGACGAGATCGATCAGGCGGTATCTTCTCTACTCGAAAAGGAGATCGTTTATGCCCGGAAAAAAGACAACACGAGACGGAAAACGTGATCGTGACGTTACGCTGCTGGTCGACGGCCTTGAGGTCGAACTCAACGGTTACGTGATGGACGTGTTTCAGGAGACCGTACTCGCGTTAGTGCGCACTTTGGGAACGGAAGACGAATCAAAATCGATCGAGGTACGTATCGCCGCGGAGTGAGAACCGCGTCCAATAACGAGACGGGGCCGTAATCAGAGACAAGATTACGCTTCGCCTTTTTTCTCTTTGTCGTTATCCTTCACGTATGAAGCAGAAAATGAAACAAAAAGCTACTCTGTCTATTGTTTTTAGAGTTCTTGTTCTTATCGCTCTCGCGGCGATACTAATCGCATGTGCCGAGACGACTACCGGCGGGGGCGGAGGAACGACACTTCCCGAGTCAATCGTTGGAACTATCGCTCTTGAGGACGGGAGCTCGGCTTCATTTGAGTTTTTCCTTGGTGCGTTGAGCGGCGCCGGAGGACCCGTTTCAGCGAGTGCGACGGCCCCCGCGACTGGGAACGCCAGGTACCTTGAGACCGATCACAGCGTCAGCGGCGCGTACGACGATACGACTAACGATCTGAGCCCAACGGCAACGAGTCTCGGCGGCGCCCGTCTTGTTTTTAGCGGGACCTACACAGCTGACGACGGCTACGTCGCGACCGTGCAGTACTTTGACGCCGACGGCAATCTCATAACAGAGGGTGCCGCCTATGGCACGCCGGTTTTCTCCGGCGAGACGATCACCGGCGTCTACCTCGGTTCGTACTCGGGCGATCAGGGTAGCTCCGGGACCTGGAATGGCACCGTGACGGCAACTGAGTTCTTTGGAACCTATGCGGAGAGTAGCTTTGGCGAAAGCGGCAGTTTCACGGCTGATCGTACCGGGACGACTATCGATAATTTCGTTGATAACGGGTCTGCCACTTCAACCGTTGTGACCGGTACGATCAGCGCCGATGGCGAAACGATCAGTGGAGTCTGGAGTTCCGAAGGCGAGTCCGGAACCTGGGTAGGTTCTCTTGTGGACGATGAGGGCGATCTGCCGCCGGCCGGAACTGGATCGGACGATGTGTACCTGCTCAACCTCATTGAACAGACATTTGATAATGTTGACGCGATTGTCTTCGACATTGCGGATACAAACGGTGACGGCGTTCTAACCACCGATGACGGTCTCGAACCGGTCGGGGGAACGGGCGGTGGAGGAGACGTCACCTTTGATAATCCCGTCGCGGGTGTTGATCGGGCGATTTACGCCGTGGTGCCCTTTGACGGAGAGTACTTCATTGTTGGCGCACGTACCGATTTCAACGCAAGCGGTTACACGGATCCGCTCACCGGTTTGACGTTTTCTGATGGTTCGTTTTTCTACCAATCGATTTTCGACGGGGACAGCAATTACATCGGCATGGAGATTGAGATCGACAGGCTCCTGTCTGCCGATGATTTTCCGGGAGATGACGGCGGTCTGACGATAACCTTTCCCGATGCAACAAGCGGCGATCTTTATGTCGACGCGACGATTGATGACGTCAATCAATCGATTACCGGATCGTGGGAGCTCGACGGGGTCGACGCAAAGGCTACCGTAGAGATCTGGTACTTCTAACCCGCCATTTCTCGCGCATTTGGACCGCTCGTGTGGGCGGTCCAATGTATAGATGCGGATTTGCTCACATCGGAAAGGGCGTTTTTGTCGTCCTGAGACGCCCTATCGACGTCGCTCTGACGGATCGGATCGCCACGAAATAACAATGCTATACAAGCCCACCGTAGTTTCAGACCGCGGTCCGATGACGCTGTGACGATTCCGGGGCGCGAAACCGAACGGTGACCGTAGTTCCTTTGTTCCCGTCGATCACAACTGACCCCCCGAGTTGAGCCACAAATGTTTCAACGAGGATAATCCCGAGACCGTGATCCGACTCGTGGTGCGTCGGAATGCCGCTTCCGGAATCACTGACGCTGAGCGAGTATTCCGCCTTCTCCTCGGAAAGCGTTACAACGATACCGCCCTTGGCGATCACCGGGAAGCCATGCCGCAGGGAATTGGCGACGAGTTCGATGACGATAAAACCAACGAGAATTGCGGTAGGTGAGGAAAGGCAAACGCCGTCAGCGTCAACGCGTAAGTTGATCCCGTAGTCGCGGGGGCGGATCGAATCACGCGAGTAATCGACAAGGCGTTGGAGATAGTCGGTCATATCGATCTGGGAGAAGTTAGGCATATTGAGCAGGCTTTCCTGGACGACCGACATCGCCTGTATCCGATTTTCCAGCTTCGTGACGGCCGACAACAACTCGTTGTTGTGGGTATCTCCGAATTGGAGACGCAGCATACTGGAGATTACCTGCAAGTTGTTTTTCACCCGATGGTGAACCTCGGCAAGAAGGTACTCCTTTTCGATAAGGTTCTCTTCGAGACGAGCTTGGGCATCTTTGAGCGTCGTGATGTCGACGACGATGCCGACGGTTCGCCCTTTACGATAAATCACCGCGTGAGAGCTTATCCAACGTTCCATCCCGTCGGGACGAACGATTCGATACGAGATCGTCGTACCGGATCCGGTCTCGCTCTCTATTTTATATGCGTCTTTAACCGCCGTGAGATCGTCAGGATGAACGTAGCCGAGATACTCCTCCCAACTCGGACCCGGACCGTCGCTTTCGGGAAGCCCGAATATCCGATAATGGCCGGGCGACCACTCCGATTGCCCTTTAAAACCGTCGCGCTCCCAGATCCCGATGCCAACGGCCTCCTCGGCGCGGCGGAGGCGCAGCTCCGTCCGTTGAGCGGCAAGAAGGACGAGTCGATGCTCCATATATACGAGGCAGCCGGCGAGCACCGCGTTGAGAATAGCTACACCTGCGATCGAGGCCAAAGGGGGCAGGTCTAGATAGGCGACCGCGCCGACGAAGATGACCGAGACGGCAAAGAAGACCGTGAGCGTGTAGAGCGCGCCGGGAAAGATCTGGCGGGCGCGGTGCCGATTCCGGGCTACGACGACGATCGGCGAAAAGAGAATCGCGGCCTGGGCGATAAACATCGTTCGATCCGGCGGTACCACGCCAAACGTAACGAAGACCGCGATAGAAAGGACCGTGGCGGCGAGGACGCCGGGGGCCCAACGAAGGACGCGCGAGCGGAGATGGCCGACGACGCCAAGGACGATAAGGGCGTTCCCCCCGACAGATGTTAAACCTACCAGCGTCCACGTCGAGAATGATCCTAAGAAGGTGGGGAGACGGAAGACGGCAGAGATGGTATACAGCAGCCACCCGGCGACCGGTACGAGGTGCCGCCGAGATCCCGACGCGACAAAAAAGATAAAAAAGATGCTTGTCGCGAAACCCCGCACGAGAATAAGCAGAAGGTGTAGATCGCCCGTGGCCATCGTTCTTCTAGTTTAAGTCTCCAAAGTGGCAATTTTCAAACTGAGCTTGGTCAGGCTCCCAATCGACAAGCTCTCCGGGAGTTCTGCTACAATAAGGCCATGGGTTTTTTTGTCGCGGTCGACATAGGTGCGGGTCAGAGCACCAAAATCGCGCTTTGTCCAACACCTCACGAGATAGTGTCCGAAGGGCAACTTCCTGTAGATGCCTACGGCGGCTCGTTTGACGGATTCTGCCTTGCCCTCGCCAAGCGAATAGAGGATTTGATATTGGACGCAGGGTTTCTTCGTGCCGATCTCCTGGGAATCGGCGTCGCTACCGCCGGGATTCTCGGCTCGGACGGTTCGTTTCTTCTCGTTCAGAACATTCCTATGTTGAGCGGGGCAAATCTTAAAGATTGGTTAGTTCAGTACTTTTGCGTTCCAGTCGGGATCGACAACGACGCCAATGCCGGAGGTCTCGCTGAGTGGAGCGTGATGCAAGTCGAGTTACTCTACTGGGTGTTCGGCGGCGGTTGGGGAGGCGCATGGATCAGCCGGGACGGCGAGGTCCGCTACCCGGCGACCGATTGGAACGGCGACGACTCCGTGCTGCACCCGACGAGCGAACCCGGATACTCAATTCCGTTGTCAAAAATGATGCTCCGCCAGGTATTCCTTGAGGTCAACGCGAGCTACGAGCGATTTGAATACCACGTGCTTGACGAGTTTAGCGGGGATCCGTCGATCCTGATCGGGCCGTCAGGCGATCGCGATACTCTCCGGGCCGAGGTCATTCTCAGTGGACCCGGGCGACAACGTCTCTTTCGCGCGGTCGCCGGAGACGACGATTTTTATCACCGATTCCTCGATATGGACGAAATCGACGAGATCAACGATCCGGCGGTCGCGGGCAAATACATCAGTAAGCTTTCGAGTATGCGGGTCGAGGCCGCGGTAAACACCGATCGCCTGTACGGAAAGATACTTGCTCACGCCACACGTTTTTTAGTCAAACAGGCGATCGATGACGGATTACCGGAGGGCGTTCCGATCTGTCTCGGGGGGAAGCCGAGCTACGCGCTCCCGTATTTCGGACCGAGTACTCAGAGGTTTATGGGTAAATTTGGTCTCCTCAATTACTTGCGCCCGAGCGTTATCGACGAGCGTGGACTCAACGCCAACGTCGTCGGTGCGGCTGTCCTCGCCTCCAAGGCAGCTAGCGGCGCCTTGACCTCGTGATCGCGAGTTTCCGAGACCGGCCATACGCGGCGGAGCGGACGAGGCAAATCGTCGAGTGGGCGCGAAAGGAAAACCCGTTTTATCGTCGCTGGATACGTGATCCGGAATCCCCGCCGATACTCGACCGTCGCACGTTTCTCGAGCACAACGACGAGATCCTCAACGGACATCCGGTAACCGGTTCGACCTCCGGTTCCACCGGCGAACCGATTCGCTTTTCCCAGGATGCAGCGTGGTTACAGAGGGCACACGCCGACACTCGCCGTTTTGTGCGATCGCTCGGGGGTCCGGTGTCGGTAGCCCGAATTATTTACGTCGGCGACGAAAATCCGCCGGCAAATACGCTTTCAATCTCAACTTCAACGGCGGAACAGATCGAGTTTATCCTCCGTCGCCGCCGCGACGCGGCGCTTGTCGGCGTGACGACGTACCCGACCAATGCGATTCACCTCGCCGAACAGGTGATTCGCCAGAGATTGGATATGAGTTTTATCACGCGATTCGGTTTGTACGCCGAGGCGGTCGAACCGTATCACTACGAGATCGTCGGGCGGGCGTTTCCGAACGCGAAGATTTGGACGACCTACAGCGCTATGGAGTTTGGGATGATCGCCTGGTTATGCCCGCATGATCCACGATTTCATCACATCAACGCTGAGCGACTCGGGATCGAAGTTTTGCGCGACGACGGAACTCCTGCCGCTTTTGAGGAGCGGGGGAGGGTCGTCGTCACCGATTTTCTCAACCGGACAACGCCCTTTATCCGCTACGAGCTTGGTGACTACGCAGTGTGGGGACGTTGTCCATGCGGCAAGATCACCCTTCCGGCGTTTAGCGAGATACTCGGCAAAACCAGGGGCGCATTGTTACACCGAAACGGCAACCGTGTTCTCTTTGCCGACCTGTCCGTCGCTCTAAAGGAAATTCCCGGCATTCGTCAGTATCAGGTTCTCCAGGAGAGTCTCGAAAGCTTTACCGTTCGCGTCGTCTCCCCTCGAACGGTCGAAACCGAAGTAAAGGCGGCGTTTCTCGATCATTTTGGCTATCTCCCGTATGACCTCACCGTGGAATATCTGGATGCAATACCGCGTGAACCAAACGGGAAGTTCTACGCCTCGATTTGCCGCGTATAGAAGATTACTCGTCTATCACTCTGCGCCACTAACAACGTCACGGACAAAGTAGTAGCTGTCTTTTGGAACCCGCCGACCGTCAAGGTAGTCTGCATAGACGATACCAAACCGGCGTTCGTATCCCCACGCCCATTCGAAGTTATCGATCAGACTCCAAACGAAAAAGCCTCGTAAATCCACGCCCTCGGCGATTGCGTCTTGTGCGGCCGCAAAGTGCTCGCGCAAGTAGTCGATTCGTCGCTCGTCGTGGCATCGAAGACCGTCGGAGCTCAAACGATCGTCTACCGCGCATCCGTTCTCGGTTATATAGAGCGGTACGCGACCGCCGATATGTTCCCACACCCAGCAGAGTTGGCGGTATAGTCCGCGGGGAACGATCGTCCATCCCATCGCGGTTTTGTCCTGGTACGAGGGAACTTCACGATAACCTTCCGGATGAGCCGCAACGCCGTCGACTGTCGTTTCCGGATTGCCGGTCGGCGCGTCCGCGATAACGTATTCGGTGTAGTAGTTAAGCCCGAGAAAATCTATCGGTGAGGCGATTATCTCGAGATCACCGCTAACGATCGGCGGCGGAACGGCCGGAGCCCACGCTTCAAAATGGCGTTCGGGATATCCGAACCCAAACAGCGGATCGAGAAAAAACCGTGTCTGGAGGTCGGTAGCCCGATCGGCCGCGGCGAGGTCCGCGGGGCGCCGTGTCGCGGCACGCGGCGTTGAAAGGTTGAGCGTTATTCCAATTGGAGCCGACGCCGACTCAGCCCGGTACGCCTCGACGGCGAGTCCATGACCGAGCAACAGGTGATGACCGGCTGCCCACGCGTCCGCCGTGTCGGTACGACCGGGGGCATGTTCACCGTCCCCGTAACCGAGTACCGAACTGCACCACGGCTCGTTGAGCGTGATCCACATATCAACGACGTCGCCCAACTCGCGAAAACAGATCGCAGCGTACTCCGCGAATCGATAGGCGGTATCGCGATGCGGCCAACCCCCGGCGTCTTCGAGCGGCTGGGGCAGATCCCAGTGATAGAGCGTCGCCACCGGGCTGATCTCCGAGCGGCGCAGCTCGTCGATAAGGCGTTTGTAGTAGTCGATCCCGTCTACGTTGAGCGACCCCGTTCCGGAGGGAACAACGCGCGGCCAGGCGATAGAGAATCGATATGCGTCGAGTCCGGCCTCGCGAATAAGACGCACGTCTTCGTCATAGCGATGGTATTGGTCGACGGATCGATCACCGGTGTGCCCGTGCAGGACCTTACCCGGCGTGTGCGAAAACGAATCCCAAATACTGGGTCCGCGCCCATCGACGCTGACCGCACCTTCTACTTGATAACTCGCGGTTGCGACACCCCACATAAAGTCGTTCGGAAAGCCGTTTGCCCCTGTTGTTTTTCCCATCTTATGAAGTTTCCCTTAGACCTAGGTACCGCTACGCAGATCGGCGGGAAATCGGGGCGCATAGCGAATATCGAGGAAACCGGCCCTACACCCGCTCCCCGTCGGGGATTGCGTAAGAAATCCAACTTTGAGATTGGACACCTCTCCAAGACTGCAGTACCGGACAAGGTTCCACTTTCGCCGATCGCTTCCGTAGTAGAACGCCAGAACGGCACCGCGAACGGCGATCCGCAGGACCGCCTCGTTACTCGTTATCGGGACGGAGTTGCAGTCGTCCGACCGATCGCGGGTCACGACCGAAACGATCATCGGTGTTCCGTCGGGCGATCGCTCAAAACAGAGCTTGGCCCAAACGTCGTCGCTTTCGTGGACGACCAGGACGGCCGCGTCAAAGGTCGCCTTAAAGTCAACCTGTACGCGCGCGCTGAGCGTAAACGCGTCGTCCGGAGGACTAAAAACAGCCGCCGGCGCGTTGTGCGTCTTCGCACCGGTCTCCGGATCGATAAACCAGTCGGTCTTTGGCCCGGCGACGATCTCGATCGCCGAGTCGGCCTCGGCACGCCACTCTTTTGGTTGGTCTGCGGTCTCCCCATACCAGGTAATCGGCGTCGGGATCGCCGGGATAGAAAACGTCATAATTGCGCTCCTTTGGCCGGATTATACACGGGATACACGAAAAAGCGGGTAGGCCCAGGCCTACCGACCAAAGTTCTGAGTAAACATAAACGTGTCGATACCAAAAAACGAGGCATCCTCAAAGTGGGCCGCTCCAACGCCGAGGAATCGATACTCGCGTCTGAGAATATTGGCGCGATGACCGGGAGAGTTCATCCATTGGGTCACGACTGCCTCCGCCGCACTTCTATACGTGTGGGGTGGAATCGGCTCGCCGCGGATCTGGTAACTGAAGTAACCGCCATTCTGGGGCGGAGTAAAAACACTTCGCCCCGCCTCATACCGGATCCCAAATGAACGAGCGATGTTCTCGCCGACCGCCGGATTTGCGAAACCCGCCGCGACCGTTCTGTCCTGGACGCTGCGTCGACCGGAGATCGGACTTGTGTGTGAGAAGAAACCGCGATCGCGCATTGCGATGCTGTGTTCAGACGCCGCGCGCTCCAACTGAACTGAGTGAGTGAGGGGAAGAAGACCTCGCTCCGTCCGTTGCGCATTGCTGAGATAAAAAACCGCCGCGTCGAGCAACGGATAGTCTACGGCGTCGAAATCGATCTCTTCGTTTACCTCAGGAAGGTCCATAAAGGCCGCGGCGTCCAACGAAGTATAACGTTCGACAGACCATCTACTCGTCTGGGCGGGAACTAACGCGACGAAGAGTAGGGCGAAACAAGCGGCGATCGTGTTGCGTACCGTCATATACGAATAAACGGTATCGACATCCGTGTGATTTTTCCACCCGTGGGGATATAATCGTGAGCGCGATGGATACAAACCGGTCGATAAGATCGTGGGATCCACGGAAAAAAGGCGACAACGTCATACCCAGTGCGTATCCTGGAATGAGCGGCGTTCGGCGGATTTCCTGGGGTGGCCTCCCGCTTGACGTTGTTATTCTTGATGGGCCAATCGTCTCCGGGGCGCTACCGGAGGAGTTGCGAGGGTTCCCAATCATCGGATCGCAACTTCGATCCGATCTATTCCGGAAGTACCATTTTCGAAATGATCACCCGGTAACCGTCGCCGACGTCTATGATCGATCGATCGCCGAGAACTTTGCAAACGATGTCCGTCTTCTCGATCGCCGCTTGCGCGCGGCCGCACCGATAAGCCGCGATCTTTTGGACGCCTATTCCAGGTACAACGTTTCGCCCGATAACGGCGGAATTTGGCAGAGCCCACGACTTACGGTGAGCGATCGTTTGGTAAAGGACGTCTATAATTCATTTGCGATTTCGAACAGACGGGATAGACTCCCGACGATTCTCCGCAGTAACCACGTCCACGACATCACCGTCGCCAACATCGTCTCTGAGTTGATTTCCGGAAGAGATCTGCTCCCAAAAGACCAACCGGTCACCGTGCACCTCGCTCTCGACGTTTCGTACAGCATGAAACGTCGGGGACGTATCCCCCATGGACTCGCCGCTCTCAACAGACTGGCGCGATCGATTCCTGCGGTCATGCCCGCAACTCGGTTCGTCGCTTACACATTCTCGGAAAGCGCTCGACGGGTCGCGTTACCCGTCGAGCGGGTGGTAATGCCTGCTGAGAATACTTGTCAACGGGAGCTGTTTCGAACGGTACTTCGTTCTCGCGAATCGAGCCGCCATAACGTTCTAGTTCTGATAAGCGACGGTGAACCCTCCGATTTGTCCGACTCGATCCAACTCGCCGGCCGACTCAAGCAGGCAGAGTTCGACTACGTACAGATTCTCCTTCACACGGACGAAGATCTTCGCCATGAGGTAAACACCGAGGGTGGAAGGTATGCGATTCGTGACAACATGATAGCTGAAGAATCAGTAGACGAATCGGTGATCGTTACCGTCGACGAGAAAACGGTAATACAACGGCGCGAGAGCCGGTTTGACGGTTTTACGCGGATCGCCGAAGCAGCCGGCGGCAATCAGGTGGTCCTCACCGAGTTCTCCGCACTTGGGCTTCTCACGGTGGAACTCTACGACCGCTACGTCGGACTGTTAAGCCTGGTTTAGGCGACCTGCAATCCGTCGTTACAGATCAAACCGGTACCCACCTGAAATTGAGAACAGCGGGATAACTCCGGGCGCGTCGCCCGTATCTCCAAACGGTAAAAGAATCGGTATCTCGAACCGGACGTCGAATCCCGATGAGAGGTTGTAGCCGACGCCGAAATTGACGATCGATCCACCAACAGCCCCCTCGACTTCCTGTTTGCTTCCACCGTTGGGCAGCGGGGTTCCCAACGAAGAATCGGTGTCACTGCGCTCTTCCCAGTAGACGCCCAGATAACCGAGCCCAAATCCGCCGATAAAAAAAACCGAATTCTCGTCGCGGTCGTAGTTCCAGAGGTAGTTGGCCAGCGCGAGGAAGGCGATAATCTCTGTCGTCTCGACGTAGGTGTTTACCGCTTCGTCGTAGGTCTCCTCAAACTGACCGTAGTAGATATTCAATCCGATTTCGGTGGCCGGCGCGATGAGATGATTTACGCCGACGCCAAAAGCCACGCCACCGAAGGTGATGTCCGTGCCGATACCGCCGCGAACACCGACGCCCTCGCCCGGTTCGATCGCGTGGAGACGAGCGCTCGTCGCGGTTCCAATGGTGATAGCCAAGAGTGTCAAAATGGGAGTCAGTTGTTTCACGTTTTAAATATAACTGGGTGTGTCAGAAATTTCCGGGATTCATTTTAAGTTCGCGCGGTCACGCGAACTGTCTACGCCCGTTTTGCCCTCAGGTCATTGACCGTTTGAATAAGCCGATCAATATCAATTGGCTTCTCGATAATTGCGACCGGCTGTGTCTTGCTGGCCTTTTCGATCGTCACTTTGTCCGTGTAAGCGGTGATGTAAATAATCGGGATGTTCGGTCCCGCTTGTTCCCCGACGCGTATTCCATCGATATCGTCGGTCAGATTTATATCGAGAATAAGCACGTCGGGCTTATCCTCCGATAGACCGTCGATCGCACCTTTACCGGTTTGGTAAACGCGCGTGATCTCAAAGCCCTGGTTCTCTAATTCGGTTCGAATCCACAGTGCGGACAGAAACTCGTCCTCGGCGAGAAGTATCTTCATGCAGACGCTATATCTCGTATCGTTATCGTAATCATCGCACCGTTCTGATTTGTATACTCGACGTTACCACCGATCTGTCGGATCAGTCCATCGATGAGCTTCATCCCGAGGCCGCTCTTGGCGGGCGGAATGGTCGCGAATCCGGGTCCGTCGTCTCGTATCGTAACCATGAGACCGCTGCCGTCGACCAAACCCATATTAATACTCACCGTCTGGTGTTGGTTATCCTCGTTTGTGGCATGACGAAGGCTGTTGGTGACGCATTCATTGATAACCAATCCAAACGGTACGGCGACATCCATACCGACCTCAATGGTTTCCTGCGAAGGAGAGAAATAGACGCGTGTCGGCGAGTCGACGGATTGTGATTCCTCAACGTAGAACTCACTCAGGTGATAGATCAAACCGGATATGTACTCGCCGAGGTCGATTCGTGAAATCGATTCTCGGTCATAGAGTTGACGATGTACGAGTCCGATCGCCCGTATACGATCACGAAACCGCATTAAAGATTCGGATGGCTCGCCGATGAGTTGGAGCGAGACCATGCTCTCGAGGACCTGAAGGTTGTTTTTTGTGCGGTGGTGAACTTCGTTGAGAAGGACGGTTTTTTCGCCGACGGTCTCGGATAGCTCGTCGTTGAGCGATTTTATCTTTTCGAAGGCCTGTTGGCGTTGCGCCGACAACAGAATGAGGAAAACGCTCAAGAAGATAAAAAATCCGAGAGATCCAAGAGAGACGCCGATGACCCATCTGTTCGATTCGATAAAACCGGGACTACGGTTTAACACAATTGCGTCCGGCGGTAGCGCATTTTGGTTTGCGTTAAACCTCACAAGCTCGGGTTCCTGAACCATGGCGGTGTTTGGACTCTGGACGACCGCGCCCGGATCGTCGCCATGAATATAGCGGAGAGCTTGTTCGGCTACCGCGGCCCCCTGCTTATAGCCGTCGGCGACAAATCCGCCCGACGCGCCCGAAACGATCATAAAGTCGTGGGTCGCGAGTATAGGCGCCGATGACGCCTGTACGATTTCCGGTACGATCCAATCAAAAGGCATGTAGCCTTCGCGATCGGTGTACACAAAATGGTTGTAGAGAACCACGGCGTCGGCGGGAAGAGTCGACAACGCGATCCGGAGATCGGTCAGCGTTGTAGGCACGATATACTCGAACGTTAGGCGATCTTGATACTCCGACTCGATCGATTGAAGCACCTCACGATTCCCGGTACCGATCGCCGTGGCGTCGGTGAGGACGACGACCTTGTCCCGACCGGGCCAAAGCGCGATCCCCAAATTGAGCGTTTCCCGGATATCGATATTTTCCAATACGCCGGTGAGGATCTGCCGGCTTGATTTAGGATCCGAGGTTCCGTCGGGGGTGATCGAATAGGCGCGTATTTCACCCTGCGAAATGCCGCAATAGAGCACCGGCGTGTCCATAAAAATCGACTCGCTGTAGGTCGAGATAAACTCGAGGGCAGGACCGTCGGACACGATAATCAGCTCCGGCGTAACGTCGACGTATTTCGAATCCAGGTATGAAAAAAACGCCTCTGGATCAAAATGCGCGTCGAGCCGCTTGGAATCCATGTGTTCGACGTACAGGTTAAGCGTATGATGAGACCTTGATATCGTATCCTCGATCCCCCCTTGAATCGCTCGAACCCACTCGAACGTAGAGTGGTAGGAATGGAGAATGAGTATGGAGACCGGATTTGAGCGATGGGCAAAGACCGAGGCTGGACTTATTCCGATCGACAAAAGGATCACGAGAACCGCGCGAACAAGACCCGCCGACAGCAAGTTTCGTATTCTCGGCGATATTAGTCCCGTTGCTACCATTTCACCGCCTGAAGCCCATTTTTAATAAACGTACCAATGCCGCCCGTTTCGCACCATTCGGAGCCGTTTCTCTCGACGAATTGTAATTCACTTTGTCTCGCGCTGCCCGGTTTTAGAACATCTATTTCTAGAATCGCGGTTGCGCCAAGCTCTTTATGTCTATTTATTTAGTTTTTAGAATAAATAAAATAAATACAACCCTTTTAAGCGTTTTACGTTAAATGTCGTCGTGTCGTCGTGCGCTCCAGGTGTTCGCGCCGTGGCTCCGGTTCGAGTCCAAATGGATCCGGCCACAAAAAAAGAGACCGCCACGGGGGTGACGCTCTCTTTATTTTGGGCCCATTCGGACTTGGTCTTAGCTCGCCGGCATCCTGCCGGCTCGCGACGACCCGCCTCCACCACTACGACGACGTCCTGTCGTCGTGCGCTCCAGGTGTTCGCGCCGTGGTTCCGGTTCAAGTCCAAATGGATCCGGCCACAAAAAAAGAGACCGCCACGGTGGTGACGCTCTCTTTATTTTGGGCCCATTCGGACTTGGTCTTAGCTCGCCGGCATCCTGCCGGCTCGCGACGACCCGCCTCCACCACTACGACGACGTCCTGTCGTCGTGCGCTCCAGGTGTTCGCGCCGTGGCTCCGGTTCAAGTCCAAATGGATCCGGCCACAAAAAAAGAGACCGCCACAGGGGTGACGCTCTCTTTATTTTGGGCCCATTCGGACTTGAACCGAAGACCCGCGGATTATGAGTCCGCTGCTCTAACCAACTGAGCTATGGGCCCGGAAAGAGGCACAGGAATACCGATGTATAAGCAAGTTGCGGATCAGGTGGTAGCCCTGTGCCTCAAGGTATGGGCGGCATAGTGCCTAACCAGAGCCGATTTGTCAAGAACTGCCGGGAGTCCTACCACAAGCCGCGTTTCTGCGCGACAAACTGCGTCGTCGCGGCGCGACCTTGGTGGCCGTCGCCCTCGTTGAGCTCTTGAATACCCTCGCGACACTCGAGGATGAGCCAATCGGCAAAAAACGTTCGGAGCTCGGCAGCAGTGAACATCATATCCGGAGAGGGCGGGCCGCCACTCCGGTAGCCGTTTAGTCGTTGATCGGGGTGGAACCACTCCGCGATAAGAAGGCCGCCGGAGCGAACGAGGCGCCGGTGGGCGGAAATCAAGTCCCGTTTGCGTTCCGGCTGTACGTGGAAAAAACTGCTGACAAGAACGTCTGCGGAACCACGCCATCCCACGGAGTTTTTCCCCAGGTCTATGGCGTCATCGGTTCGGGCGTCGATCATCACTTCGTGTATTCGGGCGAGCTCCCGTGTTTTCTCGACGCCAACCTCGCTCAGATCAAACGCCGTCACTCCAAATCCCTGCTGCGCGAGCCAAACGCTGTTGCGCCCTTCTCCCGCGGCGAGCTCGATCACGTGAAGCTCCTCGGGGAGGTCTATGCCGAGAATTGCGAACCATTGACCGTTAAGCACGTAGTGTTCAACTGAGTGCTCGATATGGGCATTTGGTCTCGTCCCATAGTGATACGCGCTTTTTGAGAAGACACTGTTCCAGAATGTATCGCTCACGTCTCAAACATAGTAAGAAACGCGTCTGCCGCCAAATCTATTTTCTGCGAACCAATGGGTTCGCGTATCCGAGTTCCGCGAGCTGTGATCTGACCGCTGGGATATCGTCCTCGTGAACAGCCTGAATGATGACACGGTGTACAGCGTTCTCGGCATTGGTCTCGATGGCGGCGGCCAAACCGTACCCGCCCAGCCGTTCGACCAGGGCCGCGGCGTTGTCGCGCATCGAGAAGGAGGCTATTTGCAAGGTTCGCAACCGGCTCTCTTCCTGATAGTGCATGATTTCGAGGCGCACGGGCGCGATGCCGGCGCTGGTAAGCCCGATTACATCGGCGGCCGCTCGAGACAGATCGATTACTCTGTTGTCGACAAAGGGTCCGCGATCGTTGATCCGGACGACCACGCTTTGATCGGTCGAAAGGCTCCGGACGCGGACGATCGTCCCAAACGGGAGGGTGCGATGCGCCGCGGTGAGTTCGTTGGTGTCAAAGGTCTCGCCGTTCGCAGTCAAGCGACCCTGAAACTTTCCGCCGTACCAGGAGGCGATCCCTTCCAGTTGGTGAGCGGCCTCGTCGGCGACGATCGCCTGGACAACGTATAGGTGAGCGACGATCGCAGCGGCGATCGCCCAGCTCCGAAGTTTGCCTCGGTTCATACGCCTTCTATCGGTACGGTTTTGTTGTCAATTTACTTCGCCGTGGGTATAGTTTGCCGACGCTATGACACATTGGGCTGATATCAACGCCGCCAAAGTCGTCCGCGAGAAGGGCGATAAATCCACCTACACGTGCGCCAGCGGTATAACACCTTCCGGAACCGTTCATGTCGGTAACTTTCGGGAGATCATCTCCGTTGACCTCGTCGTCCGCGCTTTGCGCGATGCGGGTCACCGGGTTCGTTTTATTTACTCGTGGGACGACTACGACGTGTTTCGCAAAGTTCCGGCGACGATCGAGAACCGCGAGGAGTACGAGAGCTACTTGCGCAAACCAATTACCCTCATTCCCGATCCAAACGGCGTATCCGAGAGCTACGCTCGCGCCAACGAAGAAGAGCTTGAAGGGCAGCTGGTCCGCGTTGGGATCGAACCGGAATACATCTACCAAGCCAGCAGATACCGCGCGTCTGCCTACGCCGACGGGATCAAAACCGCGTTGGCGCAGCGTGAAACAATTCGCGAGATTCTCAACCGCTTTCGTACCTCGCCGCTCCCGGCGGAGTGGTGGCCCGTCGCGGTCTTTAGTCGATTTACCGATTCCGACAACACGACGGTGCTCGATTGGGACGGAGACTGGACCGTTCGATATCGCTGCGAGGATACCGGACGGGAGGATACCGTCGATTTGAGAACGGAAGGGTATGCCAAGCTGCCGTGGCGAATCGATTGGCCGATGCGCTGGCGCGAGGAATCCGTCGATTTTGAGCCCGCCGGAAAAGACCATCATTCGGAAGGCGGTAGCTTCGATACCGCGCGACAAATCGCCAACGAGGTCTACGAGATCGCGGCTCCGGTGACGTTCCAGTACGACTTTATCAGCATAAAAGGTCGGGGCGGAAAGATGTCGAGTTCGACCGGCGAAGTGATTAGTCTTCGTGACGTCCTCGAGGTGTATCAACCGGAGATCGTGCGTTATTTGTTTGCCGGTACGCGCCCAAACAGTGAGTTCGCGATTTCGTTTGATCTCGACGTAATCAAGATTTACGAAGATTACGATCGTTGCGAGCGCATTTACTTCGGGCAAGAGAACGTAGCCGAGAAGCGCGCGGAAAAGGAACGACGGATCTACGAGCTATCGCAAGTACAGGCGCCACCGGTCGCGCTCCCGGCGCAGATACCGTTTCGCCATTTATCAAATCTCTTGCTGATCCACAACGGAGATATCGACCGCGCCCTGGACGCGATGCCCGGCTATACCGCGTTGGACGAGGAACTCGCTCGGCGCGCAAAAGTTCGAGCGCAGTGTACATGGAACTGGATTACGGAGTTTGCTCCGGAGGACTTTAAGTTCTCGGTCGTCGAGCCTGACGCGCCGATCGTTGTACTGAAGGACGCCGAACTCGCCGCGATTCGAGCGCTTCGTACGCTTGTCGACCGGGAGCTCGGACAAACGGACGACAAAGAGCTGCAAAATGCGATTTACTCGATCGCCCGGGATAACGGAATTGAACCAAAGTCATTTTTCCCCGTCCTGTATCGAGTTCTCATCGCCAAAGAAAAAGGGCCGCGGTTGGGGGCGTTCCTCAAAACCCTTGGCCGCGAGCGACTTCTCGATATTCTTAAACGGTACTGAGGACACAATGGACGCGACGGAGATTAAAAAAAGGGTCGGATACAAAGCGGTTGACCAGGTAGTTCGCTCGGGCATGAAGCTCGGCCTCGGTACGGGGTCAACAGCCGTGCATGCTGTTCGTCGCGTCGCCGAGCTTCTCGAACAAGGCACCTTGACCGATATCCGAGCGGTGGCGACAAGCTTTGGCACGCGCATCGAATGTCAGCGACTTGGCATTCCGCTCCGCGAGCTCAACGACCCGGATATCGACGGCGAAATCGACGTGACGATCGACGGTGCGGATGAGGTGGACAATAATCGTTACCTGACTAAAGGGGGCGGGGGAGCGCTGCTCATTGAAAAGCTCACCGAGTACGCAACCAGGCACCTGATCATCATCGTGGACGATTCCAAAATCGTTACCCGACTTGGCGAGCGTTATCCGATTCCTCTCGAAGTTATTCCTGCAGCGCGAAGGACCGTCGAAAAAACGGTTGTTTCATTTGGCGCACGGCCCGAACTCCGAATGTCGGTCAAGAAGTCGGGCCCCGTTTACACGGATCAGGGGAACGTAATCCTCGATCTGTTTTTTGATCAGGCGTTTGATGCACCGGTCCTCGAACGCGACCTCAACGTGATTCCCGGTGTCGTCGAAAACGGAATATTTACCAAAAACGTTCCCGTGGTCATCGTCGGCTACGGTGATGGACGTATCGAGACGATCGACTGATCAGCGGATCAAACGCGACAATATCGACTCGTTTGTTCTCCACTTGGCGCGAACCTTCACCTGAATGGAAAGGCGCACACGCTTCGGAAATAAATCGGCAAGTATCTTCTCGGATTCCTTGCGAATCGCTGTGATCGTCTTTGCTCCGGCGCCGACGAGGATGCCTTTTTGGGAATCTCGCTCAACATAGATAAACACGCGCGCGCGATAGTGACGTTGATCCTCCTCCAGATCGGCGACGTCGACGAAGAGCGCGTGTGGTACCTCTTGACGGGCGCGCAGAATGGCGCGCTCGCGAACGATTTCGGCGATGCGAAAGCGTGGTTCCTGGTCCGTGTAGTACTCCTCTGGGTACCACGCGGGACCCTCCGGGAGAACGGTGAGAATGGCATGGATGAGTGCGTCGACGCCGGTCTTTTTACCGTCCAACTGATCGGGCCGATCGAGATTCCTCGTCTCGATTATCGCCTTCGCCGAAATACCCCGTTCTTTCACGAACAAATCCAACTGTAACTCCGCCGGGAGATCACTTTTGCTCTTTACGACGACCACCGGAACCGTGCAATTGGCGACGATAGTGGCAAGCGCAATCTCTTCCGGACCAACTCGCCGCGACGCGTCCACCAGGTACACGATTGCATCGACTTCGCCGATTGCGCTGTCGACAAGCTGACGCATATGGACGTTGATCGATCGCTCGGACAGGTGGTACCCCGGCGTGTCGAGGAAGACGATCTGACCGGCCGGGCGCGTGACGATTCCGCGAATCGTATTTCGTGTTGTTTGCGGGATCGGCGACACGATCGATACCTTTGCACCGCAGATCGCGTTGAGTAGGCTCGACTTTCCCGTCGAGGGTCGGCCAACGACGCCGACGACGCCGCTGACAAACGATGAGCTTTGATTGTTCACGGTGCTTGATAGTATATTCTGCGACAACAGAACACAACTAACGTCAACTGGAGCGAATATGCAAGAGAATTATATCCGATTGGAAGACAACGACGAGGAGAGCACGGAGGAGAAAAAAGAGAATCCGGCGCTCCTCGATCGGATGATAAAAACCCGAAGCGTGTTGATTGCCGGCGAGATTAACAAAGAGTTGGCCGAACGAGTAGTCCGGCAACTGTTTATTCTTGAACAGGAAGGTGACGATCCGATTCGCGTATTTATCGACTCACCCGGCGGCGACGCCGACGCAGGATACGCCATTTTTGACACAATTCGGTTTATTCAACCGCAGGTGTCGATGATCGGAATGGGATTGGTCGCCAGTGCCGGGGCGCTTATTCTTCTCGCCGGCGAGCGCGAGAATCGACTCGCGTTTCCAAACTCGCACTATCTCATTCATCAACCGCTTTCAGGAATTCGGGGCGTCGCGACGGAAATTGAGATCCACGCCCGCGAGATCGAGAAGATGCGCGAACGAATCAATCGCCTGATCGCGGATGAAACCGGCCAGGACCTCGAAAAAGTTGCCAGCGATACCGATCGGGACTACTGGATGGGTGCTCAGGAGGCCGTTGACTACGGTCTCGTCTCCCGGATCGTGTCACGGCGGGCAGATCTCGGCGATTAATTGATCGCCCGGCCTGTTATGCCAATCAAGCGGGTGCATATCCCTCCTCTATAACAAGGATGGGACGCACCCGTTTTTATTTTGTACTCGCGATCCTCGCGGTCAGCGGCTGCCGATTCTACGTCCCCGACGACGAGGCGGTCGTCGTTATGTTCTACAACGTCGAGAATCTCTTTGACGCCCGTGACGACGGCAGCGAATACCCTGAGTACCGTCTCGAAGCGGGGTGGACCGAGGGGGATTATCGGGACCGGCTCTCCTGTCTTGGACGCGCCCTTACCTCGGCGCGACCTCGACCCGACGTCCTCGTTCTCGCCGAAATCGAGAATGGTCGCGTGCTCGAGGACCTTGTCTCCGACTACCTTCCGGACCTCGCCTTGGCATACCTTGGCTGCGTTGCTCTCCCCAATGCCGCGACCGGCATCGGTATCGCGTCCCGTTATCCGATTCGTTCCATAACGACGCTTATGGCGGACGCGGGTGGGACGCCGGTGCTGCGCCCCTCGGTTGAGGCACGAATCGCGCTTGAGGACGAAGACGTCGTTCTTATCGCCAATCACTGGAAAAGCAAACGAGGTGGAGCCGCCGCCACCGAGTTTCTTCGTCGATCTCAGGCGCAAATAGTCGCGTCTCGACTCGATACACTTTTCAATTCCGAACCCGACACTCCCGTAATCGTTCTCGGTGATTTTAACGAGCGGCCCGACGAACTGGCCCAGATAAATTTCGAATACCCAACCGCGCTTATTCCCGCCGGCTGGGTCGATCGGGTACTCGACGGATGGGACGGCGATCCGGCTTCCTCGATAGTGGCGGAAGAGATCGCGATTGGCCGTGCGGTCGGAGTCGTTCTCGCGGAAGACGCGGCGACCGCGACGCGGTTTGAGAGCAGATACGGCGACCGGTGTGTACCGGTTCTCGTGAATCCCTGGGCCGAGTCGGAGTTCGCCGGATCCTATTTCTACGATGGCCGTTGGGAGAGAATTGACGCGATATACTACTCAGCCGACCTCGGCGACGGCGTAGGTCTCGACGCCGGAGATTATTGTGTGCTCCAACTCGATGGTGCTGTCGAAGCGGACGGCACGCCGCGTTCGTGGACATCCTCGGGGGGAGGCGTTTCCGACCATTTGCCGGTCGTTCTCCAACTCACGACCAGACGCTGAGTTCCTGGAGTTGGCGTGTCGCTTCTTGTGCCCATCCTCGATTAGCGCGCGGTGACGCGGGACTCGGGTGTAGAATCTGTCCAATTGTGACGCCCGAAACCTCGAGTCGTTCAAGTCGATTTCGCGCAAATGCGCCGATTCCGATCACCCATTCGGGATTGAGATACGCCAACGCGTCGCGAAGCGCGGCGTCGCAAACCGAGTACAGTTCATTTCGATACGCCACAGGCAATTTATCGGGCGTGAGATTTCTCCCGCTCGTCTCCATGTAGACCAGAGGACAGTAGTTCAGCACAAACTGGTCGGCGAAAAACGTCGCAGCCGACGAACATCGTTCGGCAAACAGACCCCACAATCGTCGCCCGCTCACCTCGCTTCTCGGACAGGAAAACCCCTGGATCGGACGTTTTGGATGCACGTCTTCCGGAGAATCGACGGCCTCGACGATTCCCATCCAATCGCGGACCGCTGCAACTTCGCCAAACGGAACTCCGGTCTGAGCCATCCCCCATGGACCAGGGTTCATCCCGAGGTAGACGATCCGTTTTGGTGCGGCCGCAAACCTGGTGAGGTACCGTTCCCACGGCCTCCGTGCGTAAATGAGAGGATTGTAGATTGCGGCGACGCCGTCGGGTCGGGGAAGGCGCTCACAATGCGCCGCCAGCGTACGGTAGACGTCGATAATCGAAGACAGGTCGCTCATCGGTCGATGCTACGTCTCTGCGGGTTCTTGCACAAGCGATTACGCGTCGGTACAGTTTCGCGGTGGACGCCGCATCGTATCGGTCCCATCTGGACCTAATTGCCCGTACACCAATGAGCTACGATCTCTTTCGCACAACGCTCTCCTTTACGCCGGTCGAGCGACCGGATGGTAACGCGCAAGAGATGAACCTCGCGTTTCTTCTCAATCGAGGTCCCGAGGCGAGCGTGGCCGGGGTGACGACCAAGAACCGTTTTCCCGGAGCACCGGTTATTCTCACGCGGCGTCGCCTGGACATCGGCGGGTTCCGCGCGATCCTCGTGAACAATCGGATCGCCAACGTGGCCGTACCGAGCGGCCTCGATGACGCGCGTACCGTCGCGGCGGCCGCCGCCTCCGCGTTCTCGCTTGCTCCCGAGACGGTGCTACCTTCATCAACGGGGATTATCGGGTGGAGACTGCCGGTCGCGGAGATGGTCGCATCCGTCGAATCCTTGCCCGCGTCGCCGTGTTCGCCGCGGGAGTTTGCCGAAGCGATTATGACGACCGATAGGTACCCCAAGATCGCCGTACGCGAGATTGGTGATGCGACCGTCCTCGGAATCGCCAAAGGCGCGGGTATGATTCAACCGAATATGGCGACGATGCTCGCCTATATCGTGACCGACGCCCGTGTGGAACAGCAACAACTTCGGCAGATTCTGTCCCGTGTCGTGACGCGAACGTTTAATCGGATCTCGGTCGACGGTGATGAAAGCACAAGCGACAGCGTTCTCGCGATTGCCAACGGCGCATCGGGCGCCTCCCCCGCTGAGGATGTCCTCGAAAACGCGATTGCCGAAGTCTGCAGCGAGCTTGCTCTCGAGATCGTCCGGAATGGTGAGGGTACGGCGCACGTCATCGAAACGACCGTGCGAGGTGTGAGCGACGAGTCGCTCGCCGATCGGATCGCCCGTGCCGTAGTCAACTCACCGCTCGTTAAAACGGCGATCAACGGCAACGACCCCAACATCGGACGAGTCCTCGCCGCCGTGGGGGCTGAACTTGCCCGTGCTGAAGACCGCAGGAGACCACGAGAGAGCGATCTTACGATCGCAATCGATTCAATCCCGGTGTTCTCAGACGGTGGATTTCGTCTCTCCGAGGCGATTGAGCGCACACTTACCGCGCGGCTCGTCGAGCTTGAGTTCGACGCAACCGTCAGCGGTTACCCCCAGATACGCGAACCGGTAAGAATCGAGATCGATTTTGCCGGTGATACGGTCGCGACGCCGATCACGGTTATCGGAAGCGATTTGAGTCATCAATATATAGTTGAGAACGCCGAATACCGTTCGTGAATAGCGAAAGGAAGGTTAATGGAAAACACAGAACGTGGCAGCGCGATTGACGTCCAGGTACAACGCGCGCGCGACTTAATAGGAAAGGCACGAAGCGAGCTCTCGCGTCGCATCGTCGGCCAGACGGGAATGATCGACGGACTGCTCACCGGCATTCTCGCCGGTGGCCACGTCTTGCTCGAAGGCGTACCAGGGCTTGCCAAAACGTTGACGGTAAAATCGCTCGCCGAAGTACTCGACGTTGAGTTTCGACGCATTCAGTTTACTCCCGATCTGCTCCCCGCCGATTTGATTGGAACGATGATCTATCGCCAGCAAACGGGTGAGTTTGTTCCCCGTAAGGGCCCGATATTCTCAAACGTTATTCTCGCTGATGAAATCAACCGAGCGCCGGCCAAGGTTCAAAGTGCGTTGCTCGAGGCGATGGAGGAGCATCAAGTCACGATTGGTGACACGAGCTATTCCTTGTCGGAGCCGTTTTTTGTCCTCGCAACCCAGAATCCGATTGAGCAAGAAGGTACGTACCAGCTTCCCGAGGCACAGCTCGATCGATTTATGCTCAAACTCTTTGTCGATTACCCGGCCAAGACTGAGGAACTCGAGATCCTTAAACGCGTCGGCATACCGCAGGAAATACAGCTTCAGAACACCCTGTTTCGCGGCGATATACGAAAACTCCGCGAGGTGGTCTCCCGCGTCGAGGTCGACGAGAGAATCAGTGAGTACATGGTAGAGATTGTCACGGCGACGCGCGCCGACGACGGTCACGCCGGCCTCGGCCCATTGCGATATATCGAGTTTGGGGCGTCGCCGCGGGCGAGCATCTATCTTTACCGCTGCGCCAAGGTTCGCGCCGTTTTCGACGGACGGGCATACGTAATCCCGGAGGACGTAAAGGCGGTCGCCCCCGATATCCTCCGTCACCGGATCGTGTTATCGTACGAGGCTGACAGCGAAGATCTTGACGGCGACGATATCGTCGAGATGCTCCTATCGTCGGTGCCCGTTCCCTGATGGCCGTCCCCCGATTTAACCCGCTCGAACAACTACCGACCGAGGCGCGATTGCGGCGTCTCCAGATCGTCGCGCAACGACTCGTCGAGAGCCTTTTGGCCGGTAACTATCGATCCGTCTTTCGTGGACCTGGAATCGAGTTTGACGAAGTCCGTGAGTACGTCGAGGGCGACGACGCGCGCCTGATCGACTGGAACGTGAGTTCGAGACTCGGTGGCGCGTATACCAAGACCTTTCGAGAAGAACGAGAAATGACGTTATTTCTTGTTGTCGATCTTTCCTCGTCGCTCGACTTTGGCACCGGGACACAGACCTTGCGCGAAACGGCGCTCATAACTTCCGCCTTGATGACGCTCGCCGCGGTTCAGAACAACGATAAGGTGGGCGGGGCGCTGTTTACCGACCGTATCGAATCGTGGATTTCGCCGAGTAAAGGGCGAGGCCACGCGATGCGACTCTTGCAGGAAATCATCGCAACGCAACCGGTGGGTTCAGGCTCGGACTTGGCGCTCGCCCTCCGATCGGTAAGTGAGTCGCTCAAACGCCGCGGCGTCGTCGTGGTGATCTCGGACTTTCAAACCGCCGCGTATCAACGCGAGCTTGCCCTCGCGGCCAAACGTCACGACGTCATCGCAATCCGACTATCGGACCCGATCACCGAGGAGTTGCCGCTTTTTCCCCTCGTCCGCGTCGCGGATCCCGAGACGGGGCGTTCGTTGTGGCTCAACGGTCGCTCGCGACGATATCGATTTGCATTTGAGCAGTTCTGGCGCCGGCAGCGCCAGCAATGGCTGCGCGAGTGTCGTCGCCGCGGAATATCGGCAATCGAAATCCGGACCGTTGACGACGTCGCCGAACGACTGATCTCGTTTTTTCAGCGCAGGAGAGCGATGCGTTGAAACGCCTGGTTTTGCCCATTCTGCTTCTCGGCGTGATGTGCGCCGCAACGGTCGACGGACAAGTCGTGTCTCAGCCGGTCTTTCTCCCACAACAGTACTTTGTGGGCGATATCGTCGAGGCTCGCGTGGTTGTGCGGAGCGATACTATCCCCGAGATCGAGATTCCGGTGGAGTTACCGTCCCAACCGTGGGTGGAGATCGTGGACGTCAGCGTGGTCCAACGCGCCGACGGCGTCGAGGTTCGGATTCGTTTCCAGCCGTTTTTTGTCGGCACACGGCGTCTTCCCCCGATCGACTTGGGTGGGGTAACGGTAGATAGCGTCAGTGCATTTGTCGGCAGTGTTCTCGAATCGGAAGAACCAGCCGGCATGCGGGACCAGCTTCTCCTGCCGGGCACCCGCTTGTTGATCGCCGTTCTCGTTATCGCTGCAGTCGGTATTCCGGTAATCGTCGTCCTCGCCGGCGATTGGGGGCGCAAATCGACTAAGCGGATCGGCCGTTGGTATCGAGATCGAATCCCGTATCGTCGCTTTATAAAAGGAGCGCGTGGCCTCACGCAACGGCTTCACGAACTCGACGCCAAGCGCTTCTACGCCGAACTGCAGTTCCTGACGCGCGAGTTTATCGATCGGCGCTTTTTGGCCGGCCTGACCGCTGCGACGACCGGCGAGATCGAGGACCGGCTTTCTCGGGTCGGTATTCCGGCGCAGCACAGCACGCGTATTCACACGATGTTCGAGATCGCCGATCTCGTCCGATTTGCGGGGCGTCGGGCCACCTTTGACGAACGAGCGGAAAACCTTGAAGAGTTGCGCGCGATCGTCCATGAACTCCATCGCAACCGACCGGAGGCGAGTAATGTGGGTTCTTGAACGACCCGTCTTTCTCCTCCTGCTCCTCTTGCTCCCACCGTTGATCATCTTGCGTCATTACCGTTCCCGTCGCGGTGGGCGACTCGTGTTCCCGTTTGTCGTATGGCAGGGAGCTCAGTTCTCAGCGCCACCGACGTTTCGTGGTTTGGGGATGCGTCTCGCAGCTCTGATGTTCTGGAGCGCCTGGATTCTGCTTATCGTCGCGCTCGCCGGACCAACTCAAACAACGCGCGAACGAGTCTTTCTCAGTCGAGGGACCGATATCATGATCGTTCTCGACGAATCAGCGAGCATGGCGGCGCAAGATTTCCGACCGTCAACACGTTTCGACACCGCGCGTTCAGTGATCCGGAGTTTTGTCCGTCAGAGAGGCAACGATCACGTCGGACTGATCGGCTTTTCTGCCGACGCAGCGTTGCGGGTTCCGCCGACGACCGATCATGAGTTTCTTAACCGCGCGTTGGAGTCGGTCGGTCTTATGGAGCTCGGTGACGGAACCGCGATCGGAATGGGGCTTGCTCTCGCAACGCTTCACCTCCGCGATAGCAGCGCAGCAAACAAGGTGATAATCCTCCTCACGGACGGCGTCAACAACGCCGGCGAAATCTCTCCCGAGGCGGCGGCCGAGGTTGCCGGCGAGAACGGGATCCGGGTGTACGCAATTGGAGTCGGGAGCGGTGAGGAGGCGGAGATCGAAGTCCGTAATCCCGAAACCGGTCAACTCTTTCGCGGCACGGTGCGGGATAGTTTTGATGAGGAGACGCTGCAAAACATAGCGGCTATTTCGGGCGGTACGTTCTTCTCGGCGACCGGCGCCGGTACGCTTGAAGCGATTTTTAACGCAATAGACGCCACGGAAACGCCCGAGAGACGAGTAAGAATCGAAGTGCGGCGACGACCCGTACACCGTGGCTTGCTCCTGATCGCCCTCGCCCTTCTCGTAGGCGAGGTCTTCCTCCGTCGAACTTTAATTGGAGCGTCGCCGTGAGTTTTACCTCTCCGGAGCTCCTGTGGTATCTGCTCGGCATTCCCGTCGTCGGCCTCCTTCTGTTGGCGTCGTCGCTCCGGAATCGACGAGTTCTCGTTGCGTTTACCACTCGCCGAAACCAGGCTCGACTTGTCCCGGTTTTGACCGTCAAGACCTTTCTCACGGCGATCCTTTTTTCGGGAGCCCTCGCGGGTGTGATTCTCGCCTT
Source organism: Alkalispirochaeta sp. (assembly GCA_965601745.1). Taxonomy (GTDB): domain Bacteria; phylum Spirochaetota; class Spirochaetia; order DSM-27196; family Alkalispirochaetaceae. The sequence goes on from OZ271836.1 coordinate 741,810, forward strand.
GGCCGGCCCCCAATGGGGCGAAGTATCCGAGGAAGACGAGCGTCGCGGAATCGAGATCGTATTTCTGTTTGATGTCTCCAATAGTATGGCGGCCGAAGACGTGCAGCCGTCCCGGATTGAACGAAGTCGAGAGGCGGCTCGGTCGATCGCCTCACGAGTAGAAAATGCGTTTGTTTCAGCCGTCGTGTTCAAAGGCGAGGCGGTTGTCGTTGTACCGATGACCGAGGACTCCGTTGCCTTCGAACTCGCGATCAGCCGGGTTTCAAGCTCCGCGATCACGGTACCCGGTACCGATATCGGTGCCGGTCTGACTCGCGCCGTCGATGCGCTACCCCCGGGAAGCGCGCGTCACCGAACGATCGTTCTTTTCAGCGACGGAGGCGAACTCACCGGTGACGTCGACGGCGCGCTTCAGATCGTCCGAGGCGCGCAAGTTCCCGTGATCGTCGTCGCGGCAGGTACGGAAGCCGGCGGTGTAATTCCGACGGTCGACGGCGCTGTGATTCGTGACTCGTCGGGAAATCCGGTGATCACGCGTCTGCAAATCGAGATTCTGCAGGAGATCGCCGAACAGAGTGGTGGTTCGCTCCATCAGATCTCGGATCGCGCGCTTGTCGCCACCATCGTCGGCGAGATAAACGAGGTGAGCGGCGTCGGTAGACAGGTTATGTTTCGGCGGACATCCGTCGACCGTTATCATCTGTTCGTTTCACTGACGCTTTTGCTCCTAACCCTGGGCGTCCTCGTTCAGAACCTTCGCTGGAGAGATACGATATGACGAGATTTGGTCTTATGCCGTTAGTGATTCTGGCAATCTCGGCGCTCACGGCCTGCGCGCCGTACATTCCTCACGCTCGTGTCATCCGCGCGAATTATAACGTCAGTCGCGGCGAGTATCAGGCCGCGATCGTAGACTACCTGCGTGCGTCGGAAACCCCGGAGTATCGCCTTTGGTTCGACTACAATCTCGCAAACGTCTATCACTACCTGGGCGAATCGGAGGCGGCGCGAGAGCGCTGGTCGGAGGCGCAGGAGGGAGATGTACCCGATCTTGTTTTCGGAGCGGCGTTTAATACCGGCGTGTACCTGTACGAACAAGGTCGCTACGACGAGGCGTTTTTGCAGTTTCGTTACGCGCTGTCGATCGATCCGCGCAGCCTCGATTCGAAACAAAACCTCGAGCTGGTTCTCGAAAAACTCGCTGCCGAATCCGAGCTCGGGGAGGACTCGGCGACCACGTCGGGCGGGGGCGAAACGGTACGCGCCGGAGGCCAAGCGGGCGCCGGGACACGGATGCTCGACTACGTTCGCCGCAAAGAAGAACAACGCTGGCAAGCATCAAGTAGGGCTCTGCCCGACGGGGAGGCTCGAGACTGGTGATTCCCCAATTCCGAAAAGTACTTGTTCTGATGCTATTGATGAGTTCCGCGCTGTACGCCCAGGACAGCGACGAAGACGTCCGCTTATTGACGCCGCCCCACGTTCGCGTCCGCGCCGGGGAGGTAGTTGAAATCAGAATCGCCGTTGAAAATCGCAACCCGGGTGAGCCCGTTCTACTCCTTCCCGACAACGAACCGGGATTGGCGCTTGTGGAGCAGCCGGCGTTTCTCCGCCGCGGATTTAGCGGAACTGAGGCCCGAATACGCCTTCGACCAAGCCAAGCAGGGCGATACGTTCTCGACGGTCTCGGCGTTCGTGTCGGCGGCGAAACTTCGTCGGTTGAATCCGTCCTGATCGAAGCAACCGACTCGCAGGGCCGCGTACCGTTTTCGTTGAGATGGCGACCGCTCGTCGAGAGCGCGTGGGTCGGCCAGAGTATCCCGATCGTGCTCGAGATGACGCGGATCGACGAGTTTGCCTATCCCGAGGAAGTAGATATTCGTTCACCGCAACAGGGCCTATTCGAAGAAGTTTCGGGATTGGGAAGTGTTCAATCGACGATGTACGGTGACGTCGAGTTGTTCTCCGTTCCGGTGGCCGGATTTCTGATTACTCCCGCCCAGGTCGGTGAGGTCGAAGTTCCATCGGCTGAGGTTACCGCTCTCGGTCACACGGTACGCTCAGGCCCCGCGCAGATCGCGACGCAGACGATTCCCGAAGCGATCGCGGCGTCGGCAGCGATTGGACGTTTTACGATGGAGGTAGACGTTCCGCCGAGTCGACTCGAAGAGGGCGGTCGAGTCGTCATGACGATCCGCGGGGAGGGTAACCTGCCGGTTCTCGCCTTCCCCGACATAGACGTGGTTGGCTTTCAAATAGTCGAGGAAACCGAAACCTCGGCGATCGGCGTCGACACCGAAAGCTTGCTCGGCTACCAAGGCGAACGCGTGCTCTCGGTTCGAATTGATCCCGACGGTACTTCGGCGGTTTCTCGGATAACCATCGAGCCGTTTGTCTACCTCGATCCAGTTGCCGGTCGCGTGGTAGAACTCGATGGACGCGTGGTCGAGATCGAGACGCCGGTCGAGGCGGCACCGGATCTATCGGCGGTCGTCCCCGACCTTGAGTTAATCGAACTCGAACAGCTCGGGCGCTTGCGTTGGTATCCGTTGCAGTCGATGCGTTTCTTATTCTGGCTACTGCTCCTCCCGCCGGGCGCTTTGGCGATAGCACTGATCATTCGGGCGACGAACGCCGGGAAAAACGTCGGTCGCCTGGGCGCCGCGCTACTCGTAGTCCCCACGTTATTGGCGTTTAGTATTTATCCGGAGCTTGATATCGAACGCCTCAGTCGGGCTGCAGATCTCGCCCGGGGCGATCGTCCGGGAGTTGCCGGTGTTCTCTACTCCTTTGAGTTGGAACGTCATCCCGAAAACGCCGCGCTCCATTACAACCGCGGTGTTCTCGCGTTGCGTGCCCAGGATGCCCCCCGCGCCGTCGCCCATTTTCGACGAGCGGTTCGTATCGTACCTGAGTCCGAACGTTTTCGTGACGCCCTTGCCCAGACCTACCTCTATTTTGGCCTTCGTGACGAGTTCCCGATAGCGGGATTCCTGCGGCCGTTGTGGATCTTTCTCGGTCTTTTCGCTTTATGGACCGTGTTTTTTCTGACCCTGTACCGACGTGGTGGTGCCCGTCGCGTTATCGTTCTGCTGTCTTTGATCATTTTCCAGCTCGTCGCGCTTGGTGGCTTGATATGGTCACTACGCGTCAGTGGAACTCCGGAAGCCACTCTCGTCCAGGAGGCGACGATTCGTCGCATCCCGGACCTCGAGGCCAGCCCGTGGGTTCAGCTCGAAACGGCTACCGTCGTCATGGTGGAACTCGCGTACGAAGAGTTTTATCTTATACGCACGGGCAGTGGCGTGACCGGATGGATACCAGTGTCCGCAGTAGAGTATAGCCAAGAAGAGAGGCTTTAAAATGAACGATAATCTGATGGATCGCGTGCTGAGTAAATATCCGCCGCCGGCCGATCTCGATAAGGACGATCATCCCAGCGGTTCGCCCCAGGATCGTCGATCGCCCAAGCGACTTTCAATCGAACGACGGATCGATCTCCACGGCAAAACGACCGAAGAAGCACAAATCGAGCTCGACGCATTTATTGGTGCCTGTGTCGCCGATGGCGTCAAGAAAGTCCTCATCGTCCACGGAAAGGGCACGAGTGCCGGTTCCGACGGTACGTTGAGGAGCTTTGTGCGCCAGTATTTGGAGGAACATCGATCTATCGGCACGACCGGCGTACCGGCCGAAAAAGACGGCGGCAGCGGCGCCGTGTGGGCGATAGTTCGTCAGCGTTCGCGGTAGATTATCCGACCTCGGGTTAGATCGTAGGGCGAGAGCGCGACTTTTACGCGGTCGCCGGGAACGATCCGTATGTAGTGTTTGCGCATCTTTCCGGAAAGATGCGTGAGAATTACGTGTCCGTTCTTTAGTTCGACGCGAAACATGGTATTCGGCAAAGATTCTTTAACTATGCCCTCTACCTCTATCGCTTCCTCTTTCGCCACGGCGGCCCCTTTTTTACATTGAAGTGCCCCCATCGTAGGTTGGAATCAGCGGCGCTGTCAACGTGGCGGCGGGGGTTGACATTTTACGCCGGAGAACTATATTTCACGGAACTTTCCCGAATCGTTGAGGAGCACGCTATGGACGCCGATTTTGTCGACAAGATGAAGCATCGACTCGAGGAGATGAAAGCCGATATTTTACGCCAGTTAGTAGCCGAAGATGAGGAGTTCCGGGAGATGGCGGGCTCCAGCGATACTAAAGATCTCGTCGACGTTGCGAGTAACGATATCGATAAAAAGCTGCTGAGCGCGCTCGGTGCCCAGGAACTAAAAAAGTTGAGATTAATCGAGTCAGCTTTGGGCCGCATCGACAACGGAAAATACGGCATTTGTCTTAAGAGCGGGAAACCGATTCCGACCGAGCGTCTGGAAGCGATACCCTACGCACTCTACCGAGTTGAATACCAAACTGAGTTAGAGCGCCGGAACCGCTAAGTATCGTTAAGGTCGACCCATATCGCGCCGATATTTATATCGGAGGACGGTATGGTCGATGTGATTTCGCGACCACAGGCTATTTCGATCTCGGTTACGGATCTTGTACGAGCACGCGTTTCGTCGTCGCCGGTAACGATTCCCGTAAACGGATCGGTTTACGCCCGTTTTCAGAATATCGCCGCCGTCCCGTCGGGATCGGAGGGTTCAATATCGTATATGCGAATTCGAGCATTGGATTCGCTTATCGGTCGCCTCCGGGCGCAACAGACGCGCATAGGCGCCAGCCGGGATCTTTCCGAAGTCGAACGACGTGAGGAACTTCTGGCGCAAGCCTCTCGTGAACTCGCCGCTGATCGCGATCCGCGACCCGGCTTGTTTCTGGATGCTCTTGTCTAAACGGCGAACGACTTAAATCGTCGCGCCTTCACTGTTCATCCGATTATTCTTGATTTCGCGTTCAATCGTCGTCGTTGGTCCGTGGCCGGGAAAGACGCGAGTATCGGGGGGAAGCTCAAAGATACGATTGGAAACGACGTCGCGAAGCTGCTCGTCGTTGCCGTCGGGTACGTCGGTTCGTCCGATCGTATTAAAAAACAGTGTATCTCCGGAGAAAAGCGCTTGTCGTGGCTCGCTGTAGATACAGGTACTCCCGTTGCTATGCCCCGGTGTATGCATGACGACGAGATCCGAATCAAGAAGGGTGTCGCCCTCGGCGATAAAAAACTCCGGTTCGATTACCGTCTCTGTAAATGTGTTCAGCGCCGCGATACCGTTTTCACCAAAATACGCGAAGAGGTCGTGATTGGCCTTTTCGCCTTCCGAGCTCAGGTACACGCTGTCCGCCTCGTGAACACCGACCGAAATATGGTGCCCTCGTTCCGCGTAATGATCGATCAACGCTTGAGTGGCCGAGGTATGATCTATGTGGCCGTGCGTAAAGACGATCGCCTTGGGTATGAGGTTCATCGCCTCGAGTCGTGTGATTAACGACGGTGCCTCGGCACCGGGATCGATGATGAGGCACTCCTTCTTGCCGGTGGATACGATATACGCGTTGGTATACATTGAACCGACGATGACTCTGTCAATGAGCATTGATCCAATGGTACTAGATCCAACGGCCTCGTTCAACAATGAATAATTCCTGGCTCCTCGTTTTGATACCGCTTGTCGCGATCGTGTTTTACCTCGTCATCCCCGGTGTCGGGGCGTTCCGGGTACGACGTAAATGGCGCCGATTCCGTACTCGCATCCTTGAGGCTTGTGCCGGACGACACCTCGATCCGCTGGCGATCAGAGAACTGGGGAGGCGCGACGGTCAGAGCACCGAGCGGTATTGGTTTGTCGGCCGACTGGAATCGGTCGCGGCCCACGATGTCGTGTGGCTCAAAGACGATCACGTTTCGGTCGCTTTAGACCTCGCCAACTCCCGGATTACAATACTGCCACCCTCACAAATTGTCGGCTCAGAGCTGCCAGACGAGACTCCTGAAACGGTCGACTGGCGAGAGATCACGGCCCTTGTCGAGGGCACTCGCGTCTTTGTCAGCGGGACGGTCGGTGAGGAGGGAGGATCCGCGCGGTTTGTCGCGGCCGACCCGCTCGTCGTCGTGTTTGATGGACACAAGGACACGGTAATCGCTCGAGCGATCTGGACTGGGCGTCAGCGAAACGAGTACTGGAACGATCTCACACCGGGATCGCTTCTCGGCGGTTTTTTATCCTTACTTCTTCTGGCGGTGGTTTCGCTCGACTCAAGTCGTCTTCTCAGTTTGACCGCCGTAGTCCTCGCCCTGTTTCCGGTGTTGCCGTTGTTTCCCCCCGGAGTGGCGGGGTTTTACTTCTATCGGCGTTTGTGGCGTGCAGGGCGCAAGGCTCGCGCTCGCCGGGATCTGCTCTCATTACCCGAGGTCTTTAACGACAATTGGGGCAATGGAGCGTTCCAACGCCTCTCCGAGCCGGCCGGCGAACGCGTCGTCACGATCCGGAAACATAACCCGCGGCGCTATGAGTTGGATGAAGATCTCGAAATCTGGACGCCGATGAAACCTTTTGCGTCCATTTTGCCGGTCATTCGTCGGTCGCCGATCCGGCCTGGTGACATCGCCAAGCTCAATCGACGCGCGTATTACTGGGAGTTTGCGGCAATTACCCTGTTTCTGACGGGGATCGGAGTCAACGCCTATATTGCGGCCGTCGCGCTCGTCCTTCTAGTTTCGTAATTCCCACGCGTCGCGTGGACTACTTTTTGTTGCGCGCGTGGTTGACGGTGAGTTTCCGTCCGCGAAATTCGTATCCGTCGAAGGCCGAAATAATTGTCGGGGCGATATCCTCGCTTACTTCAACAAACGAGTAGTTATCTAGAATTTTGATCTGTCCGATCATCTCTCCGTCGACTTCCTCCAACTCAGTGAAGAGGGCGAGAAAATCCTTGGGGTAGACTCTTCGGTTTTTACCGACGCTCACGAATAGCGTCTGTCGTTTGTCGACGGGAACGTTTCCTTCGGGTGATCGTTCAGTATTCTGATCTTCGCGTGTCGGTACCGCGGTACGCCCGCGGCCGGTAAAGATGCCGTCGCGTCGGGCCAGCTCCCGCAGGAGATACGCGGTAAAGTACCCACGGGAGAACACTGAGACGTTTTGCTTGATAAAACGCCGGTAGGCGTTCATTTCCAAGGGGTCCATGTCGTCGTGTATCGCGCGGATCGTTTCGTCCACGAGTCTCTTGAGCTCGTCGGGCCGCTGTATGTAGTTGTCTGATCGATTTCCCATTGTACCGACTCCTTTTACGTCTGAATCGGACTGCGCTGAGTATACCGTACGAAACCGTCTCGCCGGGATTCGGTCTCGCGTATCGTCTGGTAGGTCTTGATCCGTGACGATCCACAACTCGGGACGCTTGTCCGCTTTTGAGAAAATATACGCCAAATCGGTCGCAAAACCGTTATCGTCGGCTCGCGGCATTACCGCGACGATGCGATTTAGGCGATCTAGTGGGAGTTCGTTCCGCCGGAGGAGGTCGATTACTTTGGCCGCCGTCTCGGCAACCGTACCAGTAGAACCGGAATTGTGCCTTTGTATCGCGGTTTTGATCGTTTCGTCACTACCAACGACGAGCGTCTCCAAACTCAACGCTGTTGTGTCGCGGCCTGCGACGAGATCTTCCACGTAATCCCGGATCGTCGGCGTAACTACCACCGTAGCAGTACCGGTCAATCGACCGCCCGATTCCTCCTCAGTACGCCGGGAACTCACCGGCAGGATGGTAGTAGCGAGTACTGGCTTTGTCAAGAATTCCGTTTGTAACGCCGATAGCACCAATATGAGAAACCCTGTCCGCATCATCGTTCTTGTCGCTGTGTGTATCTTTGGCACGAAACTCTCCGCGCAGGAACCGGTCGAGTTTGCGTATCGCTACCGCGCCGGTGAGCAATACCGGATCGTTGGCGTTAACACCCAGACGGTGTACCTCGACGGTGAGCTGATCGGTGACGCGGAAATTCTAACCAGAATACAGCTCGAGATCGGTGCTGACGGGGAGATCACCGCTCGTTACCTGGTCTCGGAGGAATCGCAGGGCGCTCGGCAACCGTTTGCCCTCGATCGGCAGTACTCGGTTACCTTTACTCAGGATGATCTCGGGCGCCAAACCGTACCGTCGGACTCCTTTGTCCCGCAAGTACGCGATATACCCGTGTTTCCCGGGCGCCCCTTGTCGATAGGTGACACGTGGACTGCACCCGCGGCCGAGGTCTACGATTTTCGGGACGGTCTCGGCATTGAAAACCCGGTCGTTATTCCCATTGAAGCGAGTTACGAATACATCGGGCCCACCCAGATAGACGACATCGAATACGACGAAATCGCGATCCGTTACAACGTATTTTATCGCCCGCCGCCCGGCCGGGAGGAAGCCGAGCAGATTCGCTTGATTACCGCACGGTTTCGTCAGACGCTGTACTGGGACCGAATTGCGGGACGGGCTAACTCTTACGAAGAGAGCTACACCTTGTTTATTCAGCTTCGCGACGGCGCTCAAATGGAGTATCGCGGGCGAGCGGACGGGCGGGTTGTCGGTGCACCACCGCTCGATCGCGAATCACTTCAACGAGAGATCGAGGACTCGATTGATGAAGAGGGAATTCCCGATGCAACCGTCCGGAGCGACGACGACGGCGTTACGATCGCGTTCGAGAACATCCGGTTTCAACCCGATTCTACCGAACTGGTTCCCGGCGAGATGGCCAAAGTCGAGTGGCTCGCCCGAATCCTGACCCGATATCCGGAGCGCGACATCCTCATCACCGGTCATACCGCCCTGGCGGGAACGGAAGGAGGACGGCAACTCTTGAGCGAGCAACGCGCCGAAACGGTTGGGCGGCTGCTCATCGAACTCGGCGCCCGCACCCGCGAACGAATCGTCTACCGCGGAATGGGCGCGCGTGAACCGATAGACGACAACGCGACGGAGGCCGGTCGACGGCGTAATCGACGCGTAGAGATCACAATCTTGGAGAACTAGCCGGGTTTGCCGTATCTTGTGAACTACAGTGAGATCGATCGCCGTCATTGGAACGCTCGTTACTCTCCTCGTTCTCGGATCCTGCCGCTACGGCCCGTTCTCAAGCCAGGACAACCCGTTTGACGACGTAAACCCGGTTACCCCAAACGATGTTTTTTACTCCGCCGATCAGTGGTACCTCCCGTTGGTCGGCGCGCCGGAGGCGTGGGGGCTTGTTGCCGACCGATCGGTTTCGCCGTCGATACTGGCGGTTATTGACAAGCAACCCGGTGGCCTACATGAAGATTTGGACGGCGTCTACACCAACGACGGGATCGATTTTACCGGCGGTAGCGCGGAGCCCCTCGTTTTCCCCGAGCCGGGGACGCTCACGCCTCCTGACCACGGGAACCACGTCACGGGAATCGCCGCAGCTACCTCCGAAAACGGGGTCGGTATCGCCGGTATCGCTTACAACCGGTTGTCCGCGCCGATCGTGCGGATCATGCCGCTCGCAATGCTCGACGCCGGCGGATTTGGGACGGTTGCCGATCTCGCCGCGGCGATGCTCTACGCGGCGGGCCTCGATAGCGGTCGCGGCGTGTTCCCGGATACACGGGCCGACGTGATAAATATGAGTCTTGGCGCGCAAACCCTCGGCCCGATCGAGGAGGCGCTTCTCGCGTCCGTCGTGGAGATCATTTCGGCACAGGGAGTGCTGATGGTGGCCGCCGCGGGGAACGACGGCGGTAACGCAATCGACTTTCCTGCGGCGTTCGCCGATGTGATCGCCGTCGGTGCCGTCGACCAAAACCGCGTACGCGCAAGCTTTAGCGACACCGGACCCGAGCTCGATCTTGTCGCCCCCGGCGAGGCTATCTTAAGTACGATAAACGAGTCCGACTATCAACTCCTTGAAGGAACGTCGATGGCTTCGCCACTGGTCGCCGGGTCTCTGGCGGTCTTACGGGCAGTTGCCCCGGCGATGTCGGCCCAGACGATGCGAACCCTGCTCGAGACAACCGCGGTCGACCTCGGCGCCGCCGGTTTTGACGATACCTATGGACACGGCCTGCTCGACATGCATGCGATGCTCAGCGGCGCGTTGGTCGTCAGTCCGTACGGTGGTAGCCTGGACCGCGCCTCATCACATACGCTTGCCGCGGCGACCTTGCGTGATATCGCCGCTCGCGCCACGAACGGATCAGGCGCGATCAAGATTGCCGGGTCCGAGCTACTCGTCCTATTTGATCCCGAGCGTACCGGCCTGTGGCAGGATCAGGAAACCGAACTCTCAGACCTTGCAAACGCCGCGGGAATCTCGTGGACCAGTCGCTTCACCACAGACGCCCCGGTGTACGCGGAGGCCTCTCTCGCGCCCGGACAAAACGCCGAGACCGCCCGTGACGTACTCCTCGCCGATCCGACCGTCTTGCTTGTCTCCGGTAATCGCCGCGTATTTCGATAGTCAACGGATTCGTATTGGGGACCCCTCCGCTCGTTCGATTTGCAAATCGAACCCGTTCGTACGAAGCTGAATATAGACTATAAGAGTCAACTGGCCGGGCGCGCTGTAGAGTCGTCCGTCGGGGGGTTGGTTGTATGAAGTTTCGTTGGCAGTTGTTGAGCGGCTATGCCGTTGTTTTGGCGGTGACGATCGCTATCGCGATTGCGGTCTTTTTTAACGTCGGAGCACTCATCGAGAATCAAAGGTGGGTAGACCACACCTACGAGGTTATTCGCGTTGCCGAGGGTATCGGTGCAGCGATGGTTGACCAGGAAACCGGTGTCCGGGCGTACATGGTCACGGGCGACGAGCTCTTCCTTGAGCCGTACTTCGGCGGTCGAGAGACGTTTGCCGAATTGATTGCTCAGGCGAAAGAACTAACGAGCGACAATCCGGCCCAGGTTGCGCGCTGGGAGCAGATCGAGCAACGCGCGATCACCTGGGACTCCGAGGTAGTGGCCCGCTATCGCGAGGTCCGCGAATCGGTGAACGCGGGTACGGCCGAGATGAGCGCAGTCGTCGACATCGTCTCGCTCGGACTCGGCAAGGAGTACATGGACGGTATCCGTGCTCTCGTCGCCGAGGCGGTTGCGGTTGAAGAGGAGCTTATCGTGTCTCGCACGGCGGCGTCCGCCCGGAGCGCGGCGCTAACGACATGGGGTACGCTTATCGCCGCCGGAATCGCCGTCCTGCTTGGTATCGTCGTCGCGACTCTGATTATCCGGAGAACCTCGTCGCAACTGGGTCAGGAACCGCGCTTGCTCGAGGTCATCGCCGAACGCATCGCCGGCGGGGACTTGAGCTTTCGGGCCGAAGAGGAGAAAACGACCGGAGTTTACCGCTCGATGATAAAGATGATCTCAAGCTTGTCGGGTATCGTCGCCGATATACGGGCGTCAGCGGACAACGTCGCCGAGGGTAGTCGTCAGATGAGCGAGACCGCTCAACAGATGAGTGAAGGAGCGACCGAACAGGCTGCCAACGCAGAAGAAGTCTCAAGCAGCATGGAGGAGATGAGCTCCAACATCCGTCAGAACACCGACAACGCGATGCAAACCGACAAGATATCGCAGAAGAGCGCTCGAGACGCTGACGAGGGCGGAGAGGCCGTCACCGAAACGGTGGCCGCGATGAAAGAGATCGCTGAGAAGATTTCGATCATCGAGGAGATCGCGCGCAACACCAACTTACTCGCTCTGAACGCCGCCATCGAAGCTGCCCGGGCGGGCGAGGCCGGCAAGGGATTTGCGGTCGTCGCCAGCGAAGTTCGGAAACTAGCTGAAAGAAGTCAGGGAGCCGCGGGCGAGATCAGCGAGCTTTCATCCCGCTCGGTCGCGATCGCCGAAAAGGCGGGCTCGATGCTCAGCCAAATCGTCCCCGATATCAAGAGGACGGCGGAACTCGTTCAGGAGATCAGCGCTGCGAGCAACGAGCAGAACAGCGGAGCCGATCAGATCAACAGTGCCATCGTTCAGCTGGATTCGGTCATCCAAAGAAACGCCAGCGCATCGGAGCAGATGGCGTCAATGGCCGAGGAGTTAAACGGCCAATCGGTACAGCTCAAGAACGCCGTCGATTTCTTCACGCTAACCGGACGCCGGGACGCCGCACACCGCGGTTCGAGCTCGAGCGTGACTCAAGATACACCTCCTAAGCAACGTGCGGCCGCCCTTCCCGCCGCCTCAAAAAACAGCGCGCGACCAACGACCGGACGATCACACACCGAACCGGCTGTCGGAACGACCAAACCCGACAGTGTTGCGGCGCCCCGTCCGCGTCGAACCGTCGCCGCTAAAGCCCCGGTCGAGTCGGCGATACCCGGCGACAACGGCAATAAAGGCAAAACCGGCGGCGCCCCAGCTCCGGAAGTACCGATGCCAACAGGCCTGGCGCTCGTCGATGAAGATGAAGTTGGAATCACATTGGATCTGGACCAATCCGGCCGTGACGATCTAGACTCTGAGTTTGAGGAATTCTAGACTCACGCCGGAGTATTAATGGATCGCATTCTCCCAAAACGCGCTTCTGCGCTTCTGCAGCGCTATTTGAGTTCAGACTTGGTCGAGCCGGCAGACGATGAACTAGTGTCGCGTCTGTCGGCTCACTTTTTTGACATCGTTTCGCTTTTTTCCTCCTTGTATGGAGCCAGGACCGATTGGGACGTTCAGTTTTCGCGTCTCATCGAACTTCTCATCGCTAAGTGGAGCAATCGTCCCGCGCGGCTACGGGCGATGGACAGCGCACGCGTTGAGAAGGGCGACTGGTACAACGACGGTACACTCGTTGCCATGCAGCTTTACGTCGAGAGATTTTCGGGAACGATCGCCGGACTCATCGACGATCTCGACTACTTTGCCGATCTCGGGATAACGGCCTTACACCTGATGCCGATTCTTGAGACTCCGCGCGACGAGAACGACGGGGGATACGCCGTCTCCGATTTTCTCTCCGTCCGCAACGAGCTCGGATCGTTACATGATCTTGCCCGCCTCGCAGAGAAACTTCACGAGCGAGGCATGGTCCTCATTCTCGACTACGTTCTCAACCATTCGAGTGACGAACACGAGTGGGCGCAGCGGGCGAGAGCGGGCGAAGAAAAATATCGTGACTACTACTACTTCTTTTCGGATCGGACGGTTCCCGACCTATACGAACAGACCGTGAGCGAAATATTTCCCGAGACCGCCCCAGGAAACTTCACCTACGTAAAAGATAACAAGTCATGGGTCATGACGACGTTCCACAATTACCAGTGGGATCTCAACTACACAAATCCGGCGGTATTTCTCGAGATGCTCGGTACGCTCCTTGACCTCGCCAATCTCGGGGTAGATGTATTCCGATTTGACGCGGTGGCCTATCTCTGGAAACGCATCGGTACGTCGTGTCAGAACCTCCCCGAGGCCCATCGCCTTGTCGCCCTGTTTAACTCCTGCGTTCGGGTCGCGGCTCCGGGGGCCGTTTTTGTCGCCGAGGCGATTGTGCAACCACGTGAGATCGCCCGCTACTTTGGTACCCCTCGGGAGCCCGAATGCGAGCTCGCCTATAACGCGTCGCTTATGGTTTTGCTCTGGGACGCGATCGCAACCGGTAAGGCACACCTGTTGCAACGCGGCCTGGTCGACCTTCCGCGCCCACCGGCGGATTCGGCGTGGCTTAACTACCTCCGTTGCCACGACGATATCGGGTTGGGATACGACGAGGCGCATTTGCACAACCTGGGTTGGGATCCGTCGACGCACCGCGCCTTTATCGTCAATTACTATACGGGCGAGTTCCCCGGATCGACCGCCCGCGGACAACGTTTTATGTACAACCCGAAAAACGGCGACGCGCGAATCAGCGGAACAACGGCGAGCCTTGCCGGCGTTGAGTGGGCGATCGACCGAAGCGACACGACGGAACTCCGGAAAGCGATAGACCGAGTTATCCTTCTACACGCTATCGTGCTTTCAATCGGCGGAGTTCCGGTTATCTACGCTGGAGACGAGCTCGGGATTACAAACGACTACAGTTTTCGCGAGGATGCCGTTCTCAGATTCGACAACCGCTGGATGCATCGGCCGCATATCGATGCCACGACGCGAAAACGTCGTACCCAACCCGATACGCTCGAACATACGGTGTTTTCGAGAATCCGCGCCCTGATCGCCCTCAGGAAGGAAACCCCCGCCCTTCACGCCGCATCAGGTGTCGACATCGTACCGTATAAAAGCCCTCATATTTTGAGTTTTGTTAAGCGCGACGGTATCGGCTCGCGAGTCCTGTTTGTCGCTAACGTCGATCGAGAGCGACATCGTGTCGACGTTGATCTGTTGCGCGCGGCCGGGTTTTCGTCCCAGCTGATCGATCTGGTTCGTGGTCAGGCGCTCGTAATCGAACACGACGCCTGGACGGTCGAGCCCTACGAGTTCCTGTTGCTCCAGGAGTAGATCGCTGCGCTACTCCGTCCAGCGCGCCACATACGCTTCGATCGACTTAAACTTGCGACGTAACCCTGAGTCGTTCATGTAGCGTACCGTTCCAAAGATCGGACGCTCAGGCCATGGACGGTCGTGTTTACCAAAACACCACGCGACTCCCGTCCATCCGTTGGGATCCCGGCCATCCAGTTCGTACCTATCGTTTAACTCGCGAGCGATCGCAAATGCGTCGCGTGGATCGGTATTCCACTCGAGGATCTTCTTACCCCAGTACATACGCATGTAGTTGTGCATCGTGCCGCGACGTCGCATCTCGTTCTGGCACGCGTTCCAGTACCGGTCATGTGTTTCGGCGTTCTCGAGCTGGGCGGGAGTGTAGATTGCCGACCGGGGATCGGTCTCGTGCGCCGCGAGCGTGTGTTTTGCCCAGCTCGGAATTCCCTCCCAGTCGTCGTAGTTACTGTTGTACAGAACGTAGTTCACGGCCAGCTCCCGCCGTACGATCAGTTCCTCGAGAAAAGAGGCGGCGCCATCCTGGGCTTCGGGGTGCTCGGCCGCCCGTTCCGACGCGTTGAGTGCCGCTTCCACGGGTGAAATGTGACCAAAATGGAGGTACGGACTGAGGTGTGACGTCCAGTCGAGGTCCGGGGCGCTTCTCAATTCGTGGTACTGCGAAAGCGAATGGTCGAGGAAGTGATCGAGATGCCCACGGGCGGCGCTCTCACCACCGGTCCATGCAGCCGGCTGGGACGATTCGACTCCCGCGCGAGTGAGCACATCGTCGGGTGTCATTTTTGCCACGTTTGATATACGCGTCGACGCGGTATCTATCTCCGCGCCGCTATCCCGATTCCCGCGGTACTCGATCGTCGCGATCGGTATCAAGAACCGGTCCTTTATCCCGTTGATTTTTCGGCGAATCGTCGCGGCGGAATACTCTTCTTTGTCGCTCACCGTCTCGGCGGGAACGACCACGTTGCTTTCGACTTGGACGACCGGGCATCCGCTTTTTTCGGAGAGACCGGCGTACCACCGTCTGTGTATCCGGGAGTACGCCCGATCGGTGACGATAACGCCGCAGCCACGAGAGAGATAAATGGCCGTTTCTAAAGGATTACCAAGGTAGAGACCAAATTCGATACCCCGCGCATGGAGGGACGCGGCAAAATCGATCAGACCCTCAACGAGAAAACGCATATGTCGCGGTGTGGCGTCCGGGTAGGACGGATCGAGCGCAAAAAAGCAGAACAGGTTGCGCGATAGGGTGTTGGCGCGGTGGACGGCGTACTCGAGGGCGTGGTTGTACTGTGCCCGTGGGGCGGCGTGTACCCAATATCCGACCGGACCGGGTCGCGGTTCGGTAGCGCGAGTTAGGTAGCGAACACGTTCAGACTGAGCCATCGGCTTAAACATAGCGGTTTCCGTGCCGAAACGATAAGAGGGGAGTCGTTTTAGAAACAGATTTCCAGTACGGAGGGACAAATATGAAGAACAAGGCTGACTTTCCAAATATTAACCCCAAAGACCCCGAGGGACGTCGACCGGACGGATCCGCGTATCGCGTTCTGGTGGTCGATGACTCGATGTTTGTCGCCAAACAGCTCAGTCAGATACTCACGTCCGCGGGATTCGATGTCGTCGGGACTGCGGGAGACGGAGAGGAAGGACTCGAGAAGTACAAAGAACTGTTTCCGAGTATAGACCTTGTGACGATGGACATTACGATGCCAAAGATGGACGGCGTGACGGCGCTGGAGAAGATCATCGAGTTTGACAAGAGCGCCAGCGTTGTCATGATCAGCGCGCTCGGAAAAAACGAACTGGTAAAGAACTCGCTTTTGATCGGTGCCAAGAACTACATCGTGAAACCTTTGGATCGAAATAAGGTATTGGAGCGAGTTCTCGTCGCCCTCGACTAACCATCGCTTGAGCGCGGCATCATAACGCACTACACTTACGTCATGCTTGCTCTTCTGCGTCGAGGTGTGGTGGGCCTCTTCGTTTTCTGCGTACCCGCGCTGACCGCTCAAGAAACGGGAGTTACGACCTTTGAGGCGTTGCAATCCGCCGCCCGTCAGGCACTTGCCGCCGGCGATACGGCCCAAACGGTTGAGACCTATCGTGAGCTTGAAGCACAGTTTCCGTCGGAAGCGGCGTTTCCCTACAACCGTGGCGCCGTCCACATCGACCGCGGAGAATACCATCTCGCCTTGGATGCGTTTGAATCGGCCCGTTTGCTTGGTCTGGACGACGACGCCGTCCACTACAACGTAGGACTCGCGTTTCTTGGGGCCGGCAGTCCCGAGGCGGCGATCGAGTCTTTTACAAACGCCCTTGACCGCCAACCCACGGACGCGGATTCCTGGATCAACAGAGCGCTTGCCTACCGTCTGATTCTCGACGACGAGGCGGCTCTCTTGGATCTCCACCGGGCGAGCGAGATTGAGCCCGACCGAGTCGAACCCTATATTCACCGTGGTGATATTGCCGCCGACCGCGAGGACTTCTCCCTCGCCATCGAGTCGTACGATCGCGCGATCGAAATCGCCCCCGGGGATCCCATTCCCTGGTTTAATCGTGGAGTGGCCGCCTATCGGAGCCGCTTGTTCGGCCTCGCTGTCGAGAGCTTTACGGAGGCCCAAACGCGGAATCCAGGCGACGTGGACGTTCTCTACAATCTGAACCTCGCGCGCATCGCCGAGGAGACGGGAAGGCCGGCCCGACGAGGAGAAACGATGTCCGGCGGTCGGGATCAATAAAAAGGATTGATACATGCCTAAGCGTCGCAGAGAAAGTGGACAGAAAATACTCGTGATCAACAGCGGAAGTTCTTCGCTCAAATACGAGATCTACGAAATGCCGCAACGCGAGAGTCTCGGCCGGGGGACGGTTGAGCGGATCGGTGAGCGGACCGGCCGTCTTTTTCAAACGGGCTCAAACGGGAACATCGAGATTGAGCGGGAGATCGCCGATCATAAGACCGCACTGGCGATGATGAGCGCCGCCCTTGTTGACGAGGTAAACGGCATCGTGGACGAACTCGCCGAGGTCTCGGGGGTCGGTCATCGGGTTGTCCACGGCGGTGAGAAGTACAGCGAGTCGGTCGTGATCGACGATAAAGTGACCGCCGCGATCGAGGAAAACATCGAACTTGCCCCGCTTCATAATCCCGCAAATCTCACCGGTATCGTCGAAGCGATGGGGCTCTTCCCCGATCGGACGCAGGTCGCGGTTTTTGACACCGCGTTTCATCAATCACTGCGACCGGCGGCATATCTGTACGGATTACCTCGGGAACTATACGAGAAGTACCGAATACGCCGCTACGGCTTCCACGGCACATCGCATCGCTACGTAGCCAACGAGGCGGTTAGGTTTGCCAAGCGTTCAATCGAGAACACCAACGTTATTTCGTGTCACCTCGGAAACGGCGCGTCCATCACAGCGATACAAAACGGGCGGTCGGTTGATACGTCGATGGGATTCACGCCGCTCGAAGGTCTTATGATGGGAACCCGAAGCGGCGACATCGATCCCTCGATTCTTTTCTATTTGATGGAGCGCGGTTTTACGGCCGAGCAGCTCAACAAGATGTTGAACAAGGAAAGTGGACTGCTCGGTTTGTCGAAACGTTCCAACGATCTACGCGATCTCGAGGAGGCGGCTGAACGCGGCGAACGGAACGCGATGGAGGCCCTGGATGTCTACGCGTATCGCGTTCGCAAGTTTATCGGCGCCTACGCGGCCAATCTGGTCAAAGTCGATATTCTCGTGTTTACGGGAGGTATCGGTCAGTACGGAACGCGGATGCGCGAACGCATCTGTAACAAACTCGAGAACCTCGGAATCGTCATGGACTACCGCAAAAATCTCGAGAACGGTCCTCGCGAGGGGATCATATCAAAAGACTACTCGCCGACAACGATAATTGTTGAGCCAACAAACGAGGAGCTTCAAATAGCGATCGATACCTACGCCCTCTGTACTACCGGAAGATGAACTATGTCTCTATAGGTGATCTTAACCTCTGGTCGCAATGTCGTCGCCGATGGTTTGCGCGATGTCTGCCTCAGTCCGGGTCTCGCACCCCGGCGATTCCGGATGGAATGACCGGCGAATCGAGCGTCCGCGAGGCGGCTCGTGTTGCCGCAGACGGCCCGACGCGCGAACACGCGGAATTGCGTGACCTCTGGTCGCCATATAACAAAGCGCATACGCCGACTTTGGAATCGTACGTACTTGTTACCGATCCACAGAGGATCTCGGAGCGGAGCGCCGCGACGTTGCGCGCGCTGGAAGCACGAACCGGCTTCCGCAATGGTGTCCTGGAATACGACGGACTTGTTGTCTCAATCGACGTCGCCCGCTATCGACCACGGCTCGATGCGTGGGACGTTTTCCTTTATCGCGCCGCGACCGGTATTCGGGGAGCATTCTACGGCGAGGGGGCCGCAATTACCTACGTCTTTGATAGACGCGGCATTCCGATTCACGCCGTCCATATCGTCTACCTCGATAAATCGTTTCGGAGCAACGGCGAAAGCGGGCGGCCCTACCGGGAGAGTAATATCACCGGGCGAGCTCGCCTCGGCCAACAGAATATCGTCCGCGATGTTGGGCGCTTGCAAAACGCGCTTGCCGGCACGTATAAGGTTCCCGTCGATTACGTCTGTCGCCAGGCGTGCGAGTTGTGCAGCCCGACCAAAAACGAACCTGACCAACACGACATTCGGACGTTGCACAGAGGCGCCGGATTGGCCCGCGAGCTGCTTTCCGCAGGAATACGGACGATGGACGATCTTCGATCGGCGGAGGTCAAACTCAGTGCACGCCAGCAAATCCAGGTCGAGTCCGTTGGTTCAGATTCGCGCTACGCTGATCCCGCCGCTCTCGCCGCCTTTCTCGAATCGGTCGTCTTTCCGCGGTTTTTTCTTGATTTTGAGGCTTACGCGCCGGCGATTCCGCCCTTTCGAAATCTCGCGCCATACGAGCACATTCCGGTCGTCGCTTCGCTTCACGTACAGCGTGATGCCGAATCGCCCCTCGAACACGGCGAGTTTGCCGCGGCTCCCGGACTCGATAATCGCGTCGAGATGTTTGCCTGGTTGGAGGAACAACTCGGTAACCACGGCTCGATCGTCGTGTTTGGAAAGGGCTTCGAGTCGGCGATGATCTCCCAACTCGCCGGCGTATCGGGACTGATCGAAGCGGGCGAACGTCTGATCGCTCGACTCGTCGATCTACTCGACCCGTTTAACCAATTTCTCGTGTACGATCCACGACAGCTTGGTAAAGTTTCGCTCAAACGTGTTCTACCGATCTACACCGATACCGGGTACGAGTCGATGACCGTTCGGGACGGCATGCACGCGAATTTAAGCTACGCCCGACTGGCCGATAGTGGATCGCCTTCATCGATCGGTTCTCTCGCGGCTGGTTTGGCCGACGAGACGCTCCGTCGATTTGATATGCTCACTCCCGTCGCTACGATTGCCGAGATCAGCGCGTATTGTGCCGTGGATACGGTGGCGATGGCGCGTCTCCTCGCCGTCCTTTCTCAGATCGTGCGCTCTCCCGCGCGTTGGACACCGGTGACCGACCTTAACTAGCTGTCACGCAAACATTTCGACGATTGCGCCGGCGTGTTTAGCGCGGATGACGTGTCGTTTGATCTCCTGCTTTGCCGAAAGTTCCTCGCCGACAACAAAATCGTCGGATAATACGGCGAAACGATAGACTCGCTCAAAGCTTTTAAACCCTGTGTGGCTGCCGACCAGGCGCTTGATTTCATTGGCGTAGAGATCGCGAACCTGTGGATCGGTGACGAGCATATCTCGTTCTGAGGGCGTTACTTCCTGCTCCGCGGCCCACGATTGAAGAGCGTCAAAATCGGGAACGAGGAGAGCGCCGAGGTACTTCCGGTCCTGGCCGACAACCATCGCCTGGGCGATAAACGGCGACTCGCGCAAGCGTTCCTCTATCGGTGCAGGTTCCACGTTCTCGCCGCCGAGAAGGACAACGGTATCCTTGGCTCTCCCGGTGATCTTAAGCTCGTTGTCCCAGGTGAGCATTCCCAGGTCGCCGGTATTGAGCCAGCCGTCCGTGCCGATCACTTCGGCGGTGAGTTCCGGACGTTTGTAGTAACCGGTCATTAATTGAGGTCCGCGGGCAAATACCGTTCCTTGTACGCCCGGGGGTAGGGGGTGCCCCTCCTCATCACGAATCTCGATCTCCATCTCGGGAAACACGGGACCGACGGTCCCGGGCACGGGGTGGTTTTGAGCGCGCACGCCAAGGACAGGCGCGGTCTCGGTAAGTCCGTAGCCCTCAAGGAGCAGTATGCCTGCGGCCGCGAAAAACTGGTCCACGGCCGCCGGAAGGGCACCTCCTCCGGAAATCCCGGCGACAAATCGACCACCCAGGCGTGCCCGGATCTTGCTAAATACGAGGACGTCGCCAAGCTTCTTGAGCGGCCAGAGCATGATCAAAGGGAAAAGGCCGATCAGCGCATCCACGGCGCGAACTCGCTTCCGAAATCGCGGCAGTCGACCACGCACGAGGTTTACAAACTGATCGTAGCGCCCGCCCACGGCGACAAAAAAGAAGAAGAGACCGCGCTTAATCGCGCTTTGTGTTTTTACGTTGCGATAGATTCCACCGCGGACCGCCTCCCAGATCCGCGGAACGCTGGCCATCCACGTTGGACGGACTTTTTGAAAATCCTCAAGCATGATTTTCCCGACGGGCTTTGAGTACGCGAGGGTCGATCCACAGCCCAACGAAACGTACTGCATGATGCGTTCAAATGAATGCCACACCGGGAGGACGCACAGCCATATATCGGTCGCGCCGACGTTGATCAGGTCCGGGACATGTTCGACCTGGTTCAAGAAGCTTCCATGACTCAACATGACGCCTTTTGGCTCGCCCGTCGTCCCCGAGGTGAAAATAATGGTCGCCAGATCGTCGCTTGTACCGCTCGCGCGTGCCCGATCGATATCGTCCGTACCGTACTTTTCGATGTAACGTTGACCGCGTTCGACCGAATCGTCGTAGCTTAAAATCGAAACACGTCTGACGCGCGCGGAATGAGTGGATTGGTCGTCGATCAAAATGACCGTTTCGAGTGTCGGTATTCGATCGATAACCGAGACAAGTTTGTCCAGCTGGGCGCCGTTCTCCACAAAGACGATCTTGACCTCTGAAAAGGAGAGAATGTAGGCGATTTCATCGGTCGTTGCATCGTTTCCGCGGGGCACGTCGACCGCTCCCAGCGTTAAAACGGCGAGGTCAATTGCCAACCACTCGGCGCGATTTTCGGAAATCAAGCCGATCCTGTCGCCCCGTTTTGTTCCCAGATCGATGAGGGCCGCCGCGATGGTATTAACCTCGACACACAATCGTTGCCAACTACGCGGTTGAAAGACCCCGTGGGCGTCCTTGCTTAACTGCGCGGGCGCGTCGGGAGACTTCGTCCCGTTCGCGACAAGGAGTTTGGGAATAGTGTCCATGACAAAAATTGTAGCATGGATAGGCGAAGCGGAATAAAAAAAGCCGGCCTCCACGAGGAGACCGGCCGTACGCAGACGTATTGTTTGTTTAGTCTACCGTGAAGTAATCGTAGCTCGCCGCCAGGCTGTTAGTCCGCAGGGCAACGTAAGTTCCCTGGAGAATCTCAGGATCGACGGTAAAAAAGAACCGGACCGGTGCGGTCGGATCAAGTACCCCAATCTCGCCGGTGCGAGCGTTTACGCGAATGTTAATCGGCACATCGGCGTCGAGATATGGTCCGATGTCTTCAATCCTAAGGTCGACTCCCCAGTCACGCAGTGCGGCAATGATGTCAATGCTCATGTAATCACCCTCGACGTATTGGGTGAGCGTTCGATCTCGCGCCAAGGCCGGATCGCGCATGAGGGCCATTTCCGAGTTGCTGAGGCTCTCGTATACCTGGGCACGAAAACCGTAATGTTCCGGATAGTTCCGCATCGTCGACTCCCGGGTATCGAGGTTGAGCCAGAGGAGATAGCTCTCTCCTGCACCCCACGATGGTCGACCAGTTGTCGGATTCTCGACACCGAGATGAATACCAAACCCGGCGTGGTAAATCCCATTCTCAAAGTCGGTCATATTACGGTATCCACCGTCGACGTAGCGAATAGTAAACTCCAACTCGTAAAAACCGCGCTGATCGACGATACGGTCCGCTCGGGCGAGGAGGGCTTGCTCGTCTTGCTGTACGAGTCGACCGCCCCGTGTAACCCAATCGCCGGAACCGGTGTTCCACCCGCGCATTGACGAAAAATCATCGTCGACGCTCTGGGCCATCGCGGTCGCGGCAACAAAAAAGAGCAACGTGGCAAGTACAGGGGCAAACTTCTTCATGGATTCCTCCTCACGTGGTGTTTTTTTACGAATTCTCACAGTTACTTATCGGCGTTTTTTTCATGATAAGGCCGATTTACAGACGCGACAACCAAAAAGACCGCCCGAATCGGGGTGCCGACGGTTAGAAATTCGTTAAACGAGCGATAATGCGAGGACTTGGTGACCGCCGTGGATTGGTGTAGCATTTGCCAAATGGACGTACCATCGTTTGATTTTTCTCACGGCCCTGATCTGTTTGTGGGTGAAGGGTTGTTTCGCGAGCTGCCCCGCGCGCTGGCGGCGGAAGGGTGGCGTCGGATCGCCGTCGTAACCGGTGGGAGATCAGTTCGGGGTCGCGACGCGTGGACACTGTTTCTCGACGCGATGCTCGCCGAAGGACTCGAGTTTGTCGAGCTCACGATTCGCGGCGAACCGAGCCCGGATGTTGTCGACGACGCGTACCGGCAGATTTTGGATCAAATCCCGCAATGCGAGCTTATTCTCGCCGTCGGTGGTGGCAGCGTTTTGGACGCCGCCAAAGCGACCGCCGCGGCCGTCGCGATGCGATCGGATGTTTCGATAGAGTCCTACCTCGAGGGCGTCGGCGACCGCAGCCCCGACGGCCAAACGCTCCCGGTTTACGCCTTTCCGACGACGGCGGGTACCGGCAGCGAGGCGACACGTAACGCCGTGCTTTCTCGCGTCGGCCCGGACGGTTTCAAAAAATCGCTCCGCCACAAAAACTACGTTCCGATACGAGCGTATCTAGACGCCGAACTCCACAAAAACTGCCCGGCCGAGATCGCCATACCGAGCGGCCTGGATGCGATTACGCAACTCCTCGAGTCATACATTTCAACGCGCGCCAATCCGGCGAGTGACGCTCTCGCGCTCCACGGTCTCCGGCTCGCTGGACGGGCGTTTCCACGGATCGCCGCGGGAGAGGAGAGCGCGCAGCTCCGTCTCGAAATGGCCACGGCCGCCTTCTTTAGCGGGCGTACACTCGCCAACGTCGGCTTGGGCCTCGTCCACGGAATCGCGTCACCGGCGGGAGCGCTTCATGACGTACCCCACGGTGTCGTTTGTGGTTTGCTTGTTGGGCCCGTTTCGCGAGCGACGATAGACTTCGCCAAAAACAATGACGATCGTACGCTCCTACGACGATACGCCGACGCCGGACGCGCTCTCGGCGCCGACCAACGCGAGAGCGGTATCACTGATGACGAGTCCGCCCGGGCCTATCTTCTCTCGTCGCTGAGCAGTTGGGCGACGCCCCTCGATCGTTTGTCGGTGTTTGGCTTTGTCGAAAGCGATCTCGCCGGACTCGCTGCGGCGAGCGGTTTAAAGAACAATCCCGGCGCCTACAGCGCCGAAGAGATTGCGTCGCTCATTCGAGAGGCTTTCTAACCGTGGAAAACACAACAGAGAGGTTCTTGGTCGTCGGTTTAAGCCCGACCATTCAACGTACCCTCGTCGTCTCTGAACTCAGAATAGACGAAGTCCATCGCGCCGAGACGACGCGGCTCGACGTCGCCGGGAAAGGCGCCAATACCGCCCGGGTCCTGGGGCAGATCGGCGAGACGGTGCGTCACCTTACCCACGCCGGCGGCGCCAACCGCGATCTTTGGTGTTCCATGGCTCACGGTGACGGCCTCGTCTTTCGCGCGGTCGAGGCCCCCGGCGCGGTGCGTAACTGCATAACAATTCTCGAGTCATCCGGCACGACGACAGAGTTTATCGAACCCGCCGAACCGGTGGTACCCGCAACCGTGGAGGCGATGCGTACGGCTTTTCGTGAGGAGCTCGAGGACGCCGATACGGTCGTGATCGCCGGATCGGCAACAAACGGCTATCCAAGCGGATTCCACGCGGAGCTCGCTCAAAACGCGCGGACCGCGGGGCGGCGAGTGGTCCTCGATCTCCACGGAGACGCGCTGTCGCGCGCGATTCGTCATGAGCCCGGCCTTGTGAAGATAAACCTTCGCGAGTTTCTGGAGACGTTTTCCCCCGATCTCGTCGACAAAGCGAGCGAACATATCGACGTATCGCCGGGCGATCCGGTCTGGATCACCGTCGAGAAACAGATGCGGGCGTGGTTTGAGCGGGGCATAGATCTTGTCCTCACGCGCGGTGCCCGACCGACTATGTTCTGGGATCCGGGCGAACAGATGATCAAGACGGTCCCCACCGTTTCGTTGACACCGGTCAACACGATCGGATCGGGCGACGCGGTTACCGCTGCGCTTGCTGCTCGTTACAACGTCGACGAGCGGGCGCTCGCGATCGAGTACGCCCACTCCCTTGCGGCGATCAACGCAACGATGCTCAAACCGGGTTCGGTCCGCTGATCTAAATCGATACGTCCTGTTCCAGCCGGAGCGTCAGGGTCGGCATGTTGCAGACTTCGTCCGGGCCGTAGTACTGAATCGCTCCCGGGAAGGCGTAGGAGGTTGTCGTCGCCCACGTATCCCGATGTTCACTGAGGTAGCGGAACGGGGCCCCACCCAGTTCCACGAGGGCTTTTTTTATAACCGGCTTCTTTTTGCCGTGTCGTTGTTCCAAGTTCATCATCATCGTGAGGGGAATGCCACCCGCCGTCCACTCCGACGCCGAACGTGCTATGTTGCGGACGCTCGAGATGTAACCGGTAAGGTCGTTGGCGATGAGCAAAAACGCCGTGTAGCCCAGCGAATAGGTATAATCCGCGTCAAAATTGCTCGGAAACGCGCAGCGACCTTCGTAGCCAAAGAAATGGGCCTGGTGACTGAACTTACCGGAATAGGAACCCTTTACCTTGAGTTCGGCCAATTTATCGGCCACCATTTCGATCAGCAGCTTTTCCGTCTCAATTCGCGATACCTGAACGTTGCCATGGGGATCGCGATCCATCAAAAGCTGTCGTTGAATCTCGTTTGGTAAGGAGGAGAAGACGTAGGAGCTGTCTCGGGAGAGATTTTTGTTAACCCACTCCGCCTGATCCTCAAACGTATTTAAAGTCGCGAAGTACTCCGCGTTTTCGGCGAGCAGATCGTTTATCTCGCCGATGAGCGCGCCGACCTCGGGGATAAACTCAATAAGGCCCTCCGGAACCAGAACAACACCGAAGTTCTCGCCGTTTTTCGCGCGGGCGACGACGACATCGACGATCGAGGCGACGACCTCGTCGAGAGTCTGCGCCTTTTCCTTTACCTCCTCAGAGATGATGCAGATGTTCGGACGCGTCTGAAGCCCGCATTCCAGAGCGATGTGGCTGGCACTCCTACCCATGAGTTTTATGAAGTGCCAGTATTTTTTTGCGCTGTTGGCGTCTCGTTCGATATTGCCGATCAGTTCGGAGTACGTTTTTACGGCGGTATCAAATCCAAACGACGTCTCGATAAACTCGTTCTTGAGGTCGCCGTCTATCGTTTTGGGGACGCCAATTACCTGTATTCGATCGCCGCGATCGGCGAAGTACTCGGCGAGGAGGGCCGCATTGGTGTTGCTGTCGTCCCCGCCGATGACGACGACGGCGTCGACGGCGTTGCGCAGGCACGTTTCTCGCGCCGCGGCAAACTGCTCAGGTGTTTCGATCTTTGTCCGACCGCTTCCGATGATATCAAAACCACCGGTGTTTCTAAATTGATCCATATAATCGCCGTCTATCTCGAGCTTCTCGTCGTCGACGAGTCCGCCCGGTCCGCCGCGAAACCCGATAAGACGATTCTTCGGATTGGCCTTTTTGAGCGCGTCAAACAATCCGGCGATAACGTTGTGACCGCCGGGAGCTTGACCGCCCGATAGAATCACGCCGACGGTCCGCTCTTTGTCGGCGCTGGGATTTTTCGATCCCGTGTTTAGAGAGGCAATCGGTTTTCCGAACGTTGAAGAAAAGATCGTGGCGAGTTCAGATTCATCGGCAACCGCCGTGGTCGGCTCGCCGAGGTCTACGGTAATGGTCGAAATCTCGCCGCGAATCGTCGGAGGAAGTTTGGGTTGGTACTGATATCGGGCGCTCTGCAGGGGTGACAGGTTCATCGTCGCTACTCCCGTGTTTTTTTTCTTATTCTACCGATGGCGCCGATCGCGATGCAAGCTTGACCTGCGCGCGGCTCCGTCGTAGCCTGTTATTGTGCCGGTTTTCAGGATGGTTAATCGCGTCCAGAATTATGCGTGGGGCAGTACGGAAATGCTCTCCCGCCTCACCAACAATCCACCCAGCGCAGAGCCTCAAGCCGAAGTTTGGATGGGATCGCACCCCAAAAGTCCGAGCAGCGTGCGTCTACCCGGGAACGTCGAGGTCTCGCTCGACGACTATATCGTTGAGAACCCGGAGATGTCGATCGGAGAGCGAGCGATATCGCTCAATCCTCCCGAGGAGAAGCGTCCCGGACTGCCATATCTGTTTAAGATCCTCACCGCCGAGCGAGGACTCTCGATTCAGGCTCATCCGTCCCGTGGCCAAGCCCAGATCGGTTACGAGCGTGAGGACGTGGCCGGTATTCCCGTCGATGCTCCAAATCGTACCTATCGCGATCGTAATCACAAACCCGAAATGCTCTATGCGGTTGAGGATTTTTGGGGAATGCGCGGATTTCGCCCTTTGGACGAGCTCGTCAACGAGGTATCCGGGTGGCGCCAATGTGTTCCTGACGAGTTAACGCCCCTCCACAACGCGTTTTCGTCGTTTATCGACCACGCCGATTGGGCGCGGTGGAAGACTGTCGTGCAATGTTTGATCGAGTCCGGAGAAAAGGACACCGATCGAAAGCTATTATCCCGTTCTGCTGTGGAGTACGCCGTTAAGAACTGCCGTTCTCAGGACCGCGACGATCGGTATTGGTGGGTAGGTGAGCTCACGCGTCAGTTTCCGGGTGATCCCGGCGCAGCGGCGCCGTTGTACCTCAACCTCGTCCACCTCTCGCCGGGCGAGGCGATGTATCTCGATGCGCGGACACTTCACGCCTATTTGTACGGTGCGGGGGTCGAGATAATGGCCAACTCCGACAACGTCCTGCGCTCGGGGTGTACGGTCAAGTACGTGGACGCCGCCGAGCTGCTGCGCGTTCTTGAGTTTACGGGCGGGCCGGCCGAAATCATAAGCGGAACTCCCGTTGCAGGAGGGCGACACTTCTCGCCACCCGCGGCCGAGTTTGAACTATGTGTTCTCTCCGATAAATCACGTGTTTACTCCGCCAATGCGCCCATTGTGATACTGGCGCTCGGCGGCGCGGTCGGCCTCGGTGGCGCGGCCGATTTTCACATCCGTTCGGGCGAATCGGTCTTTGTCACTGCCGCCACCAGCGACGAACTCGTCGTCTCCCCCGAAGATGGCGCCCGCGCCTTTGTCGCTTCGATCCCGAACGGAGTTGTGTTGAAGTGACCGCTACGCTCAAAGCGCGCGTAACGGTCTGGGTCGATGCAGACTCCTGCCCGGTGGCGGTTCGCGATTTGCTCAACCGCTCGGCTCCAAAGCGGGGATTTGACCTGGTTTACTGCGCGAACAAGTCGATTTCCGGTCTCGAGGATCGAGACTCACGGCGAGCTCTGGTCGTCGTAAAGGGTGAGTCGGTCGACCGATATTTACTGCGAGCGCTGAGTGAGCGAGGGGACGACCACACGGTTCTCGTTACTCGGGACATACCGCTGGCAGAGAAGGCGCTGGCATTGGGTGTCGCCGTACTAAACGATCGCGGGATTGAGTTTGACTCGCGAACGATCGCCGAGCGGCGATCGATCCGTGACGCCGGCGAGGCAATTCGCCGGGCAGGGCTTGAATCGATGTCGCGGCGGCGCGGTTTCTCGAGTCGGGAGCTCAAGTTATTTGCCGACAGCTTTGACCGAGTTATCACTCGGGTATTGAACAGCTAGCTAATCGGTAATATAATATCTATAGCTGAGCGAAACACTCATATTATGGGTGTAAAAGGAAGGAATCATGCAGACAACACAGGTAACCGAAGGAGTCTGGCGGCTTTCAGCAAACGTCTACGACATCCTTTTTGAGGGTATGTGGCCGATCCCCCATGGATTTTCGATGAACTCCTATATCGTTAAAGGAGATAAGGTCGCCATCATCGACGGTGTCTGCGACTGGGATGGGACACCGCAAGTGCTTTTTGATCAGTTTGAGCAGATGGACGTGAACGTTGAAGACATCGACTACGTAATCATTAACCACATGGAACCCGATCACTCCGGATGGCTCAAAGACTTTATGAAAATCCGGCCCAATTTTAAGATCGTCACGACCGCCAAGGCCAAAGTACTCCTCGAGGCGTTTTACCAGAACGAAAACGAGGTGATGATCGTGAAATCAGGAGACACTCTTGATCTCGGCGACGGGCACGTTCTTGCGTTTGAGGAAATACCAAACGTTCATTGGCCCGAGACGATGGCGACCTTCGACACAAAAACGGGAACGCTTTTCCCCTGCGACGCGTTTGGTGCGTTTGGCGCGATAACCGACAGCCCGTATGACGACCAGCTCTCAGCTGACGAAATAGACTTCTTTGAATATGAGGCAACGCGTTACTACGCCAACATCGTCGGTGCCTACAGTGCGCCCGCGAAAAAAGCGGTAATCAAGACCGAGAGTCTACCCGTCAAGATAATCGCTCCCGGTCATGGAATCGTGTGGCGCAGCAATCCGCAGAAAATCATAGACGACTACAAACGCTACGCCTCTTACAGCAAAGGTCCCGCGAAAGAGGAAATTACGGTCATCTGGGGTTCGATGTACGGTAACACCGAGAGAGGCGTCGAACCGGTGGTTGAGGGGATCAAGAGCGAGGGCGTCAAAGTCAACGTTCATCGCATACCCGACACCCATTACTCGTACGTCCAGCGGGACGTGTGGAACTCAAGCGGTGTTGTTCTCGGCATGCCGACCTACGAGTACAAGATGTTCGCGCCGATGGCCGTTGTCGTTGACGAACTCGGGCGGAAGAAGGCCCTTAACCGCAAAGCGTTTCGTTTCGGGAGCTTTGGGTGGTCCGGTGGGGCGCAGAAAGAGCTGGACGAAATCGTCGCCCGCTACAAGATGAACTGGGATTTTCTCGAGCCTGTCGAGTTTAAGGGAGCGCCCGAGCAGTCCGATCTCGACTTGATTTACCAGCGCGGAAAAGAACTCGCAGTTACGGTCCGCGAATGGATCGCCGCCGAGTAGTGCGGTCGACTCACCGCGTAAAACAGATGTGGCCTCGGTCGAACAGATCCGTCCGAGTCTATCCTCTCCCATGACCGTGGACTACGACTTGGCCGACAAGGTACTATCGGTTCGGTGAGGATTCGAGTCAAACTCCGTAATAAACTTGTCCGCGCGCTCACCCAGTCCATGGATGTCAAAACGATGGTTAAACTCGCGCGCCGACACATCCGCGGGTACGATATCCACGAGCGAACCGATACACCGCGCAGTCTTTCGGTGCCTAACCAGGACGCCGCCCGGCGCATAATCGAGGATGTTGCCCGCGAAGACATGTTACTCAACTTTGTCGAACAGCTCGTGGAGATGCAGGAGAAGGGCTTCGTCGGGCGGCGCTATCGAATCGTTCGCCTCCAGGAGATCATCGAGGACCTGCGTAACGACGGGTATCTGTTTGACGTATCGACCGGAAAGTTCTACGAGAACGTTCAGAAACGTAAATCATATGATTGGGGCGTCCTCAAAGACGGCAGCAGCTATGCGCTTGGTTTTTTGTCTATAGACGTCAAGGATAACTCAGAACTCGTTCGTCGTTACGGACCGGAGATGATGGACGGCGTGTACGGCTCTCTGCGCAAGATCCTCGAACGCGCTCTCGACAAACGAAATGGCCGTCTGTGGTACTGGGAGGGCGACGGAGGTCTCGCCGCGTTTCACACCGATGTCGTCGCCAAGAGCGCGGTAGAAACGGGAATGGAGGTTCTTCATGAGATCCTCCTTTACAACGCGCTCTGGAATCCACTCGATGACCCAATCGAAGTACGAATGGCCGCCAACACCGGCTCGATCGTATTCTCGAGTCAGATGGCCAAACTCCGCAACGAGACGGTGATCGCCCAGACTCTCAAACTGGAGTCCGATCACGCGGCGCCGAACGGTCTCGCCGTCGCGACCGCCGTCGTTGCCCTTCTCGATTCTCTCTTGCAACGCTGTTTTGCCGATTACGACGGTGATCCGACCGTACAATCCTACAAGCCGCATTTTGTCGATGTCGGAGCGGCAGGGTGAGATTTCATCTCGTCTCGCGTAAAGGCCGCAAAAAACTCTTTGGCGGCCTCCAAGCGGACCACGAGGTTGTGATGGTCGCCCCGGCAAAACTTGAAGATGCCCTTGGGGAGGCTCCCGAGGATTCGTTTTTCTATCTCGACGCCGCTTCTTTCTCCGCGACCGACCTGATATCTCTCGTCAGTCGGATAGCAGCGGAGCGCTCGGGGTGGGTCGGCGTACTGGATCCCGACGGATCGATTGACGATCCCGCGCTCGTTTTTTTTGCCGGTGGATCAGACTATCTCCCGGCAGCGCAGATGGAATCGGTAATACCGGAAGAGCGCCTCGAGCGCCTCATTCGTTATATTGACCCGCTGCCGCTGGAGACTGACGGCAGTGAATCGCGACGAGAGGCGGCCCTTATCGAGACGTTCGAGCCGCCGCCGCGTGAAATACGCTCGGGTCGCGACTGGAGCGGGGTCCAAAACGGGAATGAGTACACGTTTTGGTTTTTGTACGCTCACCTGGAAGATACCGGCCGCTACACGGTCAAAACGAGCGCTGAGTTCGGAGAACAGGCAGATCAGCAGTTCCGCGACCAGCTTGTTGCCGAGTGCGGCCGATTTGGTGGTCGCATCTGGATGTGGCAGCGATTTTCCGGATTGTTGTTGTTTCCGTTCGACGGCGAACGTTGTATGCCGATTATTCCGATGTTCCGACTCGTAATGAATCGGGCGATCTACACCACCGAACGCACGACCGGCAAGTACGTTCTGTCGTTTCGCCTCGCCCTCCACCTCGGAAACTCGACCTACCGCGAGGTCGGCGACACCGGCGAGGTTGTATCCGACGATGTCAACTACATTTACCATCTCGGCGCCAAAAACACCGCTTCGGGGCAGGTCAGCGTCACCCGAACCGCGCTTTCGTACGTTCCGGCGGGTCTACACAGCTATTTTGTCCCGGCGGGAATCTTCGAGGGCCAGGAGACCTACGCCATGAAACGCTTTATACCCGGCGCCCTCGATGTATAGATCCCGTCGCGGCGTATAACCGGACCTCGGCTAGAAGTCGGCACTCCCAACCGCGCGTGGAAACGGGATGACGTCGCGGATATTCTGCATTCCGGTTACGTACCGGACGAGTCGTTCGAATCCAAGCCCGAAACCGGAGTGCGGGACTGTACCAAATCGACGCAGATCCAAATACCACTCATACGGCTCGGGCGGCAGTTCAAGTTCAGCGATTCGTCTCTCAATCAACGCGAGACGGCTTTCGCGCTCGCTACCCCCGATGATTTCGCCGAGGCGGGGAACGAGCACGTCCATCGCTCGAACCGTCTTGCCGTCGTCATTTTGCTTCATATAAAACGCTTTAATATCTCGAGGGTAGTCGGTCACGATAATCGGGCCGCCGACGTATTCCTCGGTAAGGTATTTCTCGTGTTCGGTCTGAAGGTCCGTGCCCCACGAGACCGGAAACTCAAAGCTCTGGGCGCTTTTCTCGAGCGCAGCGACTGCATCGGTATAGCTCAATGCGGTAAAGCTTGATTCGGCTACGCTCTCCAGATCCTTGATGATGCCCGGGAGTATCCGTTTATCGAAGAACTCCATGTCCTCACCGCAGGACATCAATACGTCGTTGAGGAGATAACGTACAAAATCTTCGGCGAGTTCCATATTGCCTTCGAGGTTGCAGAAAGCGAGTTCCGGTTCGATCATCCAAAACTCGGCCAGATGGCGAGTTGTGTTGGAGTTTTCCGCCCGAAACGTCGGTCCAAAGGTATACACCCTGTCGAGTGCCGTCGCGTACGCCTCGGCGTTGAGCTGACCGCTGACCGTTAGATAGGCGCGTTTGCCGAAAAAATCCTCTTCATCCGTTGCTTGCTTGGAACCGTCGAGGGTGGTAACGCGGAAGAGCGCGCCGGCACCCTCCGCATCGCTGGCCGTTATTATTGGCGTATGGAGGTAGAGAAATCCCCGTTCTTGAAAGAAGCTGTGAACGGCAAAGGCAAGACGATTGCGCACGCGCATTACGGCGCCAAAGGTATTAGTCCGGCCCCGCAGATGAGCGATCTCCCGCAGAAACTCAAAACTATGGCGCTTCTTCTGCAGGGGATAACTGTCGGCGGGCGACTCGCCGATCACGTCTAGATCCGTGCAGGCGAGTTCAACCGCTTGATTTTCGCCGGGGGAGGCCACGAGTCGGCCAGTCGCGACGACACTCGCGCCGGTCTGAACTCGGTCGATAACGGATTGAAGATCGGTACCGGTCTTATCGATAACGATTTGCAGACCGGACAGACTTGATCCGTCGTTGAGCTCCAGAAAGCAGACGCCTTTTGAGTCTCTTTTTGTCCGCACCCATCCAAAAACATCCAGGAGTTCTTCGGACGGTTCCTGGTTACGGAGCTGCGAAATTCGAGTTCGGTCGATTGCGTTCATAAGAGATCATAGGTACCACAGGTATAGCCCCGCGGCAAGGGCACACTCGACAGGCAGGTCGCGAGTCGCTACTCTCCGCATATGGCGGTTTTCTCGGAAACGGCGCCGCTCCGACGGGTGCTCATTCACCGTCCGGGCGTCGAGGTTGAGCAAATGACACCCTCTCGCGCAACCGAGCTCCTGTACAACGACATTATCCCCGTCGAGATCGTTCGCAACGAACACGATCAGCTGCGTAGCGTTCTCCAGCGTTATGCGGAAACGATCGAGCTTGTCGATCTTCTCGCGCGGTTAGCCGGTCGACCGGACGGTATTGGACAAATCGCAGATGGACTTGCGTTTGGTAACGCGGAAACCGCCGATGCGTTGGCGCTCAGATGGCAGGAAATGCCCCCCGAGCGCATCGTCGCCGACTGTGTAACCGGCGTACCGGTTCAACACGGTCGGCTTGCCAGGGAGCTCCACGGCCCGAGGTTCCTCACGCCACCGTTGCCCAATCTCTACTTTATGCGTGACGCGTCATTTGTCGTCCACGGGCACGCGTTTAAATCGGAGATGGCCGGCGAAGTTCGGCGCGCAGAGTCCGTCCTCGTTGCCCTGGCGCTTGGCGAAATGGGTATCCCGGTCCGGCGGCTGGAATCGCCGGTTGGATCTATCGAGGGCGGTGATGTGCTCGTTTACTCGGAGGATATTATTGTGATCGGCGTCGGACCACGCACAACAGCCGATGCCGTTGATGCATTACTTGCCGCTCTCGCCGCCGATCGTCACAGTGTTTTGACGGCGCTCGCTGTCCTGCTTCCCGATGAACGAGCAACGATTCATCTCGACATGATACTCACAATCCTGGAACCGAATCGAGTTCTCGCGTACACACCACTCTACGAGGGTGCCCACGCCGCACCGGTGTACAAGATCGAGGTTCCTCCCGGCGGCAGATCGCGGGATCGCTGGCGTATCGAGGCCCACGAGAGTCTGAGGAGCGGATTTACGAGTTGTGGTGTTGAACTTGATCGTATACCCTGTGGCGGCACCGACCCGATCGTCCGCGATCGCGAGCAGTGGTTTAGCGGTTGCAACAGCGTGGCGCTCGCACCCGGACAGGTTGTTGTGTTTGGGAGCAACCGGGCGACGCTTTCCGCGCTTGCCGACGCGGACTATCAGATATGCACGCCCGACATGACGGGCGTTCCCGACAGCGGAGCCAGGGTGGCCTGGGCGCTTGATGGTCTTGAGCTCGCCCGTGGCGGCGGCGGACCGCGGTGTATGACGCTACCGGTTGATCGAGTTGAGGAGTCTTAGAGAGTGCAGCCTACGAGTCAAAATGCAAAACAAACGATGGAGCAGATGAGTGACCTTCACGTCCGCGCGGTAGAGGAGCTCATCCCTCCGGTTGAATTAAAACAGCAACTCCCGCCGAGCGACGCGACGAAGCGCACCGTTGTCGAGAGCCGTCGCCACGTTGCCGATATCCTCGACGGCCGAGATAGGCGGCTACTGGCGGTCGTCGGTCCCTGTTCGATCCACGATCCGGAAGCGGCCTACGAGTACGCCGAACGGCTCGTTGCCCTTCGCGAGGAGCTCAACGACGTTTTTTACTTTGTTATGCGCGTCTACTTTGAGAAACCGCGCACCAAACTCGGTTGGCGCGGCCTGATCCTCGACCCATATTTGGACGGTAGCTACGAGATCAGCGAGGGGCTCCCCCGTGCGCGCCGGATTCTTCTCGAGATTACCGGTAGAGGACTGCCCGCGGGGAGCGAAATGCTCGATCCAATTGTTCCGCAGTACATCGACGACCTGGTGAGTTGGGCATCGATCGGTGCTCGAACAACTGAGTCTCAAACCCATCGTGAGATGGCGAGCGGACTGTCGATGGCTGTAGGGTTTAAGAACGGCACGGACGGCAGTATCGAAACGGCGACCAACGCGATGGCAAGCTCACTCTCTCCGCATCGGTTTATCGGGATCAGCCAGGCCGGGCAGACCTCCGTGATCCATACCAACGGAAACCCGCACGTACATCTGATTCTTCGCGGCGGACGCTCGGGGCCGAACTACCACCCCTGGGATATCGTCCGCGTTAACGAGATGCTCCGTCATCAGGAACTACCGCAACGTATCATCGTCGACTGTAGTCATGGGAACAGCCAGAAGAATCCGGACAAGCAAGCGGAGGTTCTCGAATCGGTTATCCAGCAACGTCTCGACGGTCGGGTGGCGATCCGCGGCGTCATGATTGAGAGTAATCTGATCGGCGGTCGGCAGAGTCTAGGCGATAATTCGCGTGAACTGGTGTACGGTCGATCGATCACCGATGCCTGCCTCGGCTGGGACGCGACCGAAAAGGCGCTCCGCAGCGCCGCAGAAAAACTACGAGCGGTCGGAGGTTCCGAATGAACGACGCCCTGACGGTGCGCGAGAAGGCACAAGCGGCTCGAGACGCGGCGTTCCAGTTGCAAAAGCTCGGGGCCGAGGATCGGAGCGCGGCGCTCCAAGCGGTCGCTAAGACCTTGACCGCGAAACGCGGCGAGATTTTTAAAGCGAATGAGGCCGATCTTAAACGGGCTGAGAACGACGGCGTTGCCACGCCGCTTGTTAAACGGCTGAAGTTTACGCAGAAGAAACTCGATGCGACCCTTGACGGGATTAGCTCGTTGCGTGAGCTTCCCGACCCGGTCGGCGAGGTTATCGAGAGGACCGAACTCGACGAGGATCTGATTTTGTCACGTGTGCAGACGCCGATTGGTGTTGTCGGGATGATCTTTGAATCTCGTCCCGACGCCCTCGTTCAGATCGCCTCGCTCGCAATAAAGAGCGGAAACGCTCTTATCCTCAAAGGCGGGTCCGAGGCACGGGAGAGCAACCGCGTACTCGCTGAATCGATCGCAGAGGCGACCGCGACGGTCGGATTTCCGTCCGGGTGGATCCAACTAATTGAGAGCCGAGAGGACGTCGGCGAGTTGCTCAAACTGGACGAGTACGTCGATCTCCTGATTCCGCGCGGGTCCAATGAGTTTGTGAGATATATCATGGACCACTCGCGGATTCCCGTTCTTGGGCACGCCGACGGTATTTGTCATGTCTACGTCGATGGCTCCGCTCCCGAAGACATCACGACTCGACTGGTGGTCGATGCAAAAACACAGTACGTCGCCGTGTGCAACGCGGCCGAGACGCTCCTCGTTCACGCTGATGCCGCCGAGCGTTTGTTACCGACGCTTGGGAGCGCGCTCGACGCCGCGGGCGTAACAATCAAGGCCGGTGCTCGGGCGATAAAGGACCTGCCGAGCGCCGAAGCCGCGGGCGAAGACGACTGGAGTACTGAGTATCTTGACCTCGTTATTTCGGTAAAAATCGTCGATTCCGTCGAGGAGGCGATCGCCCACATCAACCGCTACGGCAGTCACCATACGGACGCGATAATCACCGCCGATCGCGCCAACGCCGAGCAGTTTCTCCGCGAGGTCGACTCCGCGTCGGTCATGTGGAACGCGAGTACTCGTTTTGCGGACGGATATCGATATGGTCTGGGAGCCGAACTCGGAATCAGTACATCCCGAATTCACGCCCGCGGCCCGGTAGGAATCTCGGGTATGATGAGCTACAAGTGGCTGCTTCGGGGCACCGGTCAGATCGTGGCCGACTATGCCGAGGGTCGTCGGCAGTTTACACATCGCAGCTTAGATGCGTGATTTCTCGACGGTTCGTCGAATCGTCGTAAAAGTCGGAACGAACGTACTCACTCACGGGGGCCACGTCGATGAACACTACATCGCTCTTCTTGCCGCCCAGATCGCGTCAATTCGATCCTCCGGCCGCGAGGTCTGCCTTGTGAGTTCCGGAGCGATCGGCTTTGGTGCCGTTGAGCTCGGCATCGCCGGGCCCGTACAGGATGTCGTCATGAGGCAAGCCTGCGCGGCGGTTGGCCAGCCGATCTTGATGGACGCCTATCGACGGGCGTTTAACGAGCATAACGTTTCAATCGCGCAGGTTCTTCTTACGCGTGAAGTACTCAACGGGCGTTCGAGCTATGTCAAACTCCGTAACGCCGTGGAGAAGCTCCTCGATCTCGGGATCGTCCCGGTGTTCAACGAAAACGACTCGGTCGCAACCGCTGAAATAGGCACGGCGTTTGGCGACAACGACCAGTTGAGCGCGCTTATCGCGAGTAAAGTCGATGCCGGACTTCTGGTGCTTCTCAGTGATGTCGATGCATTCTACGACCGCGATCCCCGTCGTTCAAAAGCGGCGGTTGCTTTAGATTCGGTAACGGAGATCACCGACGCTATGATCGCCGACGCCGGTCGTGCCGGGAGCATACGAGGGACCGGTGGCATGAAGACGAAGCTTGTCGCCGTCCGGATTGCCGCAGAGGGCGGATGCCGTGTGATCCTTGCCGACGGGCGTGAGGCGCAGGTTCTGACCCGACTCATCGCCGGCGAGGGTATCGGTACGCTGTTTACCGCGCGCCGAAAGCTCCCCAACAAAAGCCGTTGGATTCTTCACAGCGAACCCCAAGGCACGATTCGCGTTGACGCAGGCGCGATGAAGGCGATCCGCAACCACAAAAGCCTCCTCCCGACCGGTATAACCGGCGTCGACGGTGTATTTCGCGCCGGCGAAGTTGTAAACATCAACGACCAGGCAAAACTCGTCAGCGCATTTGCCAGCGAGGAGCTGCGCGCTCTTATCGGCAAGCACTCTTCCGAGATAACCCGAATACTCGGGAGCGACGACGATCGAACGGTAATCGCTCGCCCGGAAGACATGGTCTTTTTTGAGGACGAGGAGTAATCAGGGGAGTGGTACGATTCCGCTTGCCGTTTGGCCACCCGATTATTATCATCTGTCGGACTTGCCACGTGACAACGAATCTGCGATACTCCCGCCGGGTTTTCGCGCATTTTTGTCGCGAGTCTATTTAGTTTTATAGGAGGTCCCGATGGCCGGCAAAATATCCAAGAACGCTCGTCGTGAAGGTGCCCACGAGCTTCTGAGCCGCTGGGGCGGAAAGATCGTTATGAAAAGTGTCTTTGAGAAAGGAAAGATGCGCCACTACGCCGTATGCGACAAAACGGGTCACCAGGCGCGCCGTCCCAAAGACTTGATGTAGTTCCAGGTTTATCGTGATTTTTCACCTTACTACGCACCCGCGGCCAACAGCTGCGGGTTTTTTTATCGGATTACGGCTTCCCGAGGCCCCGTAATGATACTATCCGGACGGGAAATCGAAGCACATCTCGGCGCAGGTCTCGAGATCAATCCGTTTAACCGCGATCAGCTTAATCCAAACAGCTATAACCTCAGACTTCACAACGAGGTACGGGTGTATCAAAGCTCTCCTTTGGATATGCGCGTTGAAAACCGATCGGAGGAACGCGAGATCCCACCCGAAGGTCTTTTGCTGGAGCCACACCGGTTGTATCTCGGTCGAACCGTGGAGTACACCGAGACCGACAAGTTTGTGCCGATGCTCGAAGGGCGGTCGTCAATCGGTCGTCTCGGTTTATTTGTCCACGTGACCGCGGGATTTGGAGACGTCGGGTTCCACGGATTCTGGACTCTGGAGATGTTCTGCGTACAACCGATCCGTATCTACCCGGGAGTCGAAATCTGTCAGATTTTTTACCACTCGATTCAGGGCGATTGGGAACCGTATCGTGCCGGGAAGTACCAAAACAACACGGGTATTCAACACAGCATGCTTTACAAGGATTTCTGAGCGACGACGCTTGTTTGATCGGGCGTCTTGACTCGTCTGCGTCCTACATCGCGCGCCAGCGACCGTCGCGGAACGTCAGCTTGTAGACCTCCGCCAACGCGCGTTGGAGCCCGCGATGAAGATCACCTGCGCTCGCCTGTAGTTTTTGAGCCTCTGAAAGTCGAACGCCGCTGGTGAGGAGCGTCTCGACGAGCATTTTGGCGGCGAGTAATCGCCGATACTTGTCGACGCCGAAGATGAGCGGCGAATCGAGTAATGCGATGATCTCCCAGGTAACCTGTTCGGCCTGGCTGTACCGACCGGCGTCCTTCACCTGATCCGAGATACGCATCGGCAACGCGCGTGGGATGTCGGTGAGCATCGCGTCGAGGTTGTCGAGTTTAAACAATCCCGTCGCGCAGTTAACGAGGATCCGCTTGCCGCTTTGCTCGAATCGTAAGACGTCATCCTTCGCGATCGCGGCGCCGATATCGGCGCAGTTGAGGCGCTTGTTCTGATCGCAGACGAGGACGCCGACTTTAACGTCGACCGGAGTCCGAAAAACAAACTCGAAACCGGCCGGCGCGGTCGAAAACGCGAGGAGCGCAACCGCAACCGGATCGACCGTATAACCGAGGTTGTCGACATTCCCGAGATACGCAAAGCGTTTCCCATTGGCACGTAAAGATCGATAGACGGGAGCGAGGACGCGAAAGTTCTCGCCGTGGCCTCCCGGAAGGCCGAGTGGCGCGCCGTCCTTCCCGTGCGCGTTGTCGAAGAATCGGCGCGGCGAACCGACGCTGGAATGCGTAAACGCCGAGATAAGCGGTTGGACGCGATGCTCGGTCGATAATACCTCGTCGATATCTCGAAGGCCCGCCAGGTATGGGCTGTCGGTCCACGAATCGTAGCTCGATCGAATCGCCGTCTCTGTGCCGAGACTGGTCATTTCGTACACCGGCGTAAGCGGCGGCGGCATCTTTGTCGCCTCGATGTCGAACCGTCGTGCAGTCTCGTAGTATCTGTTACGCTCCGCGGCAATCATCCGAAACTTGAGTTCGAGGAAGCTCGCTCCGACCGAACCATCAGGATTGAGGTACGCCGGCGTAAGGCCCTTGGGGCGTCCGTGGGCTTGCGCGGCTAGCTCCGAAAAACGTTTGTCAAACAACTTAAAAAGCTGTTCGTCAAATGACTCATTTTTTATGCGGTCCGCATAGCTGGTCGCGCTACCCCCGTTGAGAACGCCGTAGGAAAGATACGGGTAGAGGAGAACCCCAATCGTCTCAAGCTCGCCTGCGTTGAGCTGACGAATACCTGACTCAGAACGCCCGAACCTATCGAGCGGTATTTCCGGCGCAATCTCCTGTAATCGTTGCCGATAGGTCTTTTCGTCGATCGAAAAATCAATCGTTTTGCGTC
This sequence comes from Alkalispirochaeta sp., assembly GCA_965601745.1. Classification (GTDB taxonomy): domain Bacteria; phylum Spirochaetota; class Spirochaetia; order DSM-27196; family Alkalispirochaetaceae. Next base: position 782,299 of record OZ271836.1, read on the forward strand.
GATCGAGGACGGTCTTTCCGTCTATGTCGGGAATATCGCTCACCTGAATCGGCTCGACGTTGTCGTAGATCCCCGAATTAATGTTCTCCAGGATCTCCGACGATCGGGGAACGTCGATGCCGATCTCCTCCATTCGCGCGCGAAGCGGCGGCGAAAGGTTCATCGTTTTACCGACTGCTGAAGCGATAAATACGCCGCGTAGGCGGCGCCGTACAAGCTGATTTCGTAGTCGCGAACGATATAGATCGGCACACGAGTAAGAAGAGCTGCGATGTGGTCGCGGTAGTTGCGGCGAAACTCGTTTACAAACAAATCGTCTTCCGTAAACCACCGTTCGTTTTTGGCCGCGATGCCACCGGCGAGAAATAGGCCCCCGCTGGGAAGAAAATGAAGCGCCGCGGTCGATGCCGTACGCGCGTAGTTACGTACAAATAGGCGCATGATCTCGATCGCGGTCGGGTCGAGGGCCGCGGCCGCCTGGGATACGGCAGCTGCGGGATCCTGCTCATTATCGATGCGGTCGAGCGCCGTCCCCGAAGGCACTCGTTTTGATTCACGATAAAATCGAAGGGCATTGGCGATGCCGCGACCGGAGACAAACAATTCGCTACCGGGCGGCTCTTCCAAACCGTCGGCGAGCATTCTTTGCATGTCGAGGCTTGTCTCATCGTACGGCGCAAAGGCGGAATGGCCGCCTTCGGACGGATATACACGAAGGCTTCGCTCCTCCTCGACAAGGTAGCCGACGCCAAGCCCCGTTCCTGCGCCGACAACAAGCCGGATGCCATCGGGTCGTGGAGGAAGTTCGTTTGCCAGGACGGCGATTTGCTCGCCGTCGTTGAGATCAAGTAGCGGGATTCCGTAGCTCACAGCCGAGAAGTCGTTGATCAGAATCGCTCTGAGTCCCGTCTCCGCCTCAATTTGCTTTGTTGCGATCGTCCATTTAACGTTGCTCAGGTAACACACGTCGTCGCGAATCGGTCCCGCCCCGCTTACCGCTACGATCGTCGGTGGCGCGACGCTTGACTCAGACCGAATCCTATCCAGCGTCGTCAGAATAGCCTCCTCAAGCGAGGACAGGGCCTGCGATTCGTAGCGGAAACGGTGGCGAATGGCGAAGTCCCGATCGGAACCGGTGAGGAGAGCTATCGATGTGTTGGTTCCGCCGACGTCGCAGGCGAGCACGCTGAGGTCCATGCGCTCGTTATAGTACAAAACCTCGGCTTGAGGAAGTGACGCATCTGATCTACACTGAACTCAACGGAGGCTCTATGGATACCCGCAACGGCACCTATCGGCTTGTCACCCGCAGCGACTTTGACGGTCTTGTTTGCGCGGTGCTCCTCCGTGAACAGAAACTGATCGGCGACATAAAGTTTGTCCATCCCAAAGACATGCAAGACGGATTAATCGCGATCGGGGAACACGATATAACCACCAATTTACCCTACGTAGACGGCGTACATCTCGCGTTTGATCACCACGCGTCGGAGACGATTCGTGTCGGCGAGAAAGACAACTACATTATCGATCCAAAAGCGCCCAGCGCGGCGCGGGTCGTCTATAACTTTTTTGGCGGCACCGACGGTTTCCCGCGGATCAGCGACAAAATGATGGTCGCCGTCGACAAAGGAGACTCGGCAAACTTCACCGAGGAAGAGGTTCTCCATCCGGAGGATTGGAACTTACTCAATTTTATAATGGACGCCCGAACGGGACTTGGGCGCTTTCGGAACTTTCGGATTTCCAACTATCAGCTGATGATGGATCTCATCGATTACTGTACGGATCACGATATCGACGACATCCTGAGCCTCCCTGACGTCTCAGAACGCGTTGGCCTTTACTTTGAGCATCGCGATCGATTTCGCGCCCAGCTCGAAGAGACCGGCAGAGTGGACGGCAACGTACTTATCGTCGATCTCCGTGAGGTTGAGACGATCTATGCCGGGAATCGCTTTGTTAAGTACGCACTCTTCCCCGATACGGACGTCTCGGTTCAGGTTATATGGGGTTTTAAAAAGCAAAACACCGTTCTTACCGTCGGTAAATCCATATTCAAGAAAACTTGTCCGGTCAACGTCGGCGAGTTGATGCTTCACTACGGCGGCGGCGGCCATGAGAATGCGGGGACTTGTCAGGTAGCCAACGACGACGCGGAACGCGTTTTGGCCGAGGTCCTCGTCGCACTCAAATCGTAGACGTGTTAGCAAATCTCGAACTAACCGACGTCGCTGATCGTCTCGCCGCGCTGCGAGAGATAGTCCGGACAAACTACGACGCGATTCTCGACCGCCCGCTTTCCGAGGAAGTAAACAACCACGTTCATACCCATTACTCGTTTAGCCCATACTCACCGAGCTCGGTCGTATACCATGCCCGTCGGGCCGGCCTTCAAGCGGTCGGGAGTGTCGATCACGATTCGATCGGCGCTGCCGAGGAACTGATCGACGCGGCCCAAATCGTCGGCATTGGATCGACCGTGGGCTGCGAGTTGCGCGTATCGTTTACCGATACCGATTTTGCCCGTCAAAGCCTTAACAATCCCGACACGACGGGAAACGCCTACATCGTACTTCACGGTGTTCCCCGCACGCGCATCGCCGAGCTCTCCGAGGCTTTGTTGCCGATCCAACGCGCTCGTAACGCCCGCAACAAGGTCCAGGTCGAGGCCCTGAATACGATCCTTCGCCAAGCCGGAATCCAGGACCTCGACTTTAACCGAGATGTTCTTCCGGAAAGCTTGGCCCACGAGAACGGGAGCGTGACCGAGCGCCATATTCTCTTTGCGCTTGCTCGACGTCTTGTCGACGTTGTTGGACGGGGAGCGCCACTTGTCGATCTGCTAAAGCGAAAGTTTGAGATCGCGCTCAAGGGGCGGCAGTTAGACTACCTCGTCGATGAGGATAACCCGCACGTGCTCTACGATCTCCTCGGAATTTTTAAGGTTCATCTTCTGCCGCGGTTTTTTGTGCAGCCGAACGCCGAAGAGTGTCCTTCCGTATTTGAAGTAACCGAACTCGGCAAGCGCCTCGGCGCCATCCCGGCGTACTCGTACCTCGGTGACGTCGGCGAGTCGCCGACGGGTGATAAAGCCGCGCAACAGTTTGAGGACGAATATGTCGATGATCTGTTCGCCGGTCTCAAGGATTTTGGTTTTCTCGCCGTGACCTATATGCCACCGCGGAACACCCTCGATCAACTGCGCCGCGTGCAACGACTCGCCGACACTCACGGTTTACTCGAGATCAGCGGCGTCGATATCAACTCAAGTCGCCAGGTGTTTACCTGTCCCGAGATAAACACTCCCGATTTCCAGCACCTCAACACAAGCACATGGGCACTGATCGCGCACGAGAAGCTTTCAGCTGTCGATCCTCGTTACGGGTTTTTCCATCCCGACAATCCGTACGCTGGGCGCGCGCTCAGAGAGCGAATCGCTCTGTACGCGAACATCGCTCGCGAAAGCGACCCGCACGACATCTCCTCGATGACGGTTTCTGCGCCCCGACTCTAGCGGAGCATCTCCTGACCGCCGGTTACCGGCACGGCCTGACCCGTTTCGTAGCGCTGCTCCACGACGTATAGGATAGCCCGCAGGACGTCGAGGCCCGTCGCCCCACGTTGCATCGGGACTTTACTCTCGTAGGCGCGGCGCACCTCCGCGATCGTCGTCGCCCCCGGCACCTTGCCTGCGCGGAGGTATTGGACAAAAAGTCCGGTCTCCGGATCGCTCCACAGAGGGCCGTCGAAGAAGTTTCCGGGACAGATCGCGTTGACTTTGATGTTGTCGGTAACGAGTTCGAGTGCAAAGCTCTGTACCAATCCGATGCCACCAAACTTGCTCCCCGCGTACGCACCATTTTTGTTGCTCCCAACAAGGCCGCTTTTCGAGTTGATTTCGATGATATCGCTGTAGAACGGCTCGCGATTCGCCGCATGTGCCGCTTCGTTCTGGCGGGCGAGTAATCGAGCGGCGTGCTTAGTCATGAGGAAAAAGCCGGTGTAGTTTACCCGCGTCACAAAATCGAACGCCGACCGATCGAGTTCTTTTACGCTACCGGCTTTGAGAACACCGGCGTTGCTGATAACGACGTCTACGCCACCGTAGAGCCGGCACACACGGGTAAAAAGTGTCTCGACCGAGGTTTCGTCGGTCACATCGACCCGAATCGCGGTCGCGCAGTCGCGTCCGGTGGCGGCATTGATCTCCGCGGCGCGGGAGGCGGCACTTGAATCATTTAGGTCGGCCACGACGAGTTGCGCGCCGGCCGCGGCAAGGCCTTTGGCAATTTCCAGTCCAAATCCTTGCGCCGCCCCGGTCACGAGGATAACCGCGTCGCGGACGACGTCGCTCCGATCCGTCGACTCTGGATTACGGGCCTTCGAGCCGTCAAACCAGGTCTCGCGCTCCACCGGTGTGCCAAGCGTCGCCGCCGAGGTTCCGGCCACTACCGTCGTATCGCCAACCGTAAACCACGACGGTAAAAACGGCTCATCGGACCGGGACGCAAACGCCGTCACGACATCGGCGATCGATGCGTCTTCCGGTATTTCCAGGATTGCGTCGGAGGCCGGCGGCGTGTCGACGACGCGGAAGGTAAGCGCGCGTCGACCGTTAAAGCTTGCGCCCCGGAGAGCCGGCAGAACCTCGGCGATACCCACTATATGCCCTCGCGGTAACGTCGGAGGATCTCCCCGTTGGTCTGAACTGTCGTCGCTTTGTGGCCCGCGAGCGGGAGGATCTGTTCGTGTATCGTATCGATAAACCACTCCTTCTGCGGAAAGAAGAAATCTTCCATCTCGTGCGCCGGCGTAATCCAGTTTCGGGAGGCGACGATCGCGGGAGGCGCATCGAGATAGTCAAAGGCGACAGTCGTAACGCGCGAGGCTATCGAATGGAGATAGCTTCCTCTCTCAACCGCGTCGGACGCCAAAACGAGGCGACCCGTTTTCTTGACCGAGTCGATAATCGGCTCGAGGTTAAGCGGATTGATAAACCGGGCGTCGATGACCTCGGCCGATAAGCCGTGTGCCGATTGGAGCTCTTCCGCCGCCTCGATCGCCCGATAGAGCGTCGCTCCTATCGTCACGATCGTGAGGTCACTTCCCGGACGTTTGATCTCCGGCTCGCCTTCTTCAATTTCGTAGTACCCTTCAGGAACTCCTTCGCTATGGAACAACTCGCCGATGTCGTAGATTCGTTGACTCTCAAAGAAGACCACAGGGTCGGTACCGGCCAAGGCACGGTTGAGCATCCCTTTAGCGTCATACGGAGTTGACGGGAAATACACTTTGAGCCCGGGGATATGCGAGGTGATACTTGACCAGTCCTGAGAGTGTTGGGCGCCGTACTTGCTACCGACCGATACCCGGAGAACCAAGGGCATTTTGAGCACCCCGGCGCTCATCGATTGCCATTTGGCCATTTGATTAAAAATTTCATCACCCGCTCGGCCCATAAAATCGTTGTACATGAGCTCGACGACGGCACGACCGCCCGAAAGTGCGTAGCCGACGCCCGTTCCGACGATTGCGCCCTCCGAGATCGAGGAGTTAAAGAGTCGATGGTAGGGTAGCGCTTCGGTCAATCCCCTGTACACGGCGAACGCACCGCCCCAGTCACGGTTTTCCTCACCGTAGGCGACCATCGTCGGATCGATCGCAAATCGATGGAGCATCGCCTCAAAGAGCGCGTCGCGCAACGCAAATACCTTCATCTTCGAGTGCGGTTTGCCCGATTCGTCGAGACCAAATCGCTCTTTCTTGGCGAGCTGTTTAACGCGCGGGTTATCCTCCGGCGACAACAGCATCTCGGGCTCACGGTCATCGAGTTTCTCAGCGCGGTCATCGCTGAACATGTACATACCGATCTTCTCGGAATCCATTCGCGGACTGACTGAGAGATCAACCGCCAACTCAACCGCCTGCTTGAGTTTCTCGCGGATACGGACGTCAACGCCGTCGAGTGTATTTGTATCCGCCACGCCGTTATCGATCAGGTAGGCGCGATACGAGGCGATCGCGTCGCTTTCTTTCCAAAGCTCGATCTCTTCTTTACTTCGGTAACTTGACGCGTCTGAAGGTGAATGACCGCTTACTCGATAGGTGATCGTATCGAGAAGCACCGGCCCATCCCCGTTTTCGAGGGTTTTTCGTTTTCGTTCAACCGCGTCGGCTACGGCAAGCGGATTGTACCCGTCGACACGCTCGGCATGCATATTGGCCTCGTTGACGCCGGCGCCGATTCGCGCAAGCGTCCCGTATCCCATCGTTTCGCCGACCGTCTGACCACCCATCCCGTAAAAGTTGTTAAAAAAGTTGAATATGATCGGAGGTGCGCCGCCGATGTCCTCGGGCCAGAGAGTCCGGTACTGGTCCATCGCCGCGATCATCATCGCTTCCCACACGGGGCCACACCCGGCGCTGGCGTCGCCGATATTCGCCAGAACGATACCGGGTTTGCGGTTGATTCGCTTAAACAGCGCCGATCCGACGGCAATGTCGGCACTTCCGCCGACGATCGCGTTGTTGGGCATGCTACCGAACGGAGCAAAGAAGGCGTGCATCGAGCCACCAAGGCCACGATTAAATCCTGCCTCGCGCGCGAAGATCTCGGCGAGCGTACCGTAGAGTACAAAGTTCTCGGCGCGGTCACGAACGTCGGTCGGAGTTTTACCGCGTTCGACCACGCGTAGCGTATCGCCGCCGAGGTACCCCTCCATAATGCCCTGGAGCGTCGACTCGTCGAGCTTGCGAAGTGCGGAGAATGACTTGGCGAGGATCTCGCCGTGACTTCGGTGACTGCCAAAGAAGTAGTCGTCGCTATCGAGTTGCAGCGCCAATCCGACCGACGCACTCTCCTGGCCGATCGAGAGGTGGGCGGGACCGGCGTGATTGTAGGCGATCCCCTCCCATTCGCTGGTCATCTTGATTGTGTTGAGCATCGATTCGAACTCGCGAATCACCTGCATATCGTAGTAGACGTTGATTAAGGCCTCGTCACCGTATTTTTTACGTTCCTTGGCGATATCAGCCTGGTATTGGTTAACCGGGATCGAATCGATCTTGATTTTGTCTTTTGTCCGGACCGCTTTGGGGTCCACCAGTTGGTTTTTTGGCATCTTTTACTCCTTCGTGTGCTTTAGTGAATTGCCCAAATCGTATCGCGGACCGCCTCTCCAACGGTCGGGTGCGGAAAAACGATCTCCTTGATGTCCTCTACTCTCAGTTCCTGTTCTATCATTATCGCGGCGCTGTGAATGATCTCGCCAACTCCCGATCCGTATAGCCGAACCCCCAGTACTCGCCCGGTGGATTTGTCGATCGTTACCGACGCGCTCCCGCGTTCGCGGGGGTGTTCAGCCAAATACCGTCCACTCACCTTAAGCGGTAGCGAAACCGTGTCTGTCTCGAGCCCACGTTTTCGCGCTTCCTCCTCGTCGAGCCCGCAGCCGGCTATCTCGGGGCTGGTAAAGACGACCCAGGGAATCGCGTCGTAGCGCATTCGATTGGGCCAAACGCCGCGTCCGGCCGTGTCGTCACCGCTGCGAAACATGTGCGATACGGCGACCTCTCCCATACGATAGGCGGCGTGGGCGAGGAGGATTTTTCCCGTCACATCGCCGGCCGCGTAGACGCCGGGGAGATTGGTCTGCATGTAGTCGTCGACGCGTATCCCGCTCCGATCAAAATCGAGCCCGGCTTCTTCAAAGCCGTTGCCCTCGGTGTTGGGTGTCCGACCCGTAGCAAGTAAGACGAGGTCACCGCTTATCTGTCGCGTTCCCGATTCCCCCTCGACCGTAACGGTCGAACCTTCGACGGAGAGGACCCGGTGCGAGGTGAAAATCTCCATAGGAGGTAGTTCTTTCCGCAGTGAAGCGGCGATTTTGGTCTCGACGGTTGGAATAATCTCAGGTGCCATCTCGACAACCGTTACCGCGACCCCAAATGACGCAAAATAGGTGGCAAACTCCATACCGATATAGCCCCCGCCGATTACGGTGAGAGCGGTCGGCATCTCGGTGATGTTGAGTATCTCGCGACTCGTGAGCACCGACGGATTGCCTTCCAATCCTGGTATGGGCGGGCGGGCCGGCCGCGCTCCGGTGGCGATAAGGACGTACGTACTTTTGTACTCCGTATCACCGACCGCTACCCGACCTGGTCCAAGTAAACGAGCGTCACCCTCGAGGAACGTGACGCCGTGACGCTTAAACTGGCCGAGAATGCCTTTTTGCAGCGTGCCCACGGTTTGTTGTTTGTGCTCCATGGCGCTTGAAAGATCGTAGCTGCGTCCCTCTACGCTGAGACCAAATCGCTTCGCCTCGCTGATTTCACGGTAGAGCTTGGCCCCGTGCAGAAGCGTCTTGGTCGGAATACAACCACGATTAAGACAGGCCCCGCCGATTTCCTCGCGCTCGATAACCAGCACTCGTTTTCCGAGAGCGCCGGCACGTTCAGCCGAGAGATATCCGGCCGGTCCGCCGCCAATGATGATCAGATCGTACATATCCATGGTGAGCTCCTAAATCGCGATGACTACGTCGATCGCCGCAATTTTTTCGGCGAGGGCGGCGAGGAAGCGCGAAGCCGGCGCACCGTCTACCGCCTGGTGGTCGATCGTCAATGACAAGCCAATCGAGGGGATGTGCTCGATCGATCCCGCCTCACCGCGTTGTGCCTGCAGCGTTATCGCACTGACTCCCAGGATCGCAACCTGGGGCGGATTGAGCACGGGGGTAAACGATTCGATCCCGAACGCCCCGAGGTTGGTCACGGTAAACGTTGCCGGAGATAACTCTTCCGGTCCCGCTTTACCGGAGTGACAAATCTCGGCGATCCGCTTTATCTCCCGACTCATCGTCGCGGCCGAAAGCTGGTCGGCCCCGGTGAGCGTGGGTACCAGGAGTCCCCGTTCCGTGTCGACGGCAAAACCGAGGTCGACCCGGCCAAACTCGCGAATTTTATCGCCGAGAAAATGGGCGTTGAGCGAAGGGTAATCGAGTAGCGTTCGCGAAACGGCAAACATGACCAGATCGTTGAGGTTAACCCGCGAAAGCCCGAACGGCTCGCCGGTAGCTTTGAGTCGGGCTCGAAGACGTTCAAGCGCCCGGGCGTCTGCACTGCGATGCAATGTGAGTTGGGCCGTCGAGGTCAGGCTCGCGAGCATTCGTTCGGCAGTTATCTTGCGCACGCCGCGAACCGGTCGGTCCTCCCAGACTTGCTCAGCAGGAGAAACGGTCGGCGGCGCGGTCGTTGTTGAACGGATATCCCCCACGCCGATGCGACCGCCGATTGCCGTGCCGACGACCCCCGTTGCGCCGGTCGCCGCGGCAGTAGTCGCTGAGGCGGCATTGATGACGTCACGCTCGATAACCCGACCCTCAGGCCCGGAACCGGCCAGGGTGACCGGATCGATTCCTTTCTCCTGCGCCCGGAGACGGGCTCGAGGGCTCACGGCTCCAGCTGATGACGAGGCGCGACCGCTCTCGGCCTCGGCGCCCGGTGGTGAGGCGGCAAGAGCTTGTTTGGGCTCTCCACTGGCCGGTGCGAGCGGCGGAGTCTCTTGAACCTCGCTTGTCGATACCGGGTCGATGTCGCCGAGAACCGCAGAGTAGTCCTCGCCCGGCGCACCGACGACGACGATCGGCGCTTTTACCGTAACTTCGTCACCCTCCTTGGCGAGGAGGGCGAGGACCGTACCTTCGGCGGTAGATTCGACTTCCATCGTAGCCTTGTCGGTTTCAACCTCACATAAAATGTCTCCGGCGGAGCATGTATCGCCCTCGGCTACCTTCCACGTGAGGAGGAAAACGCTCTCGACCGAGTTGCCCTGCTGCGGCATTACTACTATTTCTGCCATTCCTGTTTACCTCCGGTCGCCTAATTTGGGGCGACTGTAATTAGCTGTACGCCTAAATCGTTTATTTCGGTTGCTGCTTTTGGATCAAATGAGTCATCGGTGATAATGGCGTCGATACGGTTCAATGGGAGTACATGCACAAAACCTTCGCGATCGAGCTTGGAACTGTCCGCGACGACGACAACCCGGTCGGCCTGTTCAGCCATACGAGCGACTATCTCGGCGCCCTCGACGAGGTGCGTCGAGAGCCCTTTTTTTGCCGAGAAACCGTCCGTCCCGACAAACGCCGTGCGAACATGAAACCTTTCCAGATAGGCGAGTGCCATTGGTCCGACGATACTTTCCGTTGCGGGTCGAAACTCACCTCCAACGATGTGGACGCGCAGGCCCGGATTTCCGCGGGCGTGAGCGAGCGCGAGCGTGTTGTTCGTAACGAGACTCACGTCTCGCTTGCCCAGGAGGTAGCGGACGATCATCGCTGTTGTCGTACCGGCCTCGATCATAATCGTGTCACCGTCGTTCACCATCGAAGCGGCGGCGCCCGCGATTGCCCGTTTTTGAGATTGGCGCTCGCGCTCGCGCTCCACTATTTCGGGGTGGATCGTCGGTACGGCCCCGCCGTGTACTCGATACAGATAGCCCTTCTCGCCGAGTCCGTTCAGGTACGAGCGCATCGTTACGGCGGACACGGCAAGCTGCTCGGCGAGATCGGTCACGCCAATCGACGGTTCCTTGACGAGTAACTCGATAACTTGCCGTTCTTTTTCGTTTAACAATGGTAACAACGCGTATTACTCCTATATCGTAAGAATAGAATAAGCTAAAAGAAAAAATAGCGCAAGGGATACGCAAAAAAAATGGCGGCCGAAAAATCGGACCGCCATCCTCTAATCAAGAAGCGTCACGTTCGGTGTTACGAGCCTCCGTACAAAGGACCAAAGTTGTCACACGCCCGAAAGTCGGCGCCCTCAAGGTCCATGCCGAACAGCGTCCATGCGCTTGGTCGGTAGACCTCGTCCTCGGGCACGTTGTGCATGTAGACCGGAATACGCAGCATACTTGCCAACGTGATGAGGTCGGCGCCGTAGTGCCCGTATCCGATTGCCCCGTGATTGGCGCCCCAACTTGCCATAACTGTGTACACGTCGCGAAACCGCACATTATCGGCGAGCCGCGGGACAAACCACGTCGTCGGCCAAGTCGGATTGGTGCGTTTGTCGAGTGCTTCGTGTACGTCCTCGGGGATTTCGACCGCCCATCCCTCCGCGATCTGGAGTACCGGGCCTTGACCCTGGACGATATTAATCCGGCACATTGTCACCGGCATTTCGCCGCGAGTGGTAAAATCCGTACTCCAGCCACCGCCACGAAAATACCCGAGATCCGCCGGGCACCACTCCGTTGCATCCAGGCATCGCCCCGCCTCGGCGGGAGTGAGTTCCCACCACGGTTTCATCGCCGGTTGCCCGTCTAATTCGGCTTGACCGGTGCCGTCGAGCGTCGCGGGTCCGGAGTTGATCAAGTGGATGATTCCGCCGGCGGCGCGACCGGAAAGCTCCGAGCCGGTGACGCGCTTGACTGCGTCGGGACTCCAGTACGTTCGAACGTCGGCAAATATCTGCGCGCCGCCGGTAATCAGGTGACCAAAGGTCATACTCATTGCATTTAAGTTGTCGTTTTCGGTGGCGAGCATAAACGGTTGGCGAATGCCGTTCCAATCAAAACTGGTCGTTAGAATTGCCTCCATAAAGTCACCGTTGGGCATAAAGTCCGTCCACTGTCGCTGTCCCTGAAAACCCGCCGCGAGGGCGTTGTGCCCCAGCGATTCTTCACCGTGCCCTTTGTCGGCAAGCTTTGGATTCCCGATCATGAGATCGCGACCGATGAGCGCCATCTTTATGCTGGTTTCCCACTCCGCATCCTTTTGCTCTCGGGTACGCTGCCCCGAGGGATCGTTCGGATCTTGACCTTCACGGCAGTTTGCCTTTACCCACGTTTTTGCGCGGTCAAACTCTTCACGATCATAGATGTCGAGCTCGATTCGACGGATAAACTCGCTCATATCGACGTACTCGTTGCGCATCCCGAGATAGTCCTTGTAGAAACTCTCGGTTACGTAACACCCCGCTATGCCCATACTGGTTGCACCGAGACTGAGGTAGCTCTTGCCACGCATGTAGGCAACCGCGAGTCCCGCGCGCGCGAACATCAAGAGTTTCTCCTGGACATCGACCGGAACACTCTGATCGTCCGAGTCCTGGACGTCGTGTCCGTATATTCCAAAGGCCGGTATACCTTTTTGATTGTGTCCGGCGAGGGCGGCGGCGAGGTAGACGGCACCGGGTCGCTCCGTCCCGTTAAATCCCCAAATCGCCTTTGGAATCAGCGGCGTGGTATCGATCGTTTCCGATCCATAGCACCAGCACGGAGTAACCGTCAACGAGACGCCGACGTTCTCACGTTCAAACTTGGCGGCGCACGCCGCGGCTTCGGCGACCCTTCCGATCGTGCCGTCGGCCACGACGACCTCAACGGGAAATCCGTTGGCGTAGCGGAGATTGTCTTCAAAGAGCTTCTTCGCGGCGAGCGCCATGTTCATCGTTTGCTCTTCGAGACTCTCGCGAACGCCGCCGAGCCGCCCGTCGATCGTCGGACGTATTCCGATCTTGGGTAAATTACCGCGCAATCGCTCGTACGGAGGATTGCTTTTTATGTCTGTTATTTCGGCCATTGCTCTCTCCCTGTTTGCCGTGTAATCGTTTGCAGAGAAAGTGTACACCGGTTTTGGCGAGCTGAAAAGGATCGACCATGGACATTTATCGCGATCACTGGTACCTACGGCCAATGCGTACGGCGTTCGCCTTTCTCATCCTATTACTCAGCTCATCGCTCGTCGCGGATCAACTGTATCGACCGTGCAACCTTGTCCCGCAGACGACACCGGTGATTACTCATGCGCTATCGGCGGCTCTCATTGAAAGCGAAAGCGGCGAAATCCTCTGGTCGCGGCAGGGCGATCGTCCCTGGGTACCGGCGTCGTTGACCAAGCTTGTTGCGACCTACACCGTTCTGGCTGCGGCGGAGGAGGGGAGATTGACCCTCACGACGACTCGGCCGGTGGATCCACGAGCGTACGCAAGCGCGGTCCCGCCCGGAAGTTCGCTTATGTTTCTGGGGCCCGACCACAACCCCAGTGGGTATGATCTCCTCGCCGGGTTGTTTGTCGCGAGCGGAAACGATGCGTCGGTCGAAATCGCGCTACGGACATCGGGTTCAGTCGCGGCCTTTATCGATGAGATGAATCGTCGCGTCGCTGAGATTGGATATGAGGATTTCCGATTCTACGACCCGGCCGGCCTGAGCGCCGATAATCGGATTACAGCAGTTGGATTTGCTCGTTTCTCTGCCGATCTGATGCGGATGTATCCCGAAGTGGTCGACCTTGCCCGTCTCCGCGAGTTTACCTGGCCGCCGGGAGACGGCATTACTCAACAGAACCGCAACGGTATGTTGCGGACGTATGCCGGAACGGATGGTCTCAAGACCGGCTTTATCGAAGAAAGCGACTACAATATCGCCGTCAGCGCGCGTCGCGACGGGCTCCATCTGATCGCCGTCGTCCTCGGCGTTGAAGCCTCTTCGCATGCTGAGGGGGCGCGGCGCCGCGAGCGTGACGCAGGCGCGCTACTCGACTGGGGCTTCGCCGAATGGACTCGCGAGCCCGTTGGAGCACCGGACATTCGACCGATTCCCGTGTACGGAGGAAGACAACGAGAGCTCACCGCCGTCGCGCGGATTCCCGAATCGATCCTTCTGCACAGGTCGCAAACCGAGAACCTGAGGGGTCAGTTGGAGCTTGTCGAACGCGTCCGCGCTCCGATCGAACGCGGAGAACCCCTTGGATTTGTACGGTTTACGAGCGGATCGTGCGTTGTTGCCGAATACTCGATCGTTGCCGACGTAGCCGTGGAATCCGGCGGCTTTTTTCGCAGGATCTGGGACGCGTTACGTTGGTGGTGGATTTCCCGTTCGACGTAATCTACTTGTTTTCGAGCGAGCTCGAGAGACGGCTCTGACAAAGCAATCCGCGCATATCGAATAAGGAATCAAAACGACGTGACCCCATCCATCCCTGAAGACTTCGAATGTGGGCGGTCGCGGTGGAAATCGCTTTTTGCTGGTCGTCAAGACTGATATGAAGTTCAACCGTCGTGGCTCCCGACAGTATCGCCTCGATCATACCTTTCGGACGGTTTGCCGGGATCGGGACGGAGAGTTGCGTCGAGACGCGGCGGTACAGTCGACGGGCGACCGCCAGTACGCTCTGTAGCGCAGTCACCGCCACCTCCGCGTCCGTGCGTTGCTGCTCGAGCTTGACGCCGTCCGTGTTAATCGAACCGAGGTCGTCAAACGCCGATAGCGATACACCCGCAACACCGCAGGCCGCAAGCGCGTCGAGGAAAGCGGCGATACCGTAACCTCCGACCGGCAGTCTGACCGAGACCGAGGTATCCAGCGCGTCGACGACGCCGGCGGCAAGTCTCAGAACCTGTTTTTCGATCTGGTCGGCGCGGGCGGAACGCGTGAGGTCGGAATCAAACGGCTGTAGCTCAACTCCGGCGGCGCCGGCGTTTATCATCATCTCGGCGAGCGCGATAGCGGAGCGCCGGCGGGTCGTACAAATCGCGCCGAAAACCGGTATCGAGGCCGCCGCCGAAACCGAAGCCAGCGCATCGAGGTACGCGTCGGCGTCAAGGTTTTGGAGGATCCGATCGGTATCTCGATCCGCTGCTTCATCGCGGTTACTTGCCGCGTATTCACCGTCGTTAAGCGACGCGTACGGGGCGGCCGGTTTTATCGCCGGGAGAACCAAAGCGCCAACCGGTCCGTCCGACAGGCGTTGAACCACGCCTGGATCGATGTTTATGCCGGATGAGACGATCACAATCGGATAGCGAAGCGACAAGCCGGCAAAGTTCACGTTGAGATCCGACATCCGGCAGATTATAGAGACGCGAGAACGGTTTCACAAGTCGTGGTGCGCCGGTCGCCGAGATTGCCGCTTGGCCGTCGCTCTGTGTATTTTGCTACAAGAACAACACAGGAGGATTTTTATGGCATTTACAACCCCCGATCTACCGTACGGGTACAACGCTCTGGAGCCGCATATCGACGAGGCGACAATGCGCGTGCATCACGACAAGCATCACGTCGGATACACCACCAAACTCAACGCCGCAGTTGCCGGTACCGATTTGGAATCAAAGGATCCGGAAGCGATACTCAAAGAGCTTTCTTCGGTACCGGAAGGTATCCGGACCGCGGTCCAGAACAACGGCGGCGGTCACGTCAACCATACGCTTTTCTGGTCAATCATGAGCCCTTCGGGCGGTGGGAAACCGGCGGGTGAGCTTGCCGCCGCGATCGACGCCGCGTTTGGGAGTTTTGACGCGTTTAAAGATCAGTTCTCCAAGGCGGCGGCGGGTCGATTTGGCAGTGGTTGGGCCTGGCTTGTTGTCGGCCCGAGCGGCCTCGAAGTGGTCAGCACCGCCAATCAGGACAACCCGCTTTCAGCGGGAAAGACACCTATTCTGGGACTTGATGTCTGGGAACACGCCTACTACCTCAAGTATCAAAACCGACGTCCGGATTACGTCGAGGCGTTTTTTAACGTGATCGATTGGTCGGCCGTCGCCAGCAACTTTTCCGCCGCAAACTAGCTTCGATCCCACACCGGGACGAGTTTACCTCGTCCCGGTATTTCCGACTAAAATTATCGACAGTCTCACCCGCGCTTAGTATGATGTAGACATGACGAAGACCGTAGATATTCAGGCGCTACGCGATCAGTTCCCGATTCTCGAGGAGTCGATGCGCGGCGAAAATCTCGTTTATTTCGACAATAGTGCGACATCGTTAAAACCGCGTCGCGTGCTCGACGCGATCGAAGAGTACAACCTCCATTTCAGCGCAAATATTCACCGTGGTGTATATGAGATGAGTGAACGCGCGACGCTCGGCTATGATACGGCGCGGACGCGCATAAAACGGCTCATCGACGCGCCGGAAGACGGGGAGATTGTCTTTACGCGCGGAACGACCGAGGCGATAAATCTCGTTGCATTCGCCTGGGCGATACCGTTTCTCGGCGAGGGTGATGAGATAGTCCTGACACCTACGGAACACCATAGCAACATAGTCCCGTGGCAGCAGGTCGCGAAGCGTACGGGGGCCCGACTTCGTTACGTCGAACTCGACAAGTACGGTGAAATGACCGTGGAGGCTTTTGCTCGTGTGATCGGGCAACGGACAAAGCTCGTCGCGGTAACCGGGATGTCCAACGTAACCGGATTTACGCCACCGCTTCATAACATCGTCGAATGCGCGCACAACTACGGTGCATTGGTACTCGTCGACGGAGCTCAATACGTGAGTCATCACCCCGTGTCCGTGAGCGAACTCGGTTGCGATTTTCTCGCGTTTTCAGGCCACAAGATGTGCGGCCCGACCGGAATTGGGGCTCTCTACGCAAAACGGGATCTGTTTGAGCGCATGGAGCCATACCAGTTTGGCGGGGACATGATTCTTCGTGTCGGCCTCCACGAGACCACCTGGGCCCATGTACCGGAAAAGTTTGAAGCCGGAACGCCAAACATCGCCGGCGCAATCGGGATGGGCGAAGCCGCCCAATTTCTTATGGACTTTGGTATGCCGGCCGTTGCCGAACACGAGCACAGTTTAACGGACTACATGTTCCAGCGCATGAACGAGCTGCCCTGGGTAAAAACCTACGGAAATCCCGACCTCGGCGCTCGAACCGGAATCTGTTCGTTTAACTTAAACGGTGCTCATCCTCATGATGTCGGGAGTTTTCTCGACCAGAAAGGGATCGCCGTACGGACCGGTTTTCATTGCGCTCAGCCACTTATGGAGCACTTTGGAATTAGCGGTACCGTCCGGGCGAGTTTCTACCTTTACAACACGAAAAGTGAGATCGATACGTTCATCGAAACACTCAAGCGAGTCTACGCGATCCTCAACTGATGTGGAGAGCAGAAACGACTGGGAGCGCTTTCTTCAAGAAACGGTGCGCACCTACGGTGCGCCGGCTCTCGCGTCCCGTGGAGACGGCCGGGGCGCGGACGTACTTGTCCACGTAGAGAACGCTCGTTGTGGCGATTCCGTCGAGATCAGGAGACTTACAAACGGAAGCATCAAGGTAATTGGGAACGGCTGTTCGATTTGCCGGGCATCGGCGGCGCTTGCGGAGATGACGATCGCCGATCGGGAAACTGGATTGGCCGGGATCAAGGACCTCGCGACCGGGATGATTACCGCGATCGAAGGTCGCTCCGCTCTGGAACCGTTTGTCGACGATCCAGAACATGCACAGCGTCTGCGAGCTTTTTTTGTCCTGGCCGATCATCCAGGACGGCAACGCTGCGCGACGCTTGCCTGGGAGGCGATCCGCGAAGCATGTCGCGTTGACAGCGCATAGGGCATTGGCTAACCTGAGCCTGCACCACCAAGCTAAGGAGAAACCATGTACAAAGTAGTATTGTTACGGCACGGCGAAAGCCATTGGAACAAAGAGAACCGATTTACCGGATGGACTGATGTCGATCTGTCGCCCAAGGGCATTGAAGAAGCCACTGAGGCAGGGCGCGTTCTCAAAAACGAGGGATTTACCTTTGATCTCGCCTACACCTCGGTTTTAAAACGGGCGATCAACACTTTGCACATTGCGCTTACCGGGTTGGACCAGCTGTGGATACCGGTATATAAAAGCTGGCGGCTCAACGAGCGTCACTACGGTGCGTTGCAGGGTCTCAACAAAGCGGAGACAGCCGAGAAACACGGCGAGGATCAGGTCAAGGTCTGGCGTCGAAGCTACGACACGCCGCCGCCGGCACTCGACGCGAGCGACGAACGTTTTCCCGGGCATGATGCCCGATACGCGGACCTAAGCGATAAAGAGCTTCCGCGGACCGAATGCCTCAAGGACACGGTCGAGCGATTTCTCCCGCTGTGGCACGAGGAAATCGCCCCACTTATCAAAGACGGGAAGAGCGTCCTGATCGCTGCTCACGGAAACAGCCTCAGGGCTCTCGTAAAATACCTTGACGAAATGACCGACGAGGCGATCGTCGGACTCAACATCCCAACCGGGGTCCCGCTCGTATACGAGCTCGACGAGAACCTCAAACCGATAAAGCACTACTATCTCGGGGATCAGGAAGCGATCGCGGCGAAGGCCGCCGCCGTCGCCGCCCAGGGTAAAGCGAAATAGGCGCTTGATATGTCGATCGAGTTAGAGATTAAGGCCCATATCGAAGACTCGGACGCGATCGCGGCTGCGCTCGATCGACTGGGTGTGTTTCAGCGCAATTTCGAAAAAGACGATCGGTACTACGGCGCAGCCGGAAGTCAACTGACACAGTTCCGTTTGCGTGCCGACGACGGCGATAGCGTGTGTACGTTTAAAGAGAAGACGATCGATAACGGTCTCGAAGAAAACACCGAGGTCGAGTTTGTTGTTTCAGATCCGATCGCGTTTGAACGTTTTGCCGAGTATCTCGGCTACACCTGTACCGTCGAGAAGAAGAAGGTTGGACGTTCGTGGGTCGTCGATTCGGTGCGCTGTGAACTGAGCGAGGTGAACAACCTCGGTTGTTTCCTGGAACTAGAGGTCATCCTCCCGGATGATTCGTCCGAGGAGGCGCGGAATGCGGCTCGTGAAAAGCTGGTGAGGCTTCTATCTGATCTCGGCGTTGATCGCGACAAAGTAGAGGCCCGCCCGTATACGCGGATGATACATGAAGACCTTTCTCGACGGCACGAGATTTCGTGCCGTCCTCTTTGACATCGACAACACTCTCTACCGCAATACGGAGTACGTCGATCACCAGATTGAGGTACTCATCGATCGACTGGCCGAACACCGGGGCGAAACGCTGGAACGGACGCGGCGTCTCGTCCAAAAAACCAGGGAAGAGATGGAACGCCGAGACGCCCGGCGTCCCTCGCTGGGTAACGTGTTTGTGGCGTTGGGAATCCCGATCAAACTCAGCGTTGCCTGGAGGACCGAACTGATCGATCCCTCCAAGTTTCTCACGCCTGATCCGCATTTACGAGAAACGTTGGAAAAGCTCTCGCCGGCGTTTTGTTTAATCGCGATAACCAACAATCCGGTTGTCGTCGGAAAGCAAACGCTCGACGTTCTCGGCGTCGCCGACCTGTTTTACGCGGTGATCGGTCTCGATACCGTGTTGCAGTCCAAACCGTCGTGGGGGCCGTTTGAAGCGGCTCTTGAGGCTGCGGGGGCGACGCCGTCGGAGACGATCGTTGTCGGCGATCGCTATGACGTCGACCTCGAACCCTTAATCGTTCGCGGCGGAAACGGTGTTCTTGTTGAGCAGGATGACGATCTTGCTCAATTACCGGAGATACTAGCTCAGTTCGGAACAATCGCTGAGTGATGAGTACTCGGTATCACGATGCGATCCGGCACATTGCCGGTCGCGTCATTCTCCGGCTTCGTACGGCGTTCCCGAGCGCTGGTTTTCTCGTTCTCGCAAATCCAACAGCCGGTACCCGCCGTCGTCACCGTGAGATCTGTCGCGTCGCGGATCAGTTGGCAAAAACAAAGGTCGAACCCTTCGCTTCCCTCGTTTGGACGCCGTCCGTCGATGTCGCCGTGGCCGAGATAGAGGCGGCGACTCCAGGTACGATCGTCGTTAGTGTCGGTGGCGACGGAACCCATAACCACATCCTTAGTACCGCGGCCACTGCAGAACCCAATGACCTGGCGTTTTTGCGCGTACCGGCGGGGAGCGGAAACGACTCAACACAGACCGGGGGGATCGAGGAGTTCTTGCGGACGATCGAACGACCGTTGGAGAAACGGAACTCGTCGGCGGTCGTTCTCGAGACGCGGACGCGTCGTTTCTTTGCGTTTAACATCGCCAGCCTCGGTATCGACGCCTACATAACCGATCTACACGACCGATGGCGTCGCAAGTTCCCGGGAAACACCTATCGACTCGCGGCCGATCTCGCCGTTCTTCGATTCGAGACAATCGTTGGTCTACGCGAGACCAGACTCCACGGTGTTGATATATCGGGGTCGAAGGTAGACTTTGGCGCGGCGGTCCGGAACTTAATCGCTTTTGGTGTTACTGGCCACCGGACATACGGCGACCACATGAACGTTCTCCCCGGCGATGACAACGTCTGTATCATCGGAACCGGAGGGATCGCGCAGAAGCTTCGCATGAAACAACTGTTCTTTTCCGGAGAACACGTTGATCAGCCGCTCACAACGATGGCACAGCTGTCGGAACTCATCGTGGAATACGAAGGCAGTCTTCCCGCCCAACTCGACGGAGAAGCACACTGGATTTCTTCAGACGAGTTTCCGGTGCGATTCTCTCTACGTGATAGCGCCGTGACGGTTATCGAGACGACGGACTAAACTCATAGATTCTGCCGGACTGTGCAAAGCCCTTAAAACCGGCGCTTCGAACGGGACCGGCGTAGTCCGAGAAATTGTCGCCATAGTGGACGAGAAGCGTTTTTCTCTTGATATCGCCGGGTAATGACGAGATTTCGTCTAACGATGCGTGGATTCCGCCGGTAAAGAACTGGACGTCGTGAAAGCAAAACTCCGCGCGCCCGTGCGGATCAGCCTCCTCGAACAAGGAGGAATCGTACTGGGTGTCCCCGGAGAATACGACCCGATCGTCGATTACGAGCCCGACGCTGTACATCGCCTCGTCCCACCGCCGCGCCTGTTCCGGGTAGTGACGTGTACGAAATACACGTATCGACATATCGCCGAGTCTGAACTCGCGAGCATCGCGATTGTAGCCGGAGAGGGTCGTCGGGCGCAGAAAATCCGCATAATCGTCAAACGAAAGCCCCTTTCCGTCGTGAATCTCGTTCATCTCGGCTCCACCCCGAAGCGTACGGTCCCATAGAATATCGCCGTACTCCTCGGTGACCAAGAACCTCGGCCTGCTGCGGGCGACGTAGCGATTCATAAGCAGGAGCTCTTCGAGCCCGCCAACGTGATCGGCGTGCGAGTGGGTAATAAGAACGTTCTTGATATCGAGTATCGACAAACCGGCCTCTTGCAGGGCTCGCGAACACGTCGATCCACAATCGACGAGCAGGTGTTCATCGCCTTTTACAACTAACAGATTGGTCTGATTCTGTTTTTTGGAAAAAGCGCTTCCACACCCGAGAAAATACACCCAGAGCTGTCCATCGTTTGTAAGTCGTATCTTACGGCGTAGCGTTTTCACTATTTGTTTGCAAACATAGCTCTCAGGAGCCGATTTCTCCACGTTCCGGTAAAGGATTCCATTGTTCCGGAGTACCGGGCCGACAAACACCTCGGAAACACCAGGTATTGTGGTTTGCGGGATATCGAATAGCGTTGATCGGGAGCGCATTCCAGGGGATTGGCGGTTGATGCTCCAGCAAATAGAACTCACCTTGTTCCACAAGCCACGCCAGGTTGAAGAAATCGGCGTGCATCGCACTTCCGGGCTGCAACGGTCGACCCGGCTCAGCATCGAGCAACGCCGCCCGCTGCAAGGCGAGTTCCGCGAGTGAACTCGGTGCCGGCGACGGGCTGTCAAACTGCTCGGCGGGTACGGACTCAAAGTCGTTGGCTTTGGCCGATTCCCAGCCTCGCTCGGTCAGAAACGCCTGGACGCGTTCGACCGATCGATGTACTTCATCGAGAAGATCCGTAAGCGCGGATCGTTCCTCTTCTTCCTCGGCGAAGTAGGTCAGCAGCAGCAAAACGGCCGCTTCGTCCTCGAGCATCGAGGCGTCTACGGTGCGTCCTTCGAAGTAGCTGCGCGTCCAGCTTCCGTCCGCTCTCCGGTTTGTCCGACAAAGCGCGGCGTAGATCTCACGCGCCCATTCGCCGAGATCGGGTCTATCGAGACGACGCGACGCGACCAGAAGGGCAATCGCGGTGAGCGCATTCCAAGCCGTGACGACTTTGCCGTCTCGCTTTGGTTGGCGTCGTTGTCGGCGTATTGCAAGCAATCGATCAAGCTCGTCACGGTCGTGTTTGTTCGGCGACTCATCCCCGCGACGGATAAGATGGCGGCGGCCCTCGTAGATACTGGACTCGCCGGTTTCAAAAAAGCTCCTTACCCAATCACCCTCGTCGGCGAGAAGTTCGTCGTCCGACCAAAGGTAGGTATCACCTTCGACTCCCGCGGTGTCCGCGTCATGAGCTGATACAAGGCCACCGGTCGCGGAGGTAAAATCGTCTCTGAGACAGCTCGCAACGCCTTCGGCGACGTAGCGATACCACGGATCGTCGAAGAGGGCGAACGCTTCCGCAAAGACCCAGAGCATCATCGCTTGATCGTAGAGCATCTTCTCGAAGTGGGGGATTCTCCACGCCGAGTCGACACAGTAGCGGAAAAAGCCGCCCGCAAGATGATCACAGAGCCCTCCGCGGGCGATAGCGGCAAGCGTCGCCTGTGCCAACTCTGCGGCGCGTGGGTCTTTGTAAATCGCCGCCGCGTAAAGAAGAAATAGAAGCGTATTGTGGGGCGGAAACTTGGGACCGTCTCCAAACCCGCCGTGTGCACGATCAAAGCGCGACTCCATTTTTGACACCATCGAGGCGACAACGGTCGCTGGATCTTTATACTCGTGTGCCGGTAAATCGGGAGCGTTGCTTTCTTCAAAGGCCCATAGATCAAACCGCGGGATCTCCCGGTCTTCATCACGAATAAACGCAAGAACCTGGTTGCATACCGAGAGAAATCCCGGCATGTTACCGCGCGCCTCAATCGGAATATAGGTGAGTGCGGCGAGCGGTTTCCCGTCCGGGGCGAGAAACGCGTTGAGGGGCCAGCCTCCCGATCCGCGAGTTGCGAGGAGAAAACTCATCAGATAGTGATCGATGTCGGGGCGCTCCTCGCGGTCGATCTTTATAGAGATAAACGAATCGTTGAGTACCTCGGCAACCGACGCGTCGGAGAACGCCTCGCGCGCCATCACGTGGCACCAATGGCAGGTCGCGTATCCCACCGAGACAAGAATCGGCAGCTTCTCTTGTTCGGCGATCCGCAACACTTCCGGTGTCCATTCCTGCCACCACACTGGGTTATCGGCATGGCTTTGAAGGTACGGCGATCCGGCCTGATCCATGTTGTTTCGACGCATCGATTCTGGTCGCATGGCGCAAAAACTACTAAATTGAGGTGACAAAACAAAGGGGCATCAGTTTGCGAACATATCTGATTGTGGCGGTTTTTCTTTTGGGTGCCCTGGCACCGGTTGATGCTCGTGATTTTGCCGAGTTGCCGCGGGCGGTCCTGCTCCCCGGCGCGTATCCGGATACCGGCGTATCCTTTTTGCCCGCCGGGTACGCGGACCTTGCCTACACAAACGCCGCCTTCAAGGACGGGGAGTACGACAGTTTTCAAGTTCGCTCGTACGCCAACTTTGGGATTTTTGCCACGCCGACCACGCTCGCGACGATATTTTACGGGAGTTACATCTTAGCCGGTCCGGTTCTCGAGGGCACTGAACCCGGATCCGAGCGAGCGCAATGGCTTATGAATGCAGTCCAATTTGAATACGGACTGACCGTGCAACGACGTATCGCGCCGATTACGCTTCTCGCCGAGTATTCGCGTCGCAGCAGTCATCCGCTTTTTGGTGATTTTGCCGAACCTGCGGCCGATATCCTGCGGGTTGGGGTAGCTCCCCCTCTGATGCAGTTTGGCGCAGTAATGCTTGAGTCGCTGGTGAGGCTCTCGTGGATCGAGCTCTACGATTTCTGGGAGGCTGATAACATCCCCGATCCCCGAGCCGTGTATGGTCTCTCCGTTGCGCTTTTCGCCGAGCGTCAGATCTCCGACCTGCCGCTTTCCGTGTTTGGTGGCTTGCTATGGGATCCGTTTGTGTTGCGTTCGGGTGGTGTAGACGGAGACATCGAACTCGATTTCGGGCTCGCGCTCGGAAGCGGCACCGGCACGATTGAGTTATATGCCAACTATTTCCGCACGTCCGACACGGAGCAGGATAAAGACAGATCGATCCCCGCCGAGCTCATCGGCTACGGGCTGCGATTTGTCGCCGAGATTTGACCGCGTTTCGGCAAATATTCAGGCGCCGCCGCGAAGTAGTTTAGGAAAAAGCCGATTCCACAACGCGTCGACCTCCGTATCGGGGCCGGTGATGGAAATGATAACTCGCTCCATCGTCATCGGACCGACCACAATCGGCGAAAGTCTTTCGACCGTAATGGCGACGTCGTTGCTTTTGGTACTGTGATAGAGACGAGGCTCTCCGTCCGAGGTACAAATCCATGGTCCGAGGCTTTGGATGTAGCGTTCTACTCGGTCTGGGGTTAGATCCCGAATCTCACGCGTGATGTTCATTCGCGTATCCACAACACAAACAACGCGGCGTCTATATTTCGAGCGCGTGGTGTCCGTCGTAGATCGCGTCGCGCGTCGCCCGTACTTCCTCGCTCGCGAGGTAGTCGTCAAAGCGCATCTTACGATCGATTACTCCCGCAGGCGTGAACTCGATGATGCGATTGGCAATTGTGTCGACAAACTCGTGGTCGTGGCTGACAAAAAACACCACGCCGGGAAACTCTATAAGGGCGTCGTTAAGGGCCGTAATCGCCTCCAAATCGAGGTGGTTGGTCGGCTCGTCGAGAATAAGCACGTTTCGCTGCTCCATCATGAGTTTGGAGAGCATACAGCGTACTTTTTCACCACCACTGAGCACCGATACTTTTTTTAGAGATTCGTCGCCGGAGAAAAGCATGCGGCCGAGAAACCCGCGAACATACGATTCCTCGTCCGAATCGGTGTATTGCCACAACCATTCGATTATCGAGCTCGAACTTTCGAAAAACGAGGCGTTGTCTTTTGGAAAGTAGGAGGATCCAATCGTCTGTCCCCATTCGATCGCTCCCGTTTTGGCGTCGCTGTTTCCGACAAGTATCTCAAAGAGCATCGATTTTGCCTGGTGGTACGGGCCGACAAACGCGATTTTGTCGCCGGGATCGACAGTTATCGAGAAGTCTTTGACCGATTCTCCGCTCTCGGTCGCGATGCTGAGATTCTCAATCTCGAGTACTTTCTTGCCGACCTCCCGGGAGGGAGTAAACCGGACATACGGCGCTTTGCGGCTCGACGGCTTAATGTCGTCGATCGTGAGCTTTTCGACGAGTTTCTGCCGACTTGTCGCTTGCCGGGATCGAGCCGCGTTTGAGGAAAACCGAGCGATAAACTCCTTGAGTTCGCTGATCTTGTCTTCGCGGCGTTTCTTCTCGTCCTTCATCTGTTTGGCCGCAAGGCGACTGGAGTGGTACCAAAAATCGTAGTTGCCGACAAATAGACGGATCTTTCCGTAGTCGATATCGGCGATATGCGTTGTGACTTTGTTGAGAAAATGGCGATCGTGCGAGACGACGATGACCGTATTGCGGAAATTGAGGAGAAAACTCTCGAGCCAGGTTACCGACTCAAGGTCCAAGTTGTTGGTCGGTTCGTCGAGAAGGAGGATGTCGGGATCGCCAAACAACGCCTGAGCGAGTAGCACCCGAACCTTTTGGCCGCCGTCCAAGTCACCCATACGCGCCTCGAGCAACTCTTCTTGGATGCCCAATCCGGCAAGCAGACGGGCGGCTTCGGCCTCGGCCTCCCAGCCGCCCATCTCGGCAAACTCGCCTTCGAGCTCGGCGGCGCGCATCCCGTCTTCCTCCGAGAAGTCGCTCTTGGCATAGATTGCGTCTTTCTCTTCCATTACCTCGTAGAGGTGACGGTGCCCCATGATCACCGTATGGACTACGCTAAACTCATCAAACTCAAACTGATCCTGGCGGAGAACAGCGAGGCGTTCGCCCGGAGTGACGATAATTTCTCCTGAATCCGGCTCAATCTCGTTGGAAAGAATTTTGAGAAATGTCGATTTTCCGGCTCCGTTGGCGCCGATGACGCCATAACAGTTGCCGGGTGTAAACTTGATATTGACGCCCGAGAACAGGACGCGCTCCCCGTAGGCGAGGCTGATATTTGCAGCGGTAATCATCGGCGCATCCTAACCGGAACGAGGTAATCTGCCTACCGTGTTGCGCTGTTGCAGTCGTAGGGCAAGCCATGACGAGTTTCTGCGGTTCCTGTCGTCGCCGGAGTCCGCTATACTATCGCGCAAACCGTAGTTGGGAGGGAACCGTTGAAAAAGCCGTCTTTTCGTTTTGCCATTAGTCTTCTTGCCATCTTTGTGATCGCCGCTTCCTGCGCGACCGCACCGGAAGAACAACCGGAAGAACCGGTCGTGAGCGAGCCGAGCGCCGAGGTTGAGCCCGCGCCTGCCGCCGAGCCGGTCGCCGAGGATCCCGAACCGGTCGCAGAGCCGGAAGTCGTCGAAGAGACGGTCGCCGTTCCCGCGACAAACGCGCGGATGGAAATCCAGGAGATTTTTGCGGCGCTCGAAGCGTATCCCAACGTCGATGTCACAATCACCGCGGTCGGTGTTGACATCGCGATATCGCGGGCGTTTGCAGCCAACAGCATCGCCGTCGATGAACTACTCGCCGAGCAACTCGACCTCGTTGGACAGCTTCTCTCCATCGGAACGTTGGAGTCGATAATCATCGAGGGACACGTCGCCGAGGTCGGCAACCGAGCCGATAGTCTGCCGATCTCGCAAGGACGGGCGGACAACGTCGCCACGTACCTCGTGAGTAACTACGCGATTTCGCTCTCTTCGATTGAGACGATCGGACGCGGCGGTGATTTCCCGATCGCCGATAACTCCTCGCCGATCGGCCGTGCCCAAAATCGGCGGGTGGTTATTCTTATCAGCGGCTCGATCTCGTAGTACCGGCCTCACGTGGCCAAAAAGATAAAGGATTACTACGACGAGTCTGCGGCCGAGCTTCTCGCGGCCAAAATTACCGCGGTGTATCCGGAGTTTTCCGGTACCGATTTTGTCCGCGAAGTTGTTCCCCAATTGGCCGACGCCGTGTTTTCGCGTCGGCAGGACATATTCGCGACCGCTTTGGAGGGGTTTCTCCCCGCGGACTACGCCGAGTCGCTCTCAATCCTCTCGTCGATTCTCGGGCCTCCGCTCGACGAACCGGAGGGGATGTTTGTCCACGGATGGTGGCTCTGGCCGGTCGGTCGTTATGTCGAACGCAACAGCTTACGCGACCACGCGCTGTCTCTTTCCTTTGTTCATGAACTCACCCGACGATTTACGGGCGAGTTTGCTATTCGACCGCTCCTTAAAGCAGAACCGGAAACGACTCTCGAAGTTTTAGCGTCGTGGGCGACGGAGGACGACGTTCACGTCAGGCGTTGCGCGAGCGAGGGGATGCGAATCAACTTGCCATGGGCAAAAAAACTCACTGTCGCGCTTGATCATTTTGACCGATTCCGTGCCGTTCTCGAGCTTCTCAAGGACGACCCGGAGCGATTTGTCCAAAAAAGCGTCGGCAACAACCTCAACGATTTGATGAAAGTAGCCCCGGAAAAAGCGCGTTCGATCATTGACGACTGGGAAATCGGAGATCCAACGCCACAGCGACGATGGATCATCCGTCACGGATCGCGCAGCGTAAAAAAGACGTAGTCGGGACCGTCGGCCGGAAATCGTTCCGGCCCGGTATCTCCGGTGGAAACGCTCGCTGTATTAGCGAGACGTGACCTCCTCCCACTCGCCGTCCCGCGGCGCTTCAATTTGCAGCGGACGATCGGAGTGGTGGTTGAGCGAAAAGAACGTCAGGCTATCTCTCATCGCCTCCGCCTGGGAGGTAAGCTCCTCAGCCATCGAGGAAGACTGCTCGGCGGCCGCGGCGTTACGCTGCACGATCTGATCGAGCTGTTGCAGCGCGCGGTTCACCTGCTCGGCGCCCGAGTCCTGTTCACGGCTGGCGAGAACAATCTCATCAACGAGATCCGCAGTTTTTCGGATATTTGGGGTTACCGAGTTGATCACATCGCGCGCCTCCTGCGAGAGTTGGCTACTCGTATGCGATAGCTCGATAATCTCGGCGGCCGCGGCCTGGCTGCGTTCGGCCAGTTTTCGTACCTCGGCGGCGACTACCGCAAAGCCTTTTCCTTGCTCACCGGCGCGGGCGGCTTCGATCGCCGCATTGAGGGCGAGCAGGTTGGTGTTGCGCGCGATTTCATCGATGATCGTTATTTTTTCAGCGATCGATTGCATCGCTTCGACCGCGTTTTCGACCGCGGTCGCGCCGATCTCGGCTTTCGCCACCGTCTCCTGGGCGATCTTTTTGGTTTGTTCCGCGTTCTCGGCGTTTGATCGGATGTTGGCTCCCATCTCTTCCATCGAAGAGGAAACTTCCTCAGTACTCGCCGCCTGTTCCGAGGCGCCCTCCGAGAGCTGCATACTCATTTCGGCCATCTGAGCGCTGCCGCTGCGAACGTTGTCGGCCGAGCCCATAATTTCGGTAACAACGCGCCGAAGCTCGCGAATCATTTCGTTCATCGATCCGGATAGCCTGCCGGTTTCGTCGTCTCCACGAACGACGAGTTCGGACGACAGGTCGCCGGTAGCGACTTTGCCGACACCAACGACGCCCTCGCGGAGCGGATTGGCGATCGCCCGGGTAATGACCACCGTGAGGAACACACCCGCGACTATCGCTACGAGTCCGAGAATCGCCACGCTTCTTCGCGTTGTGAGCGCACTACTCAGCATAACGGCGTCCGTCATCATGTATTGGCTGCTCACGCTTCGTAACTCAGCGAGTCCGGCTTGCACCATTTCCAAGTTGGGCTGCGTTTCGGATGTGTATATCTCGGTTGCTCGGTTGAGCTGGGCAAGCTCTTCGTCGTGCCAACTGATAATGTCGTCGAGCGCACTCAAGGTGAGGTCAAGGTCGGGAACGATCTGTTCCCGATATATTCTCTGCGCTCCGCTTATATCGGCGCGCACGGCAAGGAGATCGGCAACGTCGTCATACAGATCGGCGAGCGGCTCGAAAATCGGCTCTATAGCAGCCGCGAACTGGGGATCGACAGCGGCGACCCGCGCGACTTGTTCCGAGGCGAGCCACCTACCGAGACTCGTCTGAGTCCAGTCGAGCTCGAGCGCGGTCGCGTCGGCGCGTGGATCAAGAAGTAGTTCGGCAACCTCGGAACGGAACATAAGAAGATCGTTCTTCTTCTCTCTAAGAAAACTGCCGAGTTGGTTATCGACCACACGGTACGCGGCGTCGACGGCGATGGCACTCTCGTGCAACGCATTGTGTGGAGCTTCCAGCTGATCGAGGATTGGGCCAAGTTGCGGTATCGCGGCAACGATCTCACGTCGCCCGTCGCCGTAGTACCACTGTCCAAAGGCGCATTGCGTCGGGTCCGTCTCGACCATGAGCTCGTGAATTGTATCGTCGGTAATCAGCGAGTTGAGATCGCTTGCCCAGTTGAGGTGATCCACTTCCCGCTCAATCAGCAACGAGCGTAGTTGGTTACCGGCTATGACTTCGGAGGCGTTTCCGACGATGTCCGTAACTCCGGAGATCGCCCATATGCTCGCAGCAATCATAAGAGCAATCACCACGCCGAATCCTAGAGTTAATTTCAGACCAACTCCAAAATCACGCCAACGCATATATTTCTCCTTTTTTCCAAACCCGTAAAGAAATAGTCTAATGCATGCGAACGGCGGGCACAAATGTAATTACACGATTTAACTCAAATAGTTCTACTTATACGGCAATTTGGTCACCCTCAATCACCTTGGTTTTACTGCGTTTGTCGGATTCTAGAGCAACTCGAGAAGCGCCCCAAAACCGGCGAGGTTTCGCTCCCATTCGATGACGTAGTGAGTTGTAAGCTCCACGGTGAGGTTGCGATGTTCGATCTCGACAAAATAGTCGTCGGCCGATCCGGTTATATCCCAGTCATCGGCGTTATTGGTACTCGGGGGATCCGGACGCATAACGCGATAGCCGCTCGCGCGACCGTACGCCTCGGCAAGGCGCCGCGACGGTTCCCAGAGATTCTCGGCGCCACTGTACCAGATAAAGGAACCGGCGCTCTGATAGAAGACGCTTGCGGCCGGTTGTACACGCTCAAAATAGTCGCGGACCGCCCGTGTCTCCGGCTCGCTGAACGGGGCCGTGCCGGCGTCGACGACGGTGTTTCCCCAATAGGACGTTGGACGCCAATCTCCGTCCCAATTGCGGTTGAGGTCCACCATTCGGGCGTTAAACCGGCCCGGCCGGGTATTTGCGCTCTGGAAATCGAACTCGTCGATCGGCACGCCGCGAGTAATCCGGTACAGGCCATCCGGGTTCATATTATCGATGATGTGGAGCGTGAATCGATCGGGTAGCTCACTCGGATTTTCCCGGTAATAGCGGGCAAAGCGGCGGGCGAGGGCGATTGAGTTTGCTTCATACGCGCCGTGTATACCGCCGACGATGATGACGTCGACCGGCCCGTTGCCGATCACGTCGACGTTTATCGGTCGGCCCTCGATCGAACGCCCGATCGTTTCCGTGGCTTCGATCGAAACCGGAATGAGCACAAGCGCGATAGCAATAGTAGACAGTAAACGCGCGAAACGAGCGCGTTCCACGTTGTTGGACGGTTTCATCGCTTAAAAATAGGTGCTCTGACCTCAGGATTCAAATGAAGATTTGATGAACTCCGCTGTCTTTACGAGGCGGCGTTAGCCCGTTCCGTAGAGCCGGGCGTTCCAATCTTCGATTTCGCCGGTTGTACGTCGTGTCGCGATCGTCGTACGAAAACTCGGATCGATGACCGGAATCGACAGTATTTCCCCAAGCAAGGTGTGGTCGCCGGGGGAACCGTAGACCGCGCGGATCAACCGGGCTATCGACCAGTCGGGATAGGGGCGTGCGACGAGGTTGAGATAATCGCCGGCCGCAATCGACCCGGTTTGTATGACTCGATAAAACCAACCGGTAGTCGCCTCGTCCTGCATGACGCGCGGCAGCTCGCGGACTCCCGACGTAAATCCGAGTTTGTAGCACGGTTGCCGGAATCCCGAGACCTCGACGACGATTCCGTCCGTTCCGTTATTTCCCGCGATCCGATAGCGATCGCCGATACACACATTCTCCTCGCTTAGGCCGCGCGTGCTTATGTTCTCGCCAAAACCGCCTCGCTCTCCGCCAAGATCGCAGGCAAACTCGGTAAAGCGCGCGGCATAGAGCTCGTAGTGCTCCGATGCGTAGTGGAGAAGAGCTTTGTGCGGGCCCCCATGGTGTACGTAGGCGTGTTCGTCGCCCGGCAATCCTTCCAATCCAACCGCGACACGATAATCGACCGCGACCTTGTGGATTGCGCTATCCTCGCCCAGAGCGGAAATGGCACGTTTATGACCGACCATGAGCAAATCAATTTGAACTCCGTCCACCTTATGAGTATATCAGACCGGCGGTTGGGAAAACGCGCAAACTCGTTGGTTGTGTTAGGATCGCAGAGGGGAGCATTAGATTGAATGAAAACAAGATCACCTGTCCACAGTGCGGGTATGAAATAGATGTTGAACAGGCCGTCGCAAGTTCTATTCGCCGTGAGATAGAAAGCGAGGTCGCCGGCAAGTATCTCGAGAGAGACAGAGAGATCGTTGAGCGGGAAGCGGCGCTTGAGCAAGCCCAGTCTACCCTCGACAAACAGGTGGCCGAGCGCGTCGAAAAGCTCCGCGAGGAGACCGTTTCGACCGAACGCGCTCGAGTTCGCAAGGAATACGAAGCCTCAATCGCCGCGCGCGCAAAAGAAAACGAAGAACTCTCCGTCGAGCTTGCCGCCGCTCGTCATGCCCAGACCGAACTCGAGCAACTCAAGCGGCGCCAGGAACTCGAGAAGCAGAACCATCTCCTTGAACTCGAGCGTGCTCGGACGTCGGCGGCGAGACAAGCGGAGGAGACAGCCCGACAGCGCGCGATGAGCGAGTACGAGCTAAAGATCGCCGAGAAGGAAAAGCAGATAGACGATTTTCGACGACAAGTCTCCGAGTGGAAACAAAAAGCCGAGCAGGGTTCGATGCAGATTCAGGGCGAGGTCCAGGAACTCGCCCTCGAGCAATTGCTGCGCAGCGATTTCCCCGACGATCGTGTTGTCGAGGTCCCCAAAGGAATTCGGGGCGCCGATTGTATTCTTGAAGTCGCCGGGACCTCTCGCGGGGCACTTGGAACGATTATTTACGAAAGCAAGCGGACAAAGAGCTTTTCGCGGGGATGGCTTGAGAAACTACGCGACGATCAGCGCGACGCTCACGCCGATCTCGCCGTTCTTGTCACGACAGCCCTCCCGCAAGAGATGCCGGGGAGTAGCGGAGCTATGCAAATCTCCGGTGTTTGGGTCTGCAGCTTTGACATGGTGTCGACGATCACCTCGGTGTTGCGATACGCCCTCGTTCAAGTTGATCGAGCGCGCGAGACGCAGCAGAACGCGGTCGATAAGGCGACGTTACTATACGAGTACCTGACGGGGCAGGAGTTTCGGCACCAATTTAGCGCCGCGTTGGAATCACTTCTCGCCATGAAAAACTCAGTCGCCGAAGAACGGCGGGCGTTTGAAAAACGCTGGAAAGAGCGCGAGAAGCAGGTCGATCGAGCCGCGCGCGCCATGGCGGGAATGTGGGGTTCGATTGGCGGAATCGCCGGTGGTGCTCTTCCGGAGATGCCGGAGTTTCGACTTATCGAAAGCGCGGCCCCTGAATCGGCGCCGTAGGCGTGCCCGTCCGACCGCTAACTACGTCCACATACAAAGCGAATGCCGTCAAGCGGTATTGGTAGCCAATCCGGGCGGTTGTTAATCTCGTACCCGACCTCGTAAATCGCTTTTTCGAGGACAAAAACATCGAGGAGTGTGGCAACTTCGTGATCGTCCGACGGGATAAAGGTCGCGTTAGCTACGCCTTTGAGGTAGGCATCGAGAAACACCGCCCGGACCCACTCGTACCAGGCGGAAACCCAGGGCGTTAGTATCGTCTCGTTTTCCGGCTGCAGATCAATGTGAGCTCGGTAGCGACTCGAGATCGCGTAGTGAAACGAGCGCAGCATACCAGCGACGTCACGCAGCGCGCTAAACTTCAGGCGACGTTCTTCGAGGGTTCGCGCCGGCTCGCCCTCGAGATCGATGATCATAAAATCTCGACCCGTAAAGAGCACCTGACCGAGATGATAGTCACCGTGGATTCTTGTTTTTTCCGCGGCGATCTTCATCGAGATGATCGACGACAAGCGATCGAGAACGACATCTTCGAGGGCGAGAAAATCGTTGATCGGATTTTGTGTTCGTCGATCGGCGTCTGCTAAAGACCCTTTTGCGATTTCGGTGACGCGATGATACAGGTCCCGTATCGACCGATAAACCGACCGCTGGTAGCTCTCAGAAAACGGCTCCGGCCTAAACTCGGAGCGGTCGAGATCCGTGGCGAGGGCGCGATGGAGCTCGGCGGTTCGTGTTCCAAGTAACGACATCATCTCGATAAACGAGTCACCGGCAAGGGCACGGAAGTCCTCCGCGACATTGGCGATCGAAGTCCCGAGCTTATTGGTCGGTCGGGGCGGCTCTGTATCGATCGTCTGTTCGACTTCGATCAGTCGTTCAAAGTAACGATCCACGGCTTTTGTTGCATAACTCCACGCATCGCCGTGATTCGGCACAAATGCCATAAACAGACCGAGCGCTCTGTTATCGCCGTTCGTCGCGACGTAGTCGATAGATCCGACGTATGGGGGAACGTTGTTAAATCCGCCGGACTCCGAGAGGTAGCGCAGGAGCTCAACATCCGGATTAATGCCGGATTCCAGTTTCCGATACATCTTAAAAAACAACGCGTCGTTGTACAAAATCGAGCTGTTTGACTGTTCGACACTAAGTACGCGACTCGATCGGGCGATCTCATCGAGGTTTGCAAAACGACGGAGCGCGTGCCCGCGCTTAATCGTAAGCGATCCGGTTTTCCCTTTTACTTCTTCTTCCGAGGCGAGAATACGAACGAGCTGTCGTCGAAACGCCGGGCTGTACATGCCGTCGTACAGAACGCCGTAACCGTCGGGCCCGTCTATGGTGGCAAGGGCCGAATCAAACTCGATCTCCCGGGCGCGATCTCCAAATATGGCCGCGACCGGAATCGCGTACGTTGGCGGTTTGTCGAGCGAAAAGTCGACCTCAACAACGAGGAGCCAGGTACGATCGTTGTTGCTTTCAATTCCGATCCAGTCAATCAAGCTTACGTTGCGGATTACAAGAGACTTCTCGCGAAACCAGCGTTGAACGGTCGTAAATCGACCGATTACGGATTGCGTAAGTGCCTTCTGGAGTGCCGGACTCATCGAGTACCAATCCCGAACTGACAGTTCCAGTTCGGGGAGCGTGTCGCCGGCGGCGTCTTTGTACCAGTCGCGTGAGTTATGCATGCCTGACCTTTCGTCATGGTACTCAAAACGAAGGGTTGCTTCAAAGGAGGTCGCTCCCTATGCTGTCGTGGATGTCTCTGGAAACGCCGATTCGGATGTGGCCGGGCCAGGAGTATCCGCTGGGATCTACCTGGGACGGAAGTGGGACCAATTTTGCCCTTTTTTCGGCCTATGCCGAGCGTGTTGATCTGTGCTTGTACGACGAAACGGGCGAGCGGGAAATCGCTTCGATAACCTTGCCCGAGTACACACATGAGATTTGGCACGGATATCTCCCCGACGTTCGGCCCGGGCAGTTATACGGATACCGTGTATACGGACCCTATCAACCGTCGGAAGGACATCGATTCAACCACCATAAGCTGTTGCTCGATCCCTACGCCAAGGATTTTGGTGGTCGGATCCGCTGGAACGACGCCCATTACGGGTACATCGTTGGCGATGATACCGCCGACCTGAGTTTTGACACCCGCGATAGCGCGCCATACATGCCCAAGTGTCGCGTGATTGATCCGGCATTCACCTGGGGAGAGATCGGTCACCCACGGATACCGTGGGAACAGAGCGTGTTGTACGAGTTACACCCACGTGGGTTTACGATGCGGCACCCGGAAGTCCCGGAAGAGGACCGCGGTACGTTCGGCGGGATGAGTCATCCAGAGATAGTTCGCTATATTCGTGACCTGGGAGTGACGGCCATCGAACTCATGCCCGTCCACGCCTTTGTTCACGATCGGCACCTCAAAGAGCGCGGTCTGGATAACTACTGGGGGTATAACTCTATCGCCTTCTTTGCGCCCCAGCCGGAATATCTTGGCCGAGAAGGCATCCGCGAGTTTAAGACGTTTGTTCAGGTGATGCACGACGAAGGAATCGAGGTGATTCTCGATGTCGTCTACAATCACACCGCTGAAGGAAACCATCTCGGTCCGACGCTCTGTTTTCGTGGGATCGATAACCGCTCGTACTATTACCTCATGGAGAATGATCCCCGGTACTACAATGACTTTACCGGTACCGGAAACGCCCTGGAACTGCGGCATCCCCAGGTTCTTCGTATGGTCACTGATTCGCTGCGGTATTGGGTTGAAGAGATGCGCGTAGACGGATTTCGGTTTGATCTGGCAACAACGTTGGCGCGCGTCGAGGGCTCGTTCGATCAACATGCGGGATTTCTCGACGTCGTAGCGCAAGATCCCGTGTTGTCTGCGGTAAAGCTGATCGCCGAACCCTGGGATACCGGTCCCGACGGCTATCGCGTCGGCGGATTCCCACCGGGTTGGAGCGAGTGGAACGATCGCTATCGCGATACGGTTCGGCGATTTTGGCGAGGAGATCCTGGACAGATCCCCGAACTCGCGTCGCGTGTCTCCGGATCGAGCGATCTGTTTAAGCGCCGTGGTCGCCGTCCGTGGGCAAGCATCAATTTCGTCACCGCCCACGACGGATTTACGCTCAACGACCTCGTGAGTTACAACGAGAAGCACAACGACGCCAACGGCGAAAACGGCGCCGACGGATCAAATAACAACATCAGTTGGAACTGTGGCGTAGAAGGGCCATCGACGGACGCGGATATTGTCGAACTCAGGCGCAAGCAGACGCGCAACTTTCTGGTCACACTCCTGTTGTCTCAGGGCGTGCCGATGGTGACCGCCGGTGACGAGGCCGGACGCAGCCAGGGTGGAAACAACAACGCATACTGCCAGGACAATGCGATAAGTTGGATGTCGTGGGAATCTGTCGATAGCGAGCTCCTGCCGTTCTTTCGCTTTCTCGTAAAGCTTCGTCGTGATCACATCGTTTTTCGTCGTTCGCGCTTTTTTCATGGTGACTTTATCCCCGACACGGACGTAAAGGACGTCAGCTGGATTACTGCCGACGGCAGGGAGATCTCGACCGAAGAATGGCAGGACGCGGAGCGGAGAAGCATCGGCGTGCTTATGAGTGGCGAAGCCGGATCGCGATTTCTCACCTTACGTGGTGAACCTGAATCCGACGACAGCTTTTTATTGCTCCTAAACGCCGGCGCGGATGATACGCCGTGGGTTCTTCCTTCCGACGGTTACGGCTGTTGCTGGACGCGGGTTCTGGACACGGCAGAACCAAACGGGGGTATCGATACTTCGAAGGCGGAACCGGTATCGGAGCCGTTGCAGGCCGGGAGTACGGTGCGCCTCAGCTCACGCTCTGCACAGCTTTACAAGATGGAGCGCGGCGCGACTTGAGCGAGACGACGCCGAATCTCCCGGAAAGCTATTTGTTTGGACCGGATGTAACGCCGAATGGAACGCGATTCCGACTCTGGGCCCCGACCGCTCGTCGTGTAGATCTCGTGATCACGGAGATACCGGCAGCTGGCCACAACGAGCAAACCGTCGTCAAACTCCCCCGCTTAGCCGATGGCTGGTACATCTCGGAGCTTCTTCCATTTGGTCCCGGTACGCGCTACCAATATAGAATTGATCGAAACGTCGATGTTCCCGATCCCGCTTCACGATTCCAGCCGGAAGGGGTGCACGGACCAAGTGAACTCGTCGATCTCAAGGCTATCGCCGCAGCTCTGGATTCGCGGACTATTGGCAGACGATGGGAAGAGAGCGTGATCTACGAGCTCCACGTCGGGACGTTCTCGCCGGAAGGTACGTATGCAGCGGTCGCCGATCATCTCGAACGGCTTCGTGATCTGGGGATCACCGTGGTCCAACTGATGCCGCTCGCGGCTTTCCCGGGGTCGAGAAACTGGGGCTACGACGGAGTGTTGCCGTTTGCTCCGGCCGCGGCGTACGGTGCCCCGACCGATCTCGTTGAGCTGATATCTACCGCCCATCGGCTCGGACTCACGGTGTTTCACGACGTCGTCTACAACCATTTTGGCCCCGAGGGAAATTACCTGCACCTGTACGCTGATCCGTTCTTTACCGAGAAAGTCCAAACGCCGTGGGGAGTGGGAATCGACTTTGCCGTACCCGAGGTGCGCCGCTTTTTTCTCGAGAACGCCACGCTCTGGACGCAGGTCTACGGATTTGACGGTCTGAGAATCGACGCAGTCCACGCTATCTACGATAAATCCGAGCCGCATTTTGTCGACCAGTTGGGAGCGGCGATGCAGTCGAGCGCGCGAGAACGAACGACCGGCCGTCAGCTTCACGTCGTCTTAGAGAACGAGGATAACGACGTCGATCGATTGGAGTTTGCGAGCGCGCAATGGAACGATGACCTGCATCACCTCATCCATGTCCTGGTGACCGGAGAAGACGAGGGCTACTATCGGGACTACAGCGACGACCCCCATTGTGACATTGCCAAAACGCTTGCCGAGGGCTTCTTTTTTCAGGGCCAAGCATCGACGTTCCGTAATGGGGAATCGCGCGGCACTTCGTCCGGCGGACTCTCTCCGACATCATTTGTCTCGTTCTGTCAAAACCACGATCAGATCGGAAACCGCGCGTTCGGTGAGC
Source organism: Alkalispirochaeta sp. (assembly GCA_965601745.1). Lineage (GTDB taxonomy): Bacteria > Spirochaetota > Spirochaetia > DSM-27196 > Alkalispirochaetaceae. Next base: position 820,052 of record OZ271836.1, read on the forward strand.
GGCTTGGCATTTTAGCCCGAGAACCCCGTATTATCGACGCGATTTACGCGCTTATACTCCTTGCGCCTCAGATTCCGCTATTGTTTATGGGTGAGGAGATAGCCAGCCGATCACCGTTTTTGTTTTTTTGTGATTTTGACGGCGACCTCGCGGACGCCGTTTGTGAAGGGCGACGAAGAGAGTTTACCGTTTTCTCGGCATTTTCCGATCCCACGACCCGCGCTACGATACCGGATCCAAACGACCTCAGAACGTTTACCGCCTCACGGATCGAATGGTCGGGTTCCGACCAGAGATCCGCCCAATCAAGGTTTACCCATATCCAGGACTTACTGGCGATCCGCCGGTCGCGACTCGTCCCTCTGCTTTCTTCAATGACCTCAGGCGCGTTCTTTGGGGATTCCGATTCCGCGATGAGGATCTCCTGGCCGGCGGGAAACGACGTAGCGTGGGTTATGATCTACAACCTGACCGATACTCCGCGAGTAATCCCATCGTTCCCGCCATCAACGACGAGCGAGATCGTGTTCTCGTCCGCCGATACGCGGCGACCCGTACGTCCCGGTGACCTGATCGATCCTTGGTCGGTGATTGTGACGCTTGAGGGAGGAGCAAACGATGGATAAACGTCCCGCACCGCTGACCGCAACCGGACCCCCACCGTACCCACGAGCAACGATGCGGATTCAGTTTCACAGCGGATTTACCTTTGACGACGCCCGCGCTCTCGTCCCGTACATGGCCGGACTCGGAATCAGTCACGTGTACTCTTCGCCCATCCTGCAGGCTCGCCCCGGGTCGGCCCACGGCTACGACATCGTTGATCACAACACGATCAATCGAGAGATTGGTGACCGCGTATCGTTACAGGCGTTTGTCGACGAACTCCATCACTACGGCATGGGTCTGATACTCGATTTTGTCCCCAATCATATGGGCGTCGGGTACGACGACAACGCGTGGTGGCTGCACGTGCTCGAGTGGGGAAAGGCGTCACCTTACGCTGATTTTTTTGATATCGACTGGGAATCTGCCGAGCAGAGCTTAAAAGGGAAGGTCCTGTTGCCCGTACTCGGCGAACGCTACGGGACGATCTTAAACAACGGAGAGCTGTCGCTACGGTTTAGCGAGAGCGACGGAACCTTTAGCGTGTTCTACTATCAGCACCGATTTCCAATCTCTCCGTTTGACTACGGCGACATTCTTTCCGCCGGACTCGAGCTGCATCCGCTCGCCGAATCCGCGCTCCGGCCGCTGATCGGGCAGTTTGCGCAACTGGGTCGAAAACCGCGTAGCCGGCAGTCGCAAACCGGTGTTCAGAAGCGCGCGGAAGAACTCAAAGGGGCGTTGTCGCGTCTCGCGCTGCGCGATCGGGACGCGGCGGAGGCCTGTCGCGAGGCCTGCCGTTCCTTTGCCGGTGATCGATCGAATCCACAGAGTTTTAACAGACTACATCGCCTTCTCGATCGCCAGGCCTATCGACCTTCGTACTGGCGCGTCGCGGCCAATGAGATTAACTACCGGCGATTCTTCGATATCAACGATCTCGCCGGTATCCGCGTCGAGGAACCGGAGGTCATGAGCCTTACTCACCACCTCATCCTCCAACTCGTTCAGGATCGTATGATCCAGGGACTCCGACTGGACCACATCGATGGTCTCCGCGATCCTCTTCGATATCTTTATCAATTGCAGGAAGCGGCGAGTCTACGGATGATCGGTTCCGACCTGCTCCAGGGCGCTTCCGGGTACGAAACGTCGGTTGCGCAGCCGTTTTACGTTGTTGTCGAGAAGATTCTCGCCCACCACGAGCAGTTAAGAGAGAGCTGGCCGGTGAGCGGCACGACCGGATACGATTTTCTTGCGCTTGTCGGCGAACTCCTGACCTCTCCGGATAGCGAAATGGCGCTGGATCGTGTGTATTGCGACTTTGTGGGCCGTAACGTGGATTTCGCCGAGATCGTCGTCGAGTGCAAGCATCGCATTATGAACGAGACGCTGCTGAGCGAGCTAAACGTCCTCGCTAACCAGTTTAATCACCTCGCCAAACAAAGCCGCCACACCCGTGATTACTCTCGAGGCGGCTTGCGTCGTGCGTTGTACGAGATTGCGACCCGATTCCCCGTGTATCGGACCTATGTGGACGAAAGCGGTTGTAATGAGGAAGACCGTAAGTACATCGATTGGGCTGTAGCCCAGGCAAAGAAGACCTCAACGATGGCTGACCGGAGCGTGTTTGATTTTGTCCGTTCTGTTCTGACGACCGAGATTATCAAAGAAACCCCGCGGGTGTTCCGTCGTCGCGAAGTGGCGGCGCTGGCGATGAAGTTCCAACAGTTTACCTCGCCGGTTACCGCAAAATCGGTCGAGGACACCGCGTTTTATCGTTACCACCGACTGATAAGTCGAAATGAAGTCGGTGGGGACCCGGAGAGACTCTACGCTTCGCCCCAGGCTTTTCACATCGCTAATCGAAACCGCCTGAATCGTTTCCCGTTCTCGATGGTTGCCTCAGCCACACACGACCATAAACGCGGTGAAGATGTCCGCGCGCGACTCAACGTTCTCAGCGAGGTACCCGAAGTTTGGGCAGATACAATCCGGAGACTGGAAGAGTACGGTGAGCTATACCTCACCGAGCTCGAGGGCGAACGAGCCCCGAGTCGCAACGACCGTTACTTCGTATACCAAACGATCGTTGGAAGTTGGCCGTTTGTCCTCGAGCCACCCGACTACGAACGACTAGACGAATTTGCAGAGAGGATCGTAGCCTATGCGATCAAAGCGCTCAGAGAGAGTAAAGTATCGACGAGTTGGACCAATATCGACGAGGCCTACGAAAAGGCGACTGAGCACTACATCCGCAGCCTGCTGACGTCGCGGGGCAACACAGTGATGCTCCGCACGATCTTCGACCTGGTCGAAACGATCATTCGTCCCGGAGTCGTTAATTCACTCTCCGCGACCCTCTTAAAACTAACGAGCCCGGGAGTTCCGGATACCTACCAGGGGACCGAACTGTGGGATTTGAGTCTGGTTGATCCCGATAATCGACGTCCCGTTGATTTTGCCGCAAGGAAAAAGATACTGAGCGAGATCGACTCTCAAGCGAGACCGTACGAGGATTTTACACGCAACTGGCGCGAGGGCGGAATCAAGATGTATGTCCTTAGTAAAACGCTCCGATATCGATCGATGTACCCCGATACCTTTGCATCGGGCGAATACGAAGCGATCGACGTTTCCGGACGCGAGACTCAGCGAATCGTTGCTTATGTGCGGTCGAGTCAAGCGATCGTTATAGTTCCACGTCTCACGGCGCCCCTCTTGAGCGCCGGCGATTCGATAATCCCCGACGGCTGGGATGATACAATGCTCCACGTGGCCGAGGACGGCCCTTATCGTGATCTCTTTACGGGGCGTGTATTTGAGGCCGTTAACGGCGAAATCGCGGTGGGATCTGTCCTTGCAGAGTTTCCGGTCGCGCTTCTCGATCGCGTATCGAAGGAGGAGAGCGTCTCGGCCGAAACTTATGTCTGACGGTCTCTGTTGGCGCGGCACGGTATAGGAAAATGCAGGATACACGGATTCGATTTCTAACCGCCTTTATTCTCGTGATTGTAGTCGTCACCGGTGGTACTGCCGGGTACGCGATTATCGAGGGCTGGTCGATCGGCGAAGGCCTCTACATGGCGATCATCACGCTGACGACCGTCGGCTTTGGCGAAGTCCGACCGCTTTCCGCTCCTGGGCGAGTGTTCACAATTACCTACCTCGTTTTTAGCGTCGCCACGGTCGGATACGCTTTCTCGGCAATCGTCAGTTATTTGTTTGGCGGTCAGATTCTGGTCGCGGTAAAGGAGCGTCGTATGCATCGCAGTCTTCAAAGGATGAAGAATCACTACATTATCACCGGTTGCGGTGATATCGGACGCGAAGTCGCCATTGAATTCCGACGATCCCGAACCCCGTACGTCGTCGTTGATCGCGATCCCGAAAATTCCGAACTCGCCGATCTCGACGAAATTGTCTTTGTCGGTGGCGACGCGACTGAGGAGAGCGTACTAACCGGGGCGAGAATCGCCGAGGCCAGAGGTCTTATCGCGGTCCTGCCGGCCGATGCCGACAACGTCTTTGTGACGCTCACGGCCCGACAAATGAATCCGAATCTCTCGATAATTGCCAAGGCGTCCGACGAAAGCGCGGCCGTAAAGCTCCGACGCGCGGGCGCAACGCGGGTAATTACCCCGTCTCAGATCGCCGGTCGCCGCATCGCATACTCAATTCTCAGGCCCTCAGTCGTCAGCTTTCTCGACGTTATCGTCGACGACAGCGCGGTTTCGATGCGCATGGAGGAGTTTGTCATTCCGGTTAAATCCCCGTTGGTCAATAAGACGTTGCGAGAAGCTGACATTGGGCAACACACAGGCGCGATCGTTCTGGCGATCACCGATGAGGGCGGGCGGATGAGGACCGACGCGACGCGGGCGGTCGTCTCCACAGTTCCCGTGCACGCCGGTAACCGGATTATCGCCCTCGGAAGCGAGGAACAGTTGCACGGGTTGGAGGCGTTTATCTCCGGAAAAGCGCCATGAATCTACCGCTTAGCTCCGTTCGCTTTTCTCAGCGCGACGGGCTAAACGTCGACGCCCCTACGGAAGGATCGATTCGCCGGATTTGCTATGCTTGACCTTTATACCAACGGTACCCGACGCCTTTCGATTGCCGGGTCCTGGCTCTATCCGCTATTTGCCCTTTACTTTGCCGCCGATCGCTCTGCGCTGTCTCGCTATTTTGGGGACGTGGATATCGTTCTTCACGATCCAAAAATCGGGCGTGCCGCGGTCTTTCTATACTCCGTTCTTGGCGTGACCAAAGCGTACGGCGAGACTGTCAGCTCACTGGCGATAACAACGGCGGAGAAACTGCGGATCACCCTCGTTCCCGAGCGGGTAGTAGATTCGTTACATTGTCGGACCGAGGCGCTCCTCCGTGATACCGACGACGTCGCCAACGGCTGTACATTGATCGAAGAGCGGATAGCGGAGCGTTTCTTTGTTGCGCCGGCGAGTTTTGTATCGCTCATGGCCCACGACGAAACGACCGACCTAACGTTTGTCCACGACTACGTGACTCAACCTGATTCTCCATAGAGATCCGTTTGCTCTGATCACGAAAATCCGAGTGATCGATCAATACGTCGTCTCAAGTGGTGCTCGATCGCGGAAGCAGGAGAAACAACAGAAGGAGTGCGCCGAGGAGCACAAACCACAGATTTATCGGTGACGAGGATGCCAGAAACGTTCGCGAGATCGCGAGCGGAACGAGCGTCCCGCCGACGCCGCCACTCCAACCGGTCGCCGCGATCGTACGCGGCGCATGCACACCCAGCCGCGCGATTATGAGCGCGAGAGTTGAGGGAAACAGGACCGAAGTTCCCAAGCCTACAAAAAAGAGAGAGATCAGCGGCGATAGCACCCCGGACCACCATATCGTTCCAAATGTCGCGAGCACGAGCACAGAGCTTTTTACGATCATCGCGGGATGAAATAACGGTAGCCACGCGGTGGACGAGAGACGACCCACCAACACACCTCCCAACACCGCAAGGGCGTACACTTCGGCGAGCTGTGGGCCCGTAATCGCCGCCCGGGCGGATACCGCCGGTAGCAATCCAAACAGTGACGCTTCGATCCCAACCATAAAAAAACCGATCGTCGTAAACCGCCAGGACGTCTCGGAAACGAGGAGTCGGAGAGCTCCTTGTGTATTCTTCCGTCGTTGGGCGCTTGGCGTCGCGATCCGCGCAAACGATCCGACCAGGATACTGGCGATGGCAACAATGGGACCGGCGACCCAGTATACCCGCCACGGAACCTCCATTCCGCGTAAAAAGCCCAGCACGGTTCCGACGGCCGCGAGGGCAAAGAGTCCAAAACTGAGCGCGGCGTTGGTGAGCGCCGCGACAAAACCAGGGCGCCAACGACGTTGTAAGGAGGAGAACATTCCCGCGAGAGGGATTACAAATCCCGCGACGAGACCGCGAAGCGCGGAGACCGCGAGGAGCGATTCCAATCCGGGGATGAGCAGGAGCACACCGCTGATGGCGACAACGGCGTTGGCGATCAACAACGTCGGCCTGATCGGGACAACCTCACGGCGTGTCCAAAGGATAAGGCCGACGACGATACCCCCGACAAATCGACTTGAGACGATCAGACCTTCTTGAGCCGCAGAAAGACTCAACTCGCGCGAAACATGTAGCAGGGTTACTCCGGTTTCAGCCATCTGCATCCCGACCGAAAACATCGTTCCGGCGACCAACCACAGTGCCGCGCTGTTTGTGGGCTTCACGTGAGAGACGATTGCACATTTAAATCGTTGTGGACAGTCATAGAATAAGATCCGATTAATGAGAAATTAAATCCGTTTATAGGAAAAACGTTTTTATTAAAGTTACATTTGCAATATTACGTGACGTCCGTCATAATAAAATTGCATTAACACAATTCTAACAGTGTAGGAGTGATAGGGTGGGTGTACGTGCTGTCATAGGTGTCGAGTCAACAAAATGCGTGAATTGTCATATGTGCATTTCGGTCTGTCCCGTAAAGGTATGTATGGATGGCAGCGGTGAAACGGTAGAGATACACCACGACCTCTGTATCGGCTGCGGCAACTGCATCGCCGGATGTCGACACGGTGCGCGTTTTCGAGTTGACGATTTGGACGATTTTCTCGCCGCCGTCCGCGAGGATCGCCGCCTAATCGCGAATGCGGCGCCCGCAATCGCCGCGAACTTCCCCGGGACGTATCACCGCCTGTTTGGTTGGTTGCAAACGCTTGGCGTGGAGGCGATATTCGACGTCAGCTTTGGTGCCGAACTGACGGTAAAGTCGTATCTGGAGTACCTGAAGGTATCAAAGCAACCGACGTTGATCGCTCAACCGTGCCCGGCGATCGTAAGCTACATCGAAACCTACAAACCGGAGCTCCTGAAATATCTCGCACCGGCGGATAGCCCGATGGTTCACACGATTAAGATGATCCGAGAGTACTATCCGGAGTACGACGACGCCGAGGTCGTCGTGTTGTCGCCATGTCTGGCCAAGCGCCGAGAGTTTGACGAGACCGGACTCGGCGATTTTAACGTGACGTACGCGGAGATCGCCGATTACATCGACGCGCAATCGATCGACCTTGGCAGGTATCCGGAGGTCGATTTTGTAAATCCCCCTGCGGAGCGGGCCGTCTTGTTTTCAACGCCGGGTGGGCTGCTTCAGACGATTGAACGCGAACGACCCGACCTCGTCCCCAGTATCCGCAAAATTGAAGGGCCGGACCTCGTGTATGGCTATCTTGAGTCTCTACCGGAAATGATCGAAAAAGGGTACAACCCGGCGCTCGTCGATTGTCTCAACTGCGAACGAGGATGTAACGGCGGACCGGGGACCAACAGCCAGGACGCGCCGCTCGATGAAATCGAGCACCATATCAACGAACGTATGCGGGAGGCGCGAGCGACATATGCAAAAACGATCCGTGGTCGCAGGCGCGGAGGCTCGTTTGATCAGGTACTGGCACCGTACTGGCGCAGTGATCTTTACCAACGGGGCTACGTTGACCGCTCCGACTCTGCCGTGATCAGGACGCCGAATGATTCGGAGCTTTCATCGATATACGATGCATTGCTCAAATCGAAGCCGGAGGATCACCTCCATTGTCCCGCATGTGGGTATAACGACTGTCGAGAGATGGCTGTGGCGATCTTCAATGGCCTTAACAAACCGGGAAACTGCCACCTCTTTCGCCACAAGGCCATGCTCGAGATCGCCGACCAGTTCCGAAATCTGCACAACGGGATTGAGCAGGTGATGCTGATTCTGACCCGCATAAGCATGGCGAGCTCCGAGGTCGAGACGAGTATCGAAGGGCAGTCTTCGGCCCTGGTCGAGTCCTCCGCGGCAATTGAGGAGATGGCGGCGACGATGCAAAACGTGTCACGTGTCTCGGCCGACAAACGTGAATCGATCGATGCAATGGCGGAGGAGGCCAAACAGGGCGTCGCTGATGTCCGGGCGACGTCTGCGGCGACTTCGCAGGTCGAAGAGAACATCGCGCGTATCGCCACGCAGGTAGCCATGATCGAGGATGTGGCCGATCGGACCAAGCTGTTGTCGCTAAACGCCGCGATTGAGGCCGCGCGAGCGGGTAGTGCGGGAAAAGGATTTCAGGTCGTCGCCGGTGAGGTAAAGTCGCTTGCCGAGGCGGCAACCAACAACGTCCATGATATCGTCGAGTCGATGCACAATGTCGAATCAAGCGCCCGTGAGTCTGGTGTAATCGCGCGTCGTTCCTCCCAGTTTGTCGAAAAGACGCTCGCTGAGTTTGGTGATCTGGCGGCGGCGATGCGCGAAATCATCGAACAGCTCGAGGCGATGTCTATCGGCGGACAGGAGCTTCTCGAGGCAACCCATTCGATGACCGAGCATCACGGGATCGTCGACCAAGCGGCCGATGGCATTGTGAGCGCCGTCGCTGAGATAACCGATGAACTCGAGAACCTCTCAAAGGTCTCTCTCTCAAGCATGGAACGAATCCAAACGCTGCTAGAGGAATAGAAAGAGGGAACCAAATATGGCCGGGATACGAGAACTCGACCGGATTCTATCTGAGTTGCGCCCCGTGTTGGCTCCGGAGGACTGGGTCTTCTGCACGGTGAGCGGACCACTTCAAGAACACCTCCATCTGTCGCCGCTCGCAAGCTTTGTCGAGGACGAAGGCCTCACTTTAGTCGTCAATAGAAAAACGGCCGATGATGCAAACATACCCTACGACGGCGTGTTTCGGCGAATCGTACTAAGCGTTCACTCGAGCCTCGCTGCCGTCGGCCTCACCGCTGCGGTTTCGACGCGGCTCGCAGACGAGGGCATAAGTGCCAATGTGATCGCCGCCTACTACCACGACCACGTGTTTGTCTCCGCCGACCGCGCAGATGCCGCCGTCCGTGCCTTACAATCCTTGGCAAAACGGGCGCACTCACCGTAAAGCTCGTTGGGCAACGCAAAAATTGCGATTACAAAGAGAGTATGATCCCGTTTACTCGGGTCGTATCAAGTTCGGTTTGCACAGGTATTTCTGGGAATTGGCGACCCGCGCGCACTTTTTACAGAGGTAGCGCTGTTCGTTTGTCGCCTCAACGAGTTTTTTGACTCGTTTCTCGATCTTATGTTTCGACCATTTACAGAGCTTTTTACTCATGCGTTCTGAGCGCTTCCTACGCCCACGCCCAGGCGACGCCGGTGAGCGTAGCAAAGAAGAGCGTAATGAGCATCCCAACGTGAGTAAAGTAGAGTTTCCTTGTCCGTAGCTTTTCCAAAGCCGGAGCGATGAGCGGCAGGATCCACCGATAAACGGACACGCCGATTACAAGCGCCAGTACAAACAATGCGACTTTTTCGGTCTCGAATGCTCCCGATATAGACCAGGTCTCGCCGAACAGAACGCGAATCGCTTGTCCTCCAAACAACCCGCCCAGCAAACAGAGAACGCCGAGACAAAGAGCAACGACGTTCATAAACGGATCTGAGCGATCCCGACTGTCAGCGGACGGTCTTCCGAAGAAGATCTGTGCGAATTTCACGAACACGGTCACCGTACCGAGATTGGAGACAAAGAGAGCGATTCCGGAAAGATCACCGCCGATGCCCTCTTGAATGAGGTATTTGGATACGCTCCCGTTGAAGAGCGGCGTCCCGATGATCCCGAGGACGCCGGCAAACGCCGCGATCGCGAGAACCGGCATCTGACGAAACACGCCGCGGATTTCACGGAGCTTTTTTGTTTCATACGAGTCGATTATCGCACCCGCCGAGATAAACAACAGACCCTTGAACAACGCGTGGTTGATTATATGATACATTCCGCCCCAATACGCTTGCGGCGTTCCCGCATTGAGGCCGAGGACAATGAGGCCCATTTGAGACACGGTGGAGTAGGCGAGAAGGAGTTTGATGTTATTCTGCGCCAACGCGAGAATCACGCCGATAATGGCGGTGACAAAGCCGAGCACCGCGAAAAAAACCCCGAGATCGATAACGGGCTCAAACACCCATTGCAGGCGCACGAGAAGATACACGCCGATCTTTACCTGTAAGCCGGACAAGACGGCGGAAATTATTCCGGGTGCGCTTGGCGCGCCATGCGCTCGCGGGAGCCAGCTAAAAAGCGGAAAAAGTGCCGCCTTGAGCGCGATGACCGTCATAATCATCGCATATGGAAGAACCGCCGCGCGTGGGTCGTTGAGTTGGCTGAGTTTTTCGCGCATTGCCGCAAAGTCAAGGACGCCGGTCAAACGATAGAGATATCCGAGGCCGAGGATCATAAACGCCATAACGAGGAAGTTGATCATCAAGTACATCATCCCGTCGTACACGGATTGATGCTCGCGCTTGTACATGATGAGAATGCAGACGACGAGCATTCCGACTTCCATCACCACGTAGATATTAAAAAGATCCCACGAGAGAAACATCGCCTGAACGGCGGTTTGCATGAGCATAAAGAGAAACTGAAACGCGTTGTCGAGAAAGCCTGCGCGAACGCTAAACAGGAAAAAGAGAAAGAAAAGGACGTTGGTCAGTAAGAGCAGCGGCGCGCTGATCTGGTCGATCCGCAGCGTAATTGAAATTGGGCTCGGCCAGCCCGCAACCTGTTGGATGACGTTTCCGGAAATTCGAACTTGTAAGAATAAACTGGCCGTCAGAGTGATCATGACGAGCCCGAATAAAACGACAATTACGCGGAATATCCGTCGAGGCGTGAAGTAGCCGACGGCACCGATGAGCACCGGCAGAAGAACCAAAACGTACAGAGCCGGGATCGGAAAGTTTTGTAACCACGCCACCGAGTTAGTCTTCCAACCTGTGCACGATTTTCTCCCAGTCCGACGTACCGTAGCGATGCGCCATACGCATAAAAAGGGCAAGACACATCGCAGTCACCGACACCCCAATCACGATCGCGGTAATCATCAGCGCCTGAGGAAGGGGATCCGCCATCAGACTAGGTTCATTCCCGATGATCGGGGGGACACTCGCGGGGATCAGGTTTGCGGTGATCAGATAGAGAATCGCCGAGGCGTCCATAATGTTTATTGAGATGATCGTTTTGATAACGTTGCGCTGCGTGAGTACTCCGTAGAGACCCGCGAAAAAGAGTGCGAGACTCAAATAGCTGCTGTCAAACCACTCCACGACTCCCCCTGCTACTCGCGAAAAAAGCCAAATCGAAAAACAATTATCGTCAGTCCCAGACTCACTTTGAGGCCGATCAGGAAATTCATCGTAATTAAGTACGCCTCGTTGTACCGCGGGAGCGCAATGTGCAGCCCGGAAAAGATAAACAGAATTGGTACGATGATCAGGAGCACGAGAAAACCCTTCTCCACGTAGTGGAGCGCATGCATGCTGAGATCCTCAATCGGTAGGACGAGGTAACGCGCGATAAACAACGCCGCAATAACCGAACCGCCCTGGAAACCGCCTCCCGGATAGTTGTGTCCGTTTACGATGATGTAAAATCCAAAAAGGACGATAAACGGATACAAGAGACCCGTCATTTTGGAAATAATCGGCGACGTCTCACTCATCATCGTCTTCCCCGTGAGGTTTTACTGCGAGAAAGTGAAGCATCCCCATGACGGACGTCAGCAGAATCATCGCCTCAAAAACCGTGTCGTACATGCGGTAGTTAAGCAGAATCGCGGCGACGATGTTCTGCGCACCGGTCTCTTCGGCGGCGACTTGGGTAAATAGCGAGTAAAGGGTCGGATCGGTCGTCTCCGGGTGACTTACCGTTAAATAGACTACTCCGGTAAGGAGGGCCGTGCAGAGAAGCGCAATAAGGAGTCGTCTCATGGTAATCCCTGATTGCTGTATCGTACGACTTCGAGTTCCGTATCACGGTCGCGCATAGAGAACAGGATTTCGAGCTCGTCGACGAGGTAGTTGTCCTGGTGTCCGTACAGGCGCACGCCCTCCGGACGCTCCTCGATGACGAGGTCGTAGTGGTGGTTAAATATCGCCTCGGAGACCGATTCGCGCGTAAAAACCGTCTGCGGTTCCCGTTCGCGTTCGATACAGAACTGTTCTATATCTCGAATGGCGGCGTTGTGTTCCGCGCGGACGATTTCACGGTCGGTGATGTTGGTGCTCCGAGAACTCACCAATCCGATCGTGTACACGCGGTATCGTTTGAGCGCGCTGAGATAGAGCAGAGCGACCAAACCACTTCCGATGATCGCCTCGGCGATCGCGACATCCGGGGCGCGGTACAATACGTAAAGCATCGACGCCGCGAGAGAGAAGACGCCCATATAGATGATCGCCAAGCGCAAAACGTTTGTCCGAATCGTGAGCAGGGCCATAGCAACCATTATGAGCAGCAGAATGATCTCTGCGATCGCGGTGTTCATTTCCGATGCCTCACAAAACCGGCCTGATCGAGGTTGCTGTCATCGCGCCGCGTAAACAAACGGGTGTAGTTAATCACCTCGTACCCGCTGCGCGCCGCCGATCGGGCGACCGCATGGGTACCGACCGGCGCAGTAATCATCTCGAAAAGAAGAATAAAGGCGATTTTTGCGCTCATGAACGACCACCCTGAGACAAGGATTGCGCCGATCATAATCGTGATGAGGCCCATTGAGTCGACTTTGGACGTGATGAGAATTCTCGTGAAAAAATCGCTTAGAAAAACGAGGCTGATCGTTCCGATCGCGACAAACGCCATGCCGATCCCGATGAGGATCTGACCGATAAGTACGTTCATTGTACGCCGCGCTCCGATGCAACGATCATAGCGTACCTCGTCGTTCGATAAACCGGGCGGTGAGAACGCCGCCCAGGTAGCCGAGCATCGCGTAGATAATCGCGACGTCCAGGAGATATCCTGAATCAAGCATGATGGCAAAAACAACGACCGCCATAACGATCTTTGATGAAACGACGTTGAGTGCCAGTAAGCGATCCCAGATAGTCGGGCCAACGATGACGCGAAAGAGCGAACCAAGAATGGCTACCGCAAGTCCGATAATCACGGCGGTGTAGTAGTTCACGTTTGTCTCTTCCGGGGCATGAGAATTCTCTCAAACGGACCTTTAATCTGTTTTCCGGCTTTGACCGGGTCGGTCGTCGCGCAGTTGAGCCAAATGATCCTCATATCGGCACCACTCTGATCGAGAGTGACCGTTCCCGGTGTGAGCGTGATAGCGGTCGCGAGAAGTGCTCGTCGATAGTCGTCCGGGAGTTCGGTTTTAATGTCGACGACACCGACTTTTACTCGCCGAGTTACAACGCGATATATCGCGTCGAATCCGGAGATGTAGATCTGAACGACGAGGAGCGGAATGTACGACAAAATCGAACCGAGCCCGATGTGATAGCTCGCGTAGTAGTCACCTTTAAGGACAAAACGATTGGTGATGATGAGACCGACTACGGCAAAACCGACGCCCGAGATGACGGTTGCGGGTCTCGCGTTTTCGCTGTACACGATCCAAACAACCGTAAGGAGAAAGATCGTGAGTATTGTATCTATGAGTTTTGGTTTTCTATCGCGGACCACTAAACCTCCGGGCTTGGGCAGATTTATGATTGCGCCGAGTATACCGACAAACGCACGCCGGTGGGAACAAACAGGCGCGAGTGCTTTTAGCCGGAGATCTCGGCGATTGCGCCGAGCGGTACGTAGCCTGAGCGAGCCAGTCGGGGAACGTGTACGCGATAGCTACCCGCTCGAATTCCCTCTATCACGACGGTCTCATCACGTTCGACCAAGACGTCGCCGCGTCCATCATCGAGCGTTATCCCTTCAACCACAACGCGAGCGGGGGATCCGACCACGCTTTGATCGCCACCGGGTTGGATCGGTTCCGAGTTGTAGGTGTAGAGAAAGTTCCATGGATCAATCGCGTTCCATCGTCGCTCGTAAATCCCAAAGTGGAGGTGCGGCGGAGTAGTGATCGCGTTCCCGGTGTTTCCAACGGTACCAATTACGTCGCCCGGTTCGACTCTGACTCCGATGGCGGTGAGCTGTTGGTCGAGGTGGGCGTAGTAGTACACGAGACCTCGCTGTTCATCGATTATACTGACGACCTGGCCGCCGCGATTGCGAAAGCCGACACCCCTCACTACGCCCGGCGCGACCGCGAGCACCGGTGTACCGCGGGGCGCAAATACATCAACTCCCTCGTGAAGTCGAGCGCCGCCGTCGCGTGGATCTCCGAACACACTCCATATATCGTCGGTCCCGTGCCCTTCGACCGGGAAACTCAATGAGGGTGTCGTCCGAACCGTCACCGTATAGTTTCCGCCACGAAGGAGTTCCGGTTGAAGTCGCAAGATATATTCAGCATCGCGGCGCGGCTCAAACTCAAGGCGGTTCAGCTCTTCGGAGTAGGCTGCAACTTGGGGGTAGGGTTCGTTTTCGTCGTCGCCAACGCGAAACAGATCCGCAAACATTCGACCGCCGTCGCCGTTCTCGATCTCAAGGGTGATTTGAACTCGTTGGCCTCTGAGCGCTGCAAATCGAAAGCCGACGGCGTCGGGTCTCGTTGGTTCAAAGCGTGCGATCTCGGTGAACGGAACACTAACGGAAAACGGCTCGCCGAGCGCCCGCTCAGCTGCGGTGATCCAGGCTGAGCCGATTGCCGTATCGTCTATTTCCAACTCGGCAAGTCCTGAGCGATAGTCTTCATGGGAGGCTGTGGGCTCAAATGGCTCTTCGACTATTTCCTGCGGTCGGCACGACATCATCGTGACGATCGCCACGGCAACAATTAAGGCGATTCGGGACATCGGTCGTTATCTCTCCTTAGCTCTGGCAACTCGTATTACCACGATCCACGCGATTCGTTTCCGCGGATCCGGGAATCCGCACCGGCGGATTACCTCGCATGGAATATAGCGGCATCGCCGATCGTCGCCAACAATTCTGCGGTATCTACCGGTATAAAACACTAATTGTCGTGACCTCGGCCGTGTGGGTGCTGTTCGCTGGGGATGACTGGACGTTTAGATGCCGTGCTCCTCTGTGGACGCTCGCTGTGTCCGCTAGTGTGATTGCCGCTGTGACTCAACGGAGCCGGCGCAAACCGGCAAATCTCTTAGAACAGGAGATCCTATGGTAGACGAGACACGAACACGAACGATTATTCTTCAACCCGGTGAGACGCTCCGCTGTAGTGGGGGAGCGAGTTGTGAGTGCCTCGCCGGCCGACTCTGGCTGACCGATCGAGGTAGAGATGTCATTCTCTATCCGGGCCAGAGTTATTGCTCCAACGATGAACATCACGCGATCGTCGTCGTTAATCCCGTTCAACGGCCGGTGACGTTTCGCGTCGTTCCCGTTAGCCAGGACGGTTGTGCGATGTAAACGGGGCTATCGTGCAACCGGTTCCTACGGTTCTGGCGCTGTCAAAATAAAATCAACGAGATCCTCGAGATAGGCCCGGCTCACTTCGTTGGTCTCCGGATCGCGAATCGCGTGGCCGCCGCTGTCGTACGTCTCGATCCGGTGATGGGCGAGGTCGTTAACCTCGAGGCGTTGAATGCTGGCCTCGACGGGCACGTTGCGATCGTCACCGCCAAATGCAAAGAAGACGGGGGCTTCTACCGATTTCCAGTATGGGAGTGGATCGTAGCCAACCCACGGCTGAAGCACATCCAGCTTTGCTAAACGGGCCGCCGTGAAGGGAGCGATCGCCCGCGCAAGAAAAGTATACGTGTACGGCTCAATGTTGTACGTCTCCTCGTGTCTCAGATGCTCCTCAAACGTCACAGTGGGTCCAACCATGCTCACGACAAACGACACGTCGTCGGAATGCGAGGCGACAACGGGAGCGATCCACCCGCCTTGGCTCATACCGAGGATGCCGACTCGCTCGACATCGAATAAACGTTGATCCAGTAGGTAATTGATGGCGGCGAGCGCATCGTTGGCCAGGTCCTCGGCATCCGCCGTTACCCAGGATCCTTCGGATTTTTCGCTTCCGCGTTTGTCCGGGAGGAGCACGACGATACCGTTACTTCTGAGTGCTTCCGCTACCGCGAGGTACCACGTGTTGTCGCGGGTACTTGCTCCGGACCCGTGAATGATAACCGTTGCCGGGTATGGTCCAGCCCCGTCCGGAGTTAAGAGCATTCCCGCGAGTCGCAGACTATCGGTTCTATTGGTGAAAGAGACTTCGGTGTAGTCGATGTCGGCCATAGAGGGACCGATAAGCGGTTCATGCCCTTTTGTTTTTATAGCCGCCGGAAGCGTAAGTACAACAACGATAACACCAACCGCAATCGATGCCTTCATGAATCTTCTCTTCCCATGTCGTACGGTCTTGTCAAATCGCAACATCTTCAAAATACCGCAAAAAATGCTTGAAGTACCCAGTCGTGTGAGGGGTGACAAACTCCTCGCCGGCTTCATCGTTCTCGAGCGATCTCTCAATGTCGTAGCCACCCTTTAGGGCAAAGAAGTTCATGCCTTTAGAGATGATCGCCTGTTTCGGACAGTGATACACACAGCGCATACAGCTTATGCACTCATTCCCAAACCGGACGGTCTCGTCCGTTATCGAGACGTTGTCGACCGGGCACTTGCGAACACACAAGCCGCACAAGGTGCACATGTCGTTTGCCCTGAGCGACGATCCAAAGGACGGAGAACCGTAGTTTTTTTCAAGGAACGCCAATCCCGAGGAAGCCGCCTTCGCAAAAAAACCCGGGTGATATCGTCGCCTCGTTCCGTCCAATAGCTCAGCGCTCATGTGGGCGGTTTTCTTTTGGGCGGAGTTCCACAGCTGTTTTATCATCGCGTCTTCGTACTTGATGAGCCAGTTTGACGGCATGACGATTATCCGGTCATAAGAAACATCGAAGCCACGTTTCTCTAGAGTGGCGATGACCCCGGCCGAGGCGTTGTGATTGATTGCAAAGAAATCGGCCCCGGTTTTGAGGAGAAACACGCGCTTACCGTTTCCCTCCGGCCACGTGGCAACAAAGCTGTCAACGATTTTAGGTGTCGTGAATCCGTAGATCGGGTACGCGATTCCGATCGTGTCGTAAGCGTCGAGCCGGGGAAGGGTAATACCCCTTTTTACCTGATCTTCGATCGAGAACAGTTCAACGGACACGTCGGACAGTCGCAACGTTTCCGCGAGTAGACCGACTACTTTTTTCGTATTTCCGGTGCCTGAGAAATAAAACAGCGCGATTGACTGTACCACCGCTACGCTCCCGTCATCTCTTTACCCGCCAGCCAACGATCTATTGCCCGGGCGTAGGTTTCGGGATGGAGAAACAGGTAGTGGTGTCCGCCAGGTTCTCGGAACACGTGACTGTGAGCGCGCGGATAGAGCGCCGTGAGTTCGGGCATGGCGGCAAACGCGTCTTCGTCGCCTTCGGTCCCGAGGACGAGTAACGGTGAGGCGAACGCCGGTGCCGTCACGCCGTATAGTTCTACTGCCGACCGGCTCGTGCTTTCTATCCAACGGATGACGTCGCGCTTGCGTAATCGGGCGCTCACCGCTTCGAAATAGGCGTCGTAGAATCGATACCATGGGAGACTGTCGGGTACGCGGTTTCGTCGCGCGCGCATCTTCTTGACAAACACCGAAAACGGGATGAGCTGGACGAGGCGTGCTGCAACGCGAAGCTTGCCGGGTGCAATCGAACGAAACAGGTTAGTCGTGTGCGACAACACGACGCCGTCGAGCCATTCCGGGTGTTTGAACATTACATACTGAGCAATGGCGCCCCCGAATGAGTACCCGATCATCGTAAACGTCGGTATTTGTTCTGCCCCTCGGATTTCCTCGATCACCCGTGTCGCCCTAACTACGTCGTGGAACTCGTCGGCGAAGGTAGGGGCGATGATTCGATAGCTATCTTCGAGTTGTGCGATGACGGCGTGAAACATATCTCCACGCATAAACGCACCGTGGCAAAAAAGCAGGACGCGCGGACCCGATCCGCGATCGACGTACTCAACCGTCCGTTCGTCGCACGTGACGTACTTGACGGCCGCGGGATCAGCAAATGAGCAAAACGATTCAAGCTGGTCTGCCGGTACATCATCGAAATATGGATTGAGAGAAACCCGATCTGATAAGGCCGATTGACTATACGGGGACATCTGAGCCTCTCGATGCCGGAACCGGTACAAACGCGTCTCGCAGTCCCACTTCGGAACTGCGGAGGAGAATCCCAATGTAGATGAGCGACCAAACAATGTCGGCTATGGCGGTCGGTAGTAGGTTCTGGGGAAAACCATCGACGGCGAGGAGAAAGGCAAAAAACAGAACTCCAAACAGAACACGGCTTATTGTGACCACACCAACCGCAACTACGTAGCGGCGAACGTTTCGCGCCGCGACAAACTGCAGAAACGCCATGCTGAACAAGAACGTTGCGATCATGCCGGCATAAAACGGGTGTGTGGATGGTTGGGAAATAACACGATCGAATCCAACGGTAAACGCAATCCCACCGATTACGTCGAACACGCCACTCGCGATCAGAACGAAAGGGAGAAGGGTAATTGGGTCTCGCTTCATTGCAGTCTCCTTATGCTGTTTTTTTGTAGTACTGCAATTCGCGTGCCATCTTAACTAAGCGAAAAACGGCGACAAATCGGCCATTTCCGGAGATATCGGCTGAAGTAGTTGCCAAATACGGCGGCCGCCATCGCTCGCTTGGCGCATACGGCAGCTCATTAGATCGGCTATATCAGTTAAAGAAGAACAGACCAATGAGCACGATAAGGAGCGCAAGACCGAACGACCAAGCGGCGTGTGTCCAGGTGACCGGCCCGAATTTACGATCCGGCGCGGCCCTTTCGAGCCAGGCATACGTCGGCCGAAACACGACCGACAACACCAGCGAGAGACAAATACTCGAGAGTAGTGGAACCGACTTTGCGAACATCATCGTCTTCTGGAACGTGCTCGCGTAAATCAACGCCAACAGGAAGTAAGGAACGACGCTGACGAGATTGATACCGAACACCTTGACGAATGGCGTGTTCCTCGTGAGTCCCGCAAACGCTATCAAGCGGAGAAAATACAAGCTACCGAGGATGAGAAACAAAGCCGAGATACAGGCGACGAGCCACCCCGGTATACCCGCGGCGACGACCATACTCCAGTCAAACGTCCCTCCGTTAGCGATATCCAGAATCATCGCAATTGACTCCTGAATTAAAGCTGTCGAAGCCCACATAAAGAACGGCATCAGAAACAGGGTCGCCGCGCGTCTCAGCACGATCGAACAAACCACGGCGCAGATGACGTTGAACAGCGAACCACTACTGAATACGAGAAGCGTACCGTAAGAGATATCAAACGTCGGTTCCATGTAGTTCCGACCAAAGGGATGGATGACAAAGGTCTTGGTCGGGACTCCGTACCATCGGTAGGCCAACACGTGGCCTAGTTCGTGGATGACGATTCCAAAGCAGTAGGCGAACATAAACGCCCCGGATAGCAGAAGTACGATCCGCAGTGTTTCGTTCGTGTTTACTGTAGTTGTTTTCATTGTGTGATCCTCGGAAGTATAAACCCGAATACCGGCACTTGCCCGGCGCATTGCCGGCGAAAACAGCGCGAATTACGATCAATGCGACCGTGATTTGCACGACGAATCACCCGCTCGACGTATGCGACGGGTTCCGACCTGTCCTGTGCGACAATCGGGTGGCGATTGAGTTTTACGGTGCGAGCTTCGTCGTGGCAGGCGGTGATGCCGTGAGGTCCCACCGGCGACGCGTATTTCCCCGGTGGCTTAATTCGAGTGATTCAATACTGGAGATTTGGATTTCGATTACGGCGAAGTTTTTGCGGCCCGTATCGCTCGTTTTCGAATCCGGCGTACGCGCTCTAATCGCGTCGTCCGTGGGCTCCAACGCGGTCCCGGGCGCGTTCTCGTTTGTGTAGCACGAACGGCTTTGCACGTTGCTCGCTGACCACTGGGCGTCGGCGATCGCGTCGTCGAGGCGGACTTTTGCGGTACCGGACAGGGTGAGTTGCAGCTTACCCGGATAATCGTAGAAGAGCAGGGCGACCGTCGGATTTACCCTCAGGTCCTCGATCTTTGGACTACGGCGATCGCTGTGAATGAGGCATCTTGATTGAGCGACGTCAACGCGCCGGAGTACGACCGTACGCGCGGCGGGCACAACACCATCCCGCGTTGCGCGTACCGTCGCGAGCGTCGCCGTGTGCAGGGCGTGCCGCGCAGACGCAACGCCGCGCACGAGAGAGTCCCAGATAGCCGCCAACTGCGCATCGGAGTCATGTTTCCGAGACGTCGCCTTTGCTTTCGCTGAAGCCTTCTCATTCATGCCGGCGATCCGCCGATATCTTTGCGGACCTGCTCGAGGTCTTCTCGCGTGACCGGCCGAATCGAAGTCTCATCGACAACGATTTCGTAGAGGACGTACTCGCCGGTTTCTCGCCGTAAAACGCCGACGACGGGACTGGTTCTGACGGTGTCTCCGCGGGCGTGAGCGATCACGAGTTTGCCCACCAGTTCACCAATGGTTGGATCGTACACTTCGACGCCGTGCCTTGTTGGGAGCTGCGGGCCGATTCCATCGATCACGCGTTCAGCTTCATCGTGAAGGTCGAGCGCGTACGGGTTCATTAACGCGGCTTTTTCCGCTTGTGTGCGCACAAAGTGCAGAAGACCGCGCCGGGAAGCTTCTACGTCCACACATGTAAAGTATGGATTTAGTCTCTAAGTGACGAGCGGCGAGCTTGATTCGCGACACGTGCCCGACCGGTGCGCAGCGCATGGCGCTCACCCACGGTTCACGCGTAGTCTCTCGCGAAGCACGGCAATGTGCTCCGGACCGATTCCGCAGCAGCCGCCTATGACCGTCACGCCGCGCTCGACCCATTCGACGGCGTGATCCGCGTATTCCGTTGGCGATATGATGTCCGTGAAACGCCAATTGGGCATCTCAAACAGCCCCGAATGCGCGTAAACGAGCGACGGACCGGACCAGAACTCCTCCAGGTCACTAAGGCTCGCCGAAATGTCGTCAGTAAGGGTGTGCATGATGCCCGCCACCTCAATCTCACCCGGGTCGATCGCGTCGATTCCTTCGGATAGCGGTGTCTTGCCGTCGACAAGGATCATATCTCCTTGTTTATCGCGGTAGGCGCTAAATCCAACCCAAACGGGAAGACCAGTTGCCATAGCCGCCTCGACAGCGTATCCGGTGTATTCGACGTCGCGCATCATTTCGAGAATAAGAAGGTCGGCCCCCGCCGACGCAAGAATCTGTGCCTGATCGTCAAAGTTCCGACGAGCCGTGTCGGCCGGTGGTTGCTCACGCCCCATCGTCGTGGTTGAGATTGATCCGGCAACCTTTATCGCCGCGATCGATTCTGGTTCTTCCGGTACGGCTTCGCGGGCCTCGAGCGCTAACTCAACGGCACGCCGATTCATCGTTTCGAACTCGTTTTGCAAGCCTGCAGCCTCGAGCAAATGGCGAGAGGTCGAGAAAGAGTTGGCGATAATGATTTCGGCTCCGGCGCGAATGAAGTCGACGTGTACCTCGCGGACGATGTCCGGATGGGTTAATAGCGATTCAGAACTCCAGGCGGCGTCGTTTACGCGCCCCCCGCGCCGTTCGATCTCGGTGCCGGTTCCGCCGTCCATGACAACGACGTTTCCTGAGGCGGAACGCGTAAGGAGTCTGTTCACAAAACTATGGGACCGCTACGAAACCGCGACCAATGACCACGCCTCGGCAAGCGTTTCGGCAATTTGCAATTGGGCGGCCCGAACGGAACCGAGTGCCGCATCGTAGAGCCGGCGCGTTTTTGCGAGACCATGGTCTCCGGCTTCGCGGATTCGGGCGACAAGCGCCTCGCCGTATTGCTGCTCCAACTCCCGTGCTTTGTCCCGTGCCTGGGATAGTTTTCCTTTGAGGCCCTCGACAACGTCGAGTAGCTCGGAAATCTGCGTTGCGACCGCTCCGGACGCCGCCCGCCGATACTCGTTTTCTAAAGAATCAACGAGATCGCGGACCGAGACGATCTGGGTGACGCGGTGTGCGTTTGCGCCCGCAAAGACAAACCCTCGCTTGAGGAAACCCTTGCGCGCGTTATTCAGGGCTATCGATATACAGTATCGCGCTTTTTCGGCTTTGCAGCTCGCCAGGCATTGCCAGGCGCACTTGAACTTGGGACGCGTTCCCGCTTCGGCCGCCTTAATAAACTCGTTACGAATGGCTCGTCCCGGCATTCCGACCGGACTGTCAATAAGACCGATCTCCTCTTTCGTGCACTCGACGTAGGCCGTCTTAAATCGCTCGTCGGCATCGCACTCCTCGGTCGCGACGAATCGTGTCCCCATCTGGACACCCGATGCGCCGAGTTGGAACATTCGCAAGATGTCCTCTCCGGTGTACACACCGCCGCCGGCGATGACCGGAATCGAGCGACCAGTTTTGCGCTCAAACTCGCCGACAGCCGCAACCACATCGGGGACGATCGCCTCGAGCTGGTACTCCGGATCAGAGATTTGATCGGCGGAGAATCCGAGGTGACCCCCGGCGAGGGGGCCCTCTACGACGACACCATCGGGGACGTCGTTGTAGATCTTTTGCCACATGCGGAAAATCATTTCCGTTGCGCGTCGCGAGCTGACGATCGGGACGACGTGAACTCCTGCCGCGCGGATACGTTCCACCGGCAATCCCTTAATTGGTAGTCCCGCGCCCAAGAAAACGACGTCGACACGCTCGTCGATCGCAACGTCGAGGAGCTCGAGAAAATCGTTAACGGCGACCATTATGTTGACGCCGATTACACCATTTGATTGCTTCCTGGCCGTGCGTATTTCGCGACGAAGCGCGCGGATGTTTGCGGCTCGGCCGTCTTTAAAGTAGTCGGACTCGATCATCCCAATTGCGTTTGCCGCAATAACGCCGACGCCGCCGCGATCGGCGACCGCGCTTGCCAAGCGTGAAAGTGATATTCCCACGCCCATTCCACCCTGAACGATTGGGACGATCGCTTTAAGATTGCCGATGCGCAGCGGTGGTAGTTCAACCGCCGTGACGCGATCTCGGATCGCCGATACGATCGAATCGCGGATGCGCGCAAAAGGAATCGCGTCAGCGATTTCGTAGGTGATGTTTTTTAACGACGCGACGCAGGATTGCAGGTTCGTGCTGTGCAACTCGATACTCCCCGGGGCAGGTACCCCTTTTTTACTCGGTCGGCGACCGATCGGATGATCTTCGCACGATGGATTGGAAATTCATAGCTGTTGCAAGGCGAAACTAGAGCACGCTTACGCGATAGCATCAATTACCTTGGGCATAACCCTAAACTGCCGTGCCGGGTCGTCCAGTTGGTTAAACGTTCCAACAACGTACAAATCGTTCTTTGGGTTGTAGAACGCCATTGCACCGATCACTCCGGCATGACCGATAAACTCCGGAGTTTCGCGGAAAAGGTTTGCCCAGCGCGGCAACTTGTACCGCCATAGACCGTATCCGTAATGCATCGGAAAAAACATCTTGTTCCAGCGCATAATCGTCTCGAAGTGCGACCGATTAAATAGCTCACCGGCGAAATACGCGCGTAAAAAACGAAGTGTGTCTTTTAGCGTGGAGACCGCGCCGCCCGCTCCGCGTTCGGATGACATAGCGAGAGGCAAAGATAGGCGAGCATCAGCAAAGTAGAAGGGTACGGGGCTTACCGATCGCGGTACGCTACTGTTAAACAGGTAGGTATCGGCCATTCCAAGTCGATCAAAAATGCGAGTCCGGAACGCATCAGCTAGGGACCGTTCGGTGATCGTCTCTATGATCGCACCGAGAAGCTGATAGTTCGTATCCGAGTAGAACGATCTCCCGCTTTCCGGCGCCGCAAACGGAGATAGATTTCGAGCGATAACTAGTACGTCGTCTACGCTGTACGCTCTGTCACGGTTGTGCTTAAAGTCTTCGACTATTCCGCCGGCGAAGTAGTCGGCCAATCCCGATGTCTGATGAAGCAAGTGTGCGATGTTGAGTTGGTGGCTGTAATCAACGCCTTTGTAAACGTGTATGCCGTCGAGTCGGAGATGGGTGAGAATCTTCTCTATATGGTCGGACAAATCGAGCTTTCCCTCGTCGACTAGCTGCATAATCACGGTCGCTGTGTACATCTTGCTGATGCTGGCGACGAAGTAAGGGCTCGCGGTTGATGCTTCTCCCATGGCGCCTCGAAAGTCTATTTTTCGATCGCCCGATTGTACGCCCAGTACGAGGCTGTACGTGTTCGGTTTGGCGAACTCGTTTGTAATTAGATCCTCGAGTCTCTTGTCTATTTGGCTCATGTGTATTCACCTCAGCGGCTTTCGTACGTTCAACGAGTCTAATGGACTCAGGTTCCGCTTTCCTCCTTACGGATCCGGGCGTCTAAACGGCGACGGCCGCAAAGCCGTAGTACGCATGAGTCAACATCATCAAGTTGCGTCGGGTTGATGTGAGTACTCGCCCTCCTCCGTAACGATTGCGTGCTGACGCCAAAACTCTATCGCTGCGGGTAGATCCGTGGCGGCGATTTCGGGATCGTGTATTTCGCGCGGCGCCACGGCGCCCGGGTACAGGGTATGGATCACAAATTGCTCGTCCTCCCACCAACCCCAAATACAGACGGATCGAGTAAGCTGACGCCGGCCGAGACAGAGATGCGACAAGATCTGACGACCGCGACGATAAGCCCAGAACGACTCCGAACCATCTGCGGCCACCCTTCGCAGTCCGCTCTCACCGGTCTCCGAAGAAAGCTCGAAGTCGATATGCACCCAATCTCGCTGCGTGTCGCCGACAACGCGTTTGGTCGTCCGGGCGTCCGGCATTAAGGGGCGGAGTTCCTCCAGAACGTCCGCGATTGGACGAACAAACTCGCTGCGATGCGCCTCGAGATGAGAAGGATCGCGCCACGTCCAGGCGAAGGATTTTGATCTCATCTATTTGAGCCCCGAGTTCATAAACCCCTGGATAAAACGCTTCTGGAAAAGAACAAACACAATGAGGAGCGGAAACGCGACAACCAGGGTCGCCGCCGACATAAGACCCCATTGGGCGCCGATTTCGCCGAGCTGCGTAAATCGCGCCAACCCGGCCGTGAGCGGCCGAACGGTGTCGCTCTGACTGATGATCAGAGGCCAGAGTAGGTTGTTCCAATGCCAGTTTACCGAGGAGATCGAGAAGGCGATCACTGACGGGGTCGCCATCGGAAGGTAGACGTGCCAAAGCGTCCGAGACCAGTTGCAGCCGTCAACCATCGCGGCGTCGCCGTAGTCCCGTGGAATGCCGAGGAACGACTGCCTGAGCAGGAACGTGCCGAACGCGCTACCCCAGAACGGCATGGCCATCGCTAAAATGGTATCGTAGAGACCGAGGACACGAATGGTCTGGAAATTCGGCACCAGAAGAGCGACCGTCGGAATCATCATCTGCGTAAGGATTATCGTGAACAGAACGCGACTTCCACGGAAGCGATAGAAGGCAAAGGCAAAGCCGGCGAGGCTGCTCGTGACGAGCTGCACCAAAAGGATCAAAACAACCAGAAAAACCGTGTTTCGGAAGTACAGCGCAAACGGCGCGAGATCAAAGGCGCGGACGTAGTTCGCGATACTCAGAGCCGATCCAAACCAAACTTGTCCCCGGGCAAACGGCTCTCCGGGCGGGCGAAGACTCGCAATTACCGACCAGATGAGCGGCATCGACCACAAAAGCGCAATAGCGCTGCCCAGAGTTACGGCGACCACGCGAATCAGACGACGTTGAACAAGACTACGCATCGCCGGACCTCCGCTCGCCCAAAACGAAGTTGGAGACGGTGAACACAAGCAACACAAGAATCAGGATTACGGTGATCGCCGCCGACTGACCAACGTTAAGGCTGTCGAATCGGACCTGCCAAAGGTGGTAGAGCAGGAGCGTACTTCGGCCGCTCGGACCTCCCTGGGTCATGATGAAGACGTGGTCGACAATTCTAAACGCGCCAATTACCGCAACAGTTGTGACGAACAAGGTCGTCCGCCGGAGAAGGGGCAGGGTAAACCGGAAGAACACGGTCACCGGACCAGCTCCTTCAAGCTTGAGGGCCTCGTAGACGTCACGGGGGAGGTTCTGTACACCGGCAAGATAAAAAATCATGTAGAAACCGGCGTCTTTCCAGAACGCAACAATAACCAGTGCTCGGAGCGCGAGATCGGGATTGCTCACCCAGTTCTGCGGTCCGCTATATCCAAACAGACCGAGGAACTCGTTGAACAAACCATAGTCAGGGGTCAGGAAAAACATCCAGACGGTCGCCGCCGAAACCATCGGGAGCATCGTGGGATGAAACATCGCTACGCGCAGTCGCGTGTATCGCGGCCGACTCAACCAGAGAGCCAAGAAGAGGGCCGTCACGATCCATAACGGGACAACGGTGACGACATATCGGAACGTGTTTCCGAGAATGAGGCGAAATTCGTTGCTGGAAAACAGGTCGATATAGTTCCCTAATCCGTAGAATACAGGCTCCCTAAACCGCGGAACGTTGAGGCGATGTTGAAACAGACTACCGACGACGCTGGCGATCGTAGGATAGACCGTAAAGATCACGACGAAGATGAGTGTCGGTAAGATGAGCAGGTAGGGAAGGAGCACGTGGCCCCGCCTGTTGGTCATAGCGTCTCCTTATACAGTAGCAGCGGGGGCGAAGCGGCGCCCCCGCGCCCTATCCATTGATAAGGGTCAACAGAAACTAGCGAAAGTCCGCAAGTGCCGCATCAGCTTCGTTCTGTGCGACGGACATTGCCGTTGCTGCGTCCTGCTCGCCGTTGTAGGCAGCCTGCAGGTAGTTGTGAAAGATGTTGCGTACTTCACCGAGATTCTGTACAGAAAGTTCCTTACCGGCTTGAGCAAGGATCTCTCGGGTTTCACCCGCCTGCGGATTCTCGGCGATGTAGGTCTGCATTGCCGGCTCAGCGAAGGCTGCCTCGCGGCTGCCGATAAAGCCGGTTCGGATCGAAAAATCGGCCGCCCGTGATGGCTCGGTTAGGAAGACCGCAAAGTCGAACGCCGCCTGTTTCTCAGCCTCGCTCAGACCGGCGATCATATACAGGTTGCCACCCCCGGGAACACTGTAGCTACCACCGTTTCGTCCCGGGATACCGGCGATACCCACTTCGAAGGGCGCTTGTGACAAGATGTTGGAGAGGCTGCCCGAGCTGTGGATTATCATCGCCGTGTTGCCAGATACAAAATTAGGTACAACGCTCCCCCAGGACGCCTGGACGCCAGCCGGCATCGCTCCGTACTCGCGTGAAAGACTGTTGTAAAACTCTATGGCCGCTACTACGGACGGATCGTCGAAGAACACTTCCGTGTCCGATTCACCAACGATATTCTGGCCCGCTCCGATTGCAAGAGGCTGAAAGAGCCAGTAGGGCCAGCCCGACGGCCATTCAATACCCCAGCGATCAACGGAGTCGCCGCTCCCGACCGTGAGAGCAGCGGCAGTTTCAGCGAGGCTGTCCCAGTCGCTCGGAACCGACAGACTTTCCTGCTCAAGCAAATCGGCGTTGTAGTACATTACGACCGCGCTTCGTTGAAACGGAAGACTCCAAAGCTCATCGAGATAAAAGGAATTCGACAAAAACGCCGGGAGAAAATCATCGAGATAATCGTCGCCGTTATCCATCGCATCGACGTATGCGGTGATCGGCTCGACGTATTGAGCGTTGGCGAGATCAAAGAGATCGGTTGCGAGCATAATTGCGAGCGCCGGCGCGTCGCCGCCACCGTCGATAGTGGTTTGAACGGTCGTGCGCACGTCACCGTAGCCGCCTGCGTAGATCGGTTCCACGATTACGGCCGGATTCTCCGCCATAAACTCTTCGGCATAGCCGTCGAGTATCTCGGTGATGGGGGCGTCTACCGAAACGGGGTACGCGATCTGGATCGTTACCGGTCCCTCGTCAGTCGGCTCCGTCTGTCCACCTGCAAAGGTGGCCGCCGTGATCAGTACGATCAGGCCTATGGTCAGCATCGTTCGTGGCATTGGTTTCCTCCTTATGCCGTCTTTTCTCTTGTCGCGTCCTTTCAGGCGCGTTGGTTCTTTTTGTCGTAGTTGCTCGTAGGATATATCCGAGGCGCAGTTCTATTCGACATCGGTTGGCCGGCGATTTCGGGCGATATCGTGCAGGTCGATCCGGATAGGTCTGCGGAGGGGAGGCTATAATAAAAGGCACGAAGGCGGTGAGTCAGTGTACGCGTTTGTTTCCGGGTCTGTCCGAGCCAATCCGTCACAACAGCCTCCGGGTGAAAATAATACGAAAACAAGAAACGTAAGTACACACGGCCGGGCTCAATAGCAGCCAATCGCGACGCCTTTGGCCCAGGTACCGATCGATTACATCGCGTACTAGCGTTCTGCGCGGTCTCTGTACATCGCACATTTCCGGGGTGCCACACTTCGGGATTAAATGCGTATCTTGTGAGAAATGACGAGTCTGGTCCGTCGCCTTGGCCACTATTTGCTTCAACCACCGGATCATTGGGCGCCGCACCATCGTCGCAACTTTACGACCGTCCAGATCGGCCTCATCGCAATCCAAGGAGTTCACGTCGTACTGATTGTGCTTTTCTCGGTTCTTGGCGTCGAGCCGCTTGTTTTGCTTAACGCGACAATCGTGCCGTTTTACGTCCTGGTTCTCGTCCTTCATCGTCGTGGTCACACGCGTACGACCGCGACACTTGTAACAGCTGAGGTAGTCGGGCACCAGATACTCGCCGTGTACTTGCTGGGAATCCAGTCGGGATTCCAGTATCACCTTGTCGCATTTGCCTGCGGGATGATTATTTTCCCATTCCAAAATCCGCGCGCCAAGGTAATACCTCCGCTCCTTTCGATGATCGCATTTGTTGTGCTCGACATGTACGGCGTGGCAAACATGGCGGTGATTGATCTCGACGCGTATATCCTCTACGCAATGAAGTCGGTCAACCTCGTCGTGGCGTTCACAATTCTCGTTTCTGTTGTGTTCTACTTCGAACTCGCCGCGCTTAGATCAGAGGCCGCGGTAAACCGTGAGTACGAACGTGCCGAGGGTTTGCTTCTTAACATCCTCCCCGCCGAGATAGCGACACGGCTCAAAGACGGCGAGCAGCGAATCGCCGACACCTCGCTCCAAACGACGATCCTGTTTGCCGACATTTGCGACTTTACCGAGATCTCGTCGACCGTTACGCCTGAAGAGCTCGTATCGGACCTGAACGAGCTGTTTATCGCGTTCGACGAGTTGGTTGACGAACGGGGAATCGAGAAAATCAAGACGATCGGTGATTCGTACATGGTAGCCGCCGGAATACCGCAAGCACGCGGTGACCATGCCGTTGTTGTCGCGGACCTGGCGTTTGATATGGTTCGTGTTGCCGCGGAGCGAACGCTTGGCGGAAGTCCGATCAGCATCCGAGTCGGGATCGATAGCGGCGCGTCGGTTGCCGGTGTCATCGGTCGCCGCAAGTTCACCTACGACCTTTGGGGTGATCCCGTCAATGTTGCCTCACGGATGGAGAGCACGAGCGAACCGGGTCGGGTTCAAGTTAGTCAGCGGACGCGAGACGCGCTTGGCGATGCCTATACCTTCGAATCGCGCGGTGAGGTCGACGTCAAGGGGAAAGGAACGATGCAGACGTATTTTCTCCTTGGACGAACCGACCACGCCTAAGAACCAACGGCGCATCGCGCTGATCGAAGCGGTGAAACGACTCGGCGACGAATCCGACTCAGCGCGTTATTCCCGGAAGTACCAGATCAGATTCGACGCGTCGTTTGCGATACCCCGGTCATCGAGAATCTGAGCAATCTGTCCTCGATGATGAGTCTGGTGGTTAAAGACGTGGAGGAGAATCTGCCATTGCGCTTGGGAAAACTGTTTTCCGCTCGAGCTCCGATAGGAGATTGACTCGGCGATTTCCGTTTTACTCAGCTCGTCGATCCACTCCTCGATCAAGTGATCGAGCTCACTGCGCTGCGCAAACCAGGATTTCGGAGTTGCGAAAGGCACCTCATCGGGCGATGAGAATTCAAGCGCGAGCGGCGAATCAGGCGATGTTGGTCGCCGGCCGAGGCGACGCATCCAGGTAACATCCGACAGAATCACGTGCGAAAGTAAACCGAGAATTGATCCGAAGTGCGTCGTTTGTGGTTCGAGACAGAGGTCCTCATGGTTCCTGAGAATCTCCCAGTATGCCCGGTTGGCGAGAGTGTTGTACTTGGCCAGCACGCCGAAGGCCGAAACCACGATCAAATAATATAGATTGGACAGCGGAATGCATACTGTCCGAATCCGTTCTTGTATGGGAACGGCACGAACACAGGCTATTCCTATCAGGGGCAGGACTCGCCTTTTGTCCCTCGCCATCCGGGCTCGGTCCGTCGGGCCGCCGGTACCTAGGAGCAAGCTACCGGAGACCGTCCGAGCAGTCATCGTAAGCTGGCTGATGCCGGCCGTAAGGTTCAAGGTGCTGTCCCGGTCAGGGAGGTGTTGCAGAGACTCACCGAAGAGGCCTTTCCTTTCGTCACTACGACATCCGGCGCCGTAACCCGGATTGTCGCCGCCGGTATCGTCGGTTCCGCCGACGAATCCCTTCCGGGAACAAGCGAAGAGAACTGCGATCAGAGCGAGAAGCCAACGCGTCATCTTCGGGCATTGTTATCTGGCGTTGCGCATTTACCCCTCCGCGCTGTTGCGAGCTTCCAAGTAGGAGCCCGTGGCCGGTGATGATCCGCCGATCGTTGTTCTGTTGATCGCACTGACTTGTGGGAATCCCGGCCGCGCCTCAAAACTCACTATGTCGTCGTAGAGGCCATCAGTTATAAAAACGAAGTCGAGAACGAGGTCACCTGTTGCGGGATCGTAGCTCACGACTTGGATCTCCTCCCCAAACGCCTCTTCAAACAAGGGCAAAAACGACACTGCATCTACGAAGTCGGAACTGGCCGGGGGTACGTGGAAGTTCCGTACCGTGACGAAGCTATCCGAGGCGACCGAAGTAGATGTTCGAATAAGATCGTAACCGACGCTGTACTCGACTAAATACTCTTGAGGTTCCGGCAGATTCGATGTCCACGTTGTGGTTCTTTCGTAGATGGGTAGCTCGTAGCCAAATCCGTTTGGATCCAAGACCATCGACGGTAAGAGGACCGGGGACGCTGAAAGGACAGAGCTCGCTACCTGTACAGCACCGGCCAGCTGAACACGACCAACGGCAACTATATCGCCACCGGAGTCCCTTACATCGAGAGTGATATCCGATCCTTCGGCGACCAGCGGCAACTCCGAGTCGTAGCGAAAGGAATTGAACGACAAGTCCACTCCGTTCATCGTAACGGTTGCATCAGAGACGACAGCTGAAGACAAATCCGATAGAAAACCATCGCTGACTTGCGTCCTACCCTGTAAAATGTCCCCGATCTCGGCGAAGGACGACACGTCGGTTAAGTCCACAAGTTCCCGGTCGAATATATGGACGAACGCGATCGAGGTGTCATAACCCTCTTCCTGTTCAAACTCAGCAAACACAAGCCAGTCGGCTGTGCTACCGCCGGTTGTAGCTTCGATTACCTCAAACACCACCGACTCGGAACTGAAGATCGCTCCTTTCTGAACGAGCACGGTTAGTTCGTATTCCCCAACCGCGAGCTCCGGTCCTACCGTGACGGCCGGATCGGTTTCGCCGGACAGTTCCGTCCCATCGAGGAACCAGCGGTAGCTGTCCACGCTCTGACTCGGGCTGGCGGTGACCGTCATCGACTCGGTGGTCGAGATCGTCTCTTGCGCCCCGGCAAACGTGATCGCAATCGGACGGGTGATGTCATCAATCAGCTCGACTTCGACCGAGCCGACCTTGGGCCGGAACACTAAGCTTCCCGAGCTGGGAAGGTCTTGGGCGATCAACACCGAATCGACGTAGGAGGCCAGAAGCTCTGCGCCGTCTCTGAGTTCCAACTGCAGGAAGTACGATCCGGCGGGGATGGGTCCGGAGAAGCTGCCGCTGTTCCCCGCGATGTCCAAGGAGATCGGGATCGCCGGTCCGCCTGAACCGGGAAGCAAGCTCCCGGAGACCGTCGGGGCGGTCATGGAGAGCTCGCTAATGTCGGCGGTGAGATTTAAGGTGCCGTCCCCGGTCAGAGAAACAATAGAGAGATTCACCGAGGAAGTCTCTCCTGCACTTACTGCGACATCCGCTGCGCTTCCCACACCGATGATGTCGCCGGTGTCGTTCAGGGCTGTCACCGTCACCGTCCAGGTGCCCGGATCAAGATAGACCGGCTCCGTCTGGGTAGCGGTTCCCGGGATGCCGGAGATGTTTACCGGCGGAACGCCGTCCTGGGCGAAGCTCACGACGTAACTATCGATTTCGAGGCTACGATCCGGATCGATGGTGAGGGTGCGTACATCAGAGAAGCGCAGGACGACAGCGCCTTGGTCCGGGTTGCCGCCGCCGCTATCGTTGCCGCCTCCGCCGAGCCCCGCCTGGGCGCAACCGATAAGGGCTGCGATCAGGGCGAGAGCCACGGCCACGCGACTCATCTGATACCGGTATACTTTCACGTCCTCTACTCCTTCTTTTTCACTGTTCTCCACGTAGGTCGGAGGTCAGCGTGACGCAACGAAGGTCAAACTGCCGGTCGGCAGCGCTCTTGAAATCAAGCCATCGATAGCGCTTCCTGCTCCCGTGCTCCCCACAAGGGTCGAACGCAAGGCTGCCCAATTATGCTCAGTACCAAGCACGAACTACCAATCCGGCGCTCCCTCGGATTCCGGGCTATCCACAACAACGACGGCACCCGAGGAACCATCTGCCGAGGCGATAAACAGATCGATATCAGTCGAGACGGGGTCGGATCTCAAGTCGTAGGTGATCCAGTATCCGTTGGGCGACCACTGGGGTTCATCTCCTCCGGAAGTGCTCGAAAAGGACTGTTCCGGATTTATCCGAGTTCTGTTTGAACCTCCGGAAGTCGCGGTGTAGAGACCTGTCCCCAGCCCTATATCGCTGCTCACAAACGCAACGTGCGATCCGTCTGGAGACCACGACGGGTTGTAGCCGTCAATGACGTAGCTCTTTGGATACCCATTAGAAAGGCTGACTATGTTGACGTAGTTGAGACCGCCGTCAGCCCGACTGTAGAGAATTTCGTCGGCGACAGGGCTCCAGATCGGATATCGATCATCAGTGAAGTCGTTGGTGACATTGACCTCGCCGGAGCCGTCGGCGTTGACGACATAGATCTCGTAGTTACCGGAACTAGCCGATTCAAACGCGATCCTCGAGCTGTCAGGCGACCAGGTCGGCCGGCTGCTTCGAAGCGAGGTCACATAACGCTCGCCGCTACCGTCGGCGTTGACCACCGCAACGCGAAGATCAGTGCCCTCCCTTTTGTTGAATGCGATCATCGACCCATCTGGTGACCATGCAGGCCGCTCATACCAGTTGGCGATAGCAAGTATCTGACGGTTGGAACCGTCAGCGTCCATCACCGCGATGGACACGCCGGTCTCCGAAGTGACATAAGCTATCCGAGACCGGTCGGGAGACCAGACGGGACAAGTGTCTCCATAGGAGTCGTTGGTAAGACGAGTCAGCTCAGATCCATCGGCCAGCACCGTATAGACCTCGGTACTCCCGCCGTCCATGTTCGATATAAAGACGATTGGTTCGTCGCCAGTGGCTACTTGGCCGCCCGCTGCTTCGGTCACCTCAAACACCACCGAATCGGAACTGAAGATCGCTCCTTTCTGGACGAGCACCGTCAGCTCGTATTCCCCAACCGCGAGGCCCGGACCCACGGTGACGGTCGAGGTTGTCTCGCCGGGCAGTTCTTCCCCATCGAGGAACCAGCGGAAGCTATCCACCGTCTGACTTGGGGTGGCGGTGACCGTCATCGACTCGGTGGTCGTAATGGTTTCTTGCGCTCCGTCAAACGTGATCGCAATCGGCCGGGTGATGTCATCAATCAACTCGACTTCTACCGAGCCGACCTTGGACCGGAATACCAGGCTTCCCGAGCTGGGAAGGTCTTGGGCGATCAGGACCGAATCAACGTAGGAGGCCAGAAGGTTCATGCCGTCTCTAAGCTCCAACTGCAGGAAGTACGATCCGGCGGGGATGGGTCCGGAGAAGCTGCCGCTGTTCCCCGCGATATCCAAGGAGATCGGGATTGCCGGTCCGCCTGAACCGGGAAGCAAGCTCCCGGTAACCGTTGGGGCGGTCATGGAGAGCTGGCTAATGTCAGCGGTGAGATTTAAGGTGCCGTCCCCGGTTAGAGAAGCAATAGAGAGATTCACCGAGGAAGTCTCTCCTGCACTTACGACGACGTCCGGTGCGCTTCCCACACCGATGATGTCACCGGTGTCGTTGAGAGCGGTCACCGTAACGGTCCAGATTCCCGGATCAAGATAGACCGGCTCCGTCTGGGTAGCGGTTCCCGGGATGCCGGAAATGGTCACCGGGGGAACACCGTCCTGGGCGAAGCTCACAATGTAACTATCGATATCGAGGCTACGATCGGGATCGATGGTGAGGGCGCGTACATCGGAGAAGCGCAGGACGATAGCGCCTTGGTCGGAGTTGCCGCCGCCACTATCGTTGCCGCCACCGCCATCCAAGGGCGATGGGCAGCCTGCCAACACCGCCCCAAGAACCACTGCTACGAGCCCAAGGGTCACTCTACCAAAGCTCCGTTTCATAACTTCCTCTCCTTACGTTCCGTTCATCCCATGTTCATTCGGCGGCCCGCGGTCCCAGGACTATGGGGCAATT
Source organism: Alkalispirochaeta sp. (assembly GCA_965601745.1). GTDB lineage: Bacteria > Spirochaetota > Spirochaetia > DSM-27196 > Alkalispirochaetaceae. The sequence goes on from OZ271836.1 coordinate 854,939, forward strand.
CGCCATACGTAGGCGCTGCCGCTGCCGAACCCGTTGCCGGCGTCCTGGAAAGCTCCGACGATAGCATTGTCGCTGTCTGCGGACACGGAAATGCCAAAGCTGTCGCCATCATCGCCGCCGGGGGCAACGATCTTGGTCCCGGTATCCCAGCCGGCGGCCGTCCGGTGGAAGAGATAGGCGCTACCACTGTCCGTCCCGTTGTCGTCGTCTCTCTGTGCCCCGACGATGGCATAATCACCGTCTATCGAGACCGAATAGCCAAATTGGTCAATGGCCGCGCCGTCGGAAGCGAGTAGCTTGGCGTCCTCTTCCCAGCTGTTGGTTCCCGTCCGCCTAAAAATATAGGCGCTGCCACTGTCTGATCCGTTGTCGTCGTCTCCCACGGCCGCAACGATGGCGTATTCGCCGTCTATCGAGACTGAAAAGCCAAAATTGTCATTAGCCACGCCGTCGGAAGCGACGATCTCGGTGCCAGCATCCCAGTCGGTGGTTCCTGTCCGATGGAAGATATAAGCGCTTCCGCCTCGTGAACCGTCGCCGATGTCTCCGAATCGGGCACCGATAATGGCGTAATCACCGTCAATCGAGACAGAAGAGCCAAACAGGTCACCAAAACGGCGGTCAAGGGCACTGATCTTGACACCCGAATCCCAGCTGTTAGTTCCCGTCCTATGAAAGATGTAGGCGCTGCCGGTGTTTGCCCCGCCGTCGTCGTCTCCGTCGGCGCCGACAATTGCGTAATCACCGCTTATGGAGACGGACCAGCCAAATTCGTCATTGGCCGCGCCGTCGAAGGCGACGACCTTGGTGCCGGTGTCCCAGCTGTTGGTGCCCGTCCGCTGAAAGATGTAGGCGCTGCCGCTGTTTGCCCCGTTGTCGGCGTCAAAGGGAGCACCGACGATGGCGTAGTCACCGCTTATAGAGACGGACCAACCAAAGAAGTCAGCGGCCACGCCGTCGGAGGCGACGATCTTGGTACCCGCATCCCAGCTAGTAATCCCGGACCGCCGGAAGATATAGGCGCTCCCGCTCTGTGATCCGCTATCGTCGTCTTGGGGCGCCCCAACAATGGCATAGTCACCGTCCAAGTCGACGGAGTAGCCAAACTGGTCACCGCCAGCGCCGTCTGCGGCGAGGAGCTTGGCGATCTCCGGCATCCAGTTTGCATGAAGTGTGATGTCCCCGCTCACCGTATCGGTAGCGAAATCCCATGCATCGGCAAAGGGCCCGTCGTCGGTAAACCAGCCACCAAAGCTGAGGCCGGCCCGCACCGGGTCCGCAGGCTCTGTAACCGTGGCCCCGGACGCAACCGCCTGGTCGGCCACGGCCGAGCCGCCGTGCGAGTTGAAGCTGACGGTGTAGATAATTTGGTCCACCACCGTGAAGTCTGCCGCCTCCGAACTGTAGATCGCCCCCTTCCGGACGATCACGGTTAGGGTATACTCGCCGGGGTCCAGCCCGGGACCGACGGTAACCGTGTCCGATGTGGCCATGGAGATGGCCTGCCCGTCGAAGTACCACTGGTAGCTATCCACCGTCTGACTCGGGGTGGCGGTGACCGTCATCGACTCATCCGTGCCGATCGTGGGTAGCGCCCCGTCAAAGCTGATCGAAATCGGTCGGGCAATGTCATCAATCAGTTCGACGTCTACCGAGCCTACCTTGGGCCGGAATACCAGGCTTCCCGAGCTGGGTAGCCCCGTGGCAATGAGGACCGAATCAACGTAGGAGGCCAGAAGCTCTGCGCCGTCTCGGAGTTCCAACTGCAGGAAGTACGACCCGGCGGGGATGGGTCCGGAGAAGCTACCGCTGCTCCCCGCGATGTCCAAGGAGATCGGGATCGCCGGGCCGCCTGAACCGGGAAGCAAGCTCCCGGTGACCGTTGGGCCGGTCATGGAGAGTTGGCTAATGTCGGCGGTGAGATTCAAGGTACCGTCTCCGGTAAGAGAGACAATCGAGAGATTCACCGAGGATGTCTGTCCTGCACTTATCACGACATCAGGTGCGCTTCCCACACCGATGATGTCACCGGTGTCGTTCTGGGCGGTCACCGTCACCGTCCAGGTACCCGGATCAAGATAGACCGGCTCTGTCTGGGTGGCGCTTCCCGGGATGCCGGAAACGGTCACCGGCGGAACACCGTCCTGGGTGAAGCTCACGGTGTAGCTATCGATATCGAGGCTACGATCCGGATCGATGGTGAGGGTGCGTACATCGGAGAAGCGCAGGACAATCGCGCCTTGGTCCGGGTTACCGCCGCTATCGTCGCCCCCGCCGCCACGAAAGGGCGACGGGCAGCCTACCAATATCGCCCCGAGAATCACTGCTACGATCCCAAGGGTCACTCCTCCAAAGCTCCGTTTCATGACTTCCTCTCCTTACGTTCTTTTCATTTCCTGCTCATCCGGTGATTCGCACCGCTCGGGCCGCACCCGGCGCGGACCGCCTCTCAGTCCTCACACCCAAGCCTATGGGACAACTTGCCATACGTAGGGGCTGTCGCGACCGATCCCGTTGTCGTCGTCTGAAAGTCGTTGACGGACGGACCGGAGATTCGCTACCAACGCGGATGCACGTCGTCTCCCGGCATGAATGTCAGCCTCGTTGTCGCTACTTCGCCGATGACCTGAGTGTAGAGCTCGCCGAGACCGGGGGAGGAGGAGGACTGATAGACTAATGCAGTTCCGTCCGGGGACCAGTCGGGGTATACTTCGGTATCGCCGTTGAATGTCACTCTCTCAGGATCGGTTCCGTCCGCGTTCATTACGTAGACTTCGAAGTCGCCATCACGATCGGTCGCAAACGCTATCCTTGACCCATCGGGTGACCATGCCGGGTGTACTTCATTCGCGGCATCGTCGGTCAGGTTGATCGGAACACCGGTCCCGTCCGCGTTCATCACATAGATCTCGCTGTTGCCATCGCGATCAGACTTGAACGCTATTTTCATACCGTCGGGTGACCATGTCGGCGTTGAATCAGGTGCGTTCGATGAGGTGAGACGGACGAGATTCGATCCGTCGGCGTCCATCACATAGATCTCAATATTCCCATCTCGGTCAGACTGAAAGGCGATTTTCGAACCGTCCGGCGACCAGCGCGGTACTTCATCGACCGCAGCGTTGGTCGACAGATTTATCGGATTATCGCCGTCGGTATCTATAACGTAGATCTCCGGGTTGCCGTCACGATCAGAGCGAAAGGCGATCCGCGTACCGTCCGGCGAGAAGTGCGGGTGAAACTCTGTTGCAAGGTTGCTCGTAAGCCGGGTTTGATTGGATCCATCGGATTCCATGGAGTATATCTCGTAGTTCCCGTCACGGTCTGATGTGAATACTATCTTCGCGGTACTGGCGGAACCGCCTCCGTCCGATCCGTCGTCGCCTCCTCCGTCCGTCCCCGCTCCGGCGCAGCTAACCATAGCCGCTGCAACACTAATCGCTACCAGCCCGTTGGCTACCCGATTCAAGGTTCGTCTCACCGCTCTTCTCCCTCCCCGAACGCCCTAAGACTCCGGGACACCGTTTGGCGGATACCGCGAACATGACCTTGGCGGTCAACTTTCCGCTAAATATCAGAATAAATGGAGACGCGGGAGATTGATATGACACGTTCTAGTCATTTATTCGGGCGTTTCGCGTAACTAGATCTAGTTACGAACCTCCGCAGCGGCGACCGTCCGGGCGGACCAGGTACCCTGGAGGGCAAATCGGATTGGCCCGTTGCGATTGTGGAGCCCCGTCTTTTTGAGGATGTTTCTGACATAGTTGAGCGCGCTGTAGCCGCTAACGGTGAGCCGGGTCGCCTGGGCACTAAACTGACATCGTGGCGGTTGGCGCTCCCGTGGGTCGCGCCGTGCCTCCGTTTCGAGTTCTGCTTTCACCAACAAAAAAAGCCGTAGCGACTGACGTCACTACGACTTTCTTATAGCAGGGGCAGGACTCGCCCTCTATCCCGCGCCATCCTAGCTCGGGCCGCCGGGCCGCCTCGCTCGCTGCCGCGGACATCCTGTTCTCTGATCCTCGCTATCGCTCGGCGCTCGCTCGTTTCGAGTCATGCGCTCGCCGACAAAAAGAAAGCCGATTCCCCGGTGGGAAATCGGCTTCTTTATAGCAGGGGCAGGTGTCGCCCTTTGTCCCGCGCCATCCTAGCTCGGACCGCCGGGCCGCCTCCGGCACTAAACCGACGTCCTGTCGGTTTGCGCTCCCGTGGGTCGCGCCGTGCCTCCGTTTCGAGTCCTGCTTTCACGTGCAAAAAGAAAGACCGCAGCCGAGATACGACTGCGGTCTTCTTATAGCAGGGGCAGGACTCGCCCTCTGTTCCTCGCCATCCTGGCTCGGTCCGCCGGGCCGCCTCCGGCACTAAACCGACGTCTTGTCGGTTTGCGCTCCCGTAGGTCGCGCCGTGCCTCCGTTTCGAGTCCTGCTTTCACGTGCAAAAAGAAAGACCGCAGCCGAGATACGACTGCGGTCTTCTTATAGCAGGGGCAGGACTCGCCCTCTGTCCCTCGCCGTCCTGGCTCGGGCCGCCGGGCCGCCTCCGGCACTAAACCGACGTCCTGTCGGTTTGCGCTCCCGTAGGTCGCGCCGTGCCTCCGTTTCGAGTCCTGCTTTCACGTGCAAAAAGAAAGACCGCAGCCGAGATACGACTGCGGTCTTCTTATAGCAGGGGCAGGACTCGCCCTCTATCCCTCGCCATCCTGGCTCGGGCCGCCGGGCCGCCTCGCTCGCTGGCGCGGACATCCTGTCCGCTGATCCTCGCTATCGCTCGGCGCTCGCTCGTTTCGAGTCCTGCTCTCACCAACAAAAAAAGCCGTAGCGACTGACGTCACTACGACTTTCTTATAGCAGGGGCAGGACTCGCCCTCTGTCCCTCGCCGTCCGGGCTCGGTCCGTCGGGCCGCCTCGCTCGCTGGCGCGGACATCCTGTCCGCTGATCCTCGCTATCGCTCGGCGCTCGCTCGTTTCGAGTCCTGCGCTCGCCGCAAAAAAGAAAGCCGATTCCCCGGTGGGAAATCGGCTTCTTTATAGCAGGGGCAGGACTCGAACCTGCGACCTCCGGGTTATGAGCCCGACGAGCTGCCAACTGCTCTACCCTGCGATGTGTTTGGGAAACCTACCAAAATGTTAGAACTGAGTCAAGTGGTGTAGGGTCCAGTTAAACAAGGTGTGGACGGTAATGGCGGTGGCGAGGACGGCATAGGCGATCACCAGGCTCTTCCGCCGTGTCCATCCGTACGCTACGGTCGTACCGACGTGGAGCAGGCCCGCCAAGGCGATTCTGAGGAGAAACGTGGTCGTTGGAATCATGAGATAGGCGATGTTCTCGAGCGCGGCAAAGCCGACTCCCGTCGCGGCCGCGACGGGGAGCGCTGTACCACTTCTCGGTAGTCTAACGGCGAGATACTTGGCGACCTCTTCGACTACGGCGATAAACAGAAGCAGCTCAAGAGCGCCACCGGTCGGGAGCGGATAACCTAAAGTCCGTGCGGCCGCTCGGATCATAAAAAACGAAACAAGGACGACGATCCCCGCTGTGGCTCCGCGAAGGAGACCATATCGCTGGTTCGCCCCTAATAAGCAGAGAGCACCGACAGGTACACAGAGAACGAGAAGATTGCCAACGATCGATCCGACGCTCATCCGGCGCCAAACAGTTCTGTCAGGATTCCGCCGACCTGGTCGATCTGTTCAGGAGTACCGATCGTGATTCGTAAATGATGGGGGAGTCCAAAACTCGTCAGCGCCCGTACCGTAACGCCTCGTTCAGCGATCTCACTCGCGAGCGAACGCGCCTCCCCAGGAACCTCAACGGTTATGAAATTCGCCTGCGAGGGTAAAGTCGCCAGTCCAAGCTCGGAACACAACGCTTTCATGCGGTCCATACCCAAACGATTCGTCGAGCGGCTTTCTTTGGCAAATTCGTCGTCTCTGAGCGCCGCGAGGGCAGCAATCTGGCCTAAGGATCCTACGTTGAAGGGAGACCGAACTTTCTCGAGATCGGTTATTCGATCGGCATGAGCGAGGCCATATCCGATCCTTAGTGCAGCGAGTCCCCACAACTTTGAGAATGTATGCAGCACGATGACGTTCGACGGCGGATTCACCGAGCTCACCAGCGCGTCGGCCTTGAGCGCGCCATCGTCTTCGACGTAATCGACGTACGCATGGTCAATCACGAGTAATACGTCGGGATCGAGCTCGCGATAGAATCTATCGAAGTTGTCTTGCGATATCGCGAGTCCCGTTGGATTGTTGGGAGAGCAGAGATAAACAACTCGTGTTACCGGAGTTATGGCTGAAAGAAACCGGTCGAGATCAAATGCAAGCCCGGGCATCTCCACCTTGTCCACTTCAGCGTCAAACAGACGGGCCGAAAACTCGTATTGCGAGAACGTGTGTTTGCCAATCAAGACGCGGTCGCCCGGATTGAGGTACGCAGCGGCGATCATGGTGAGGACTTCATCTGATCCATTTCCGACGATAACGCGATCGGGCGCGCATCCATGACGTTCGGCAAGCGCGCCGCGAAGCTCCCGCGCGGCGCCGTCGGGGTAGATATGCGATTCCGGGAGCGCACGCGAAATGGCTTCTATGGCTAGCGGCGAAGGGCCCCGAGGATTCTCATTAGACGATAGCTTTATCGCGTCGGATCGCCTCTCACCGGGGGTATAGACCGAAAGGTTCTCCAGGGTGCGTCTCGTTTTCACGAGGTGATAGTAGTGGTTTGCGTGTTCTACGGTCAACGCGATGGCGCGACGTGACACCGGCTCTGGGCCAGTGTAGACTTTTGTCGATGACTTCCGGATTTACCGAGCTTTTTGGCTACGCTGCGTCGGTGTTTGTCGCGATTTCGCTCCTCATGAGCTCGTTCCTGATGCTGAGGGTGCTCAACTTAATCGGCGCGATCGCTTTTGTCGTGTACGGCCTACTCTTGGGCAGCGTTCCGATAATTCTCACAAACGGATTTATCACGCTGATCGATATCTGGTATCTCGTGCGTATGTTGCGCCCGGACCTCAACGGCGTTCGTTACGGAGTAATTGCAGGAGACAAGCGTCATCTGATCGATGATTTTGTATCGGAGAATCTCGAGGACATAATCCGCTTCTTTCCGTCATTTCGAACCCAGCAACTTGATGATGTTTTCTTGGGAGATGGGACGGCGTTTGTTGCGACTCGCAACCTCAAAGTGATCGGATTTGCGCTGACCGAACCCATTCCGAACCCGGAGGCAACCTCAAATCCCGAGCTCCGCGAACTCTACGCGACGATCGTTCGCGACCTATTTCCGGAGAAATCACTCCTCATCACCGTCGATTACATAAAGAAGAAGTATCGCGGACTTGGACTGTTTCGGAGACTGTATAGCGAGGTCGAATGGCACTTCCAAGGAACGATAGAGTATTTTCTCGCGTCGTTGCCAAACACGGCTCGTGTACATAGGCGGTTTTTGGAGCGGACCGGCTACGAAATGATTCGATCGGTAGAAACACGGGTACTACTGGCCAAGGATCTCCGCGCCGAATCATAATGTGGCTCAAACGAGCCGCGCGTTAGTCGCTCGTTTTTTTTAGCTGTTCCGGGGGATTGGCCTTGAGGTACTCGTGGTCCTCGGTGAGATCTTCGATCAACGCTCCGACTTTCATCTTTAGCGAGTTTTCAGTCGTTTTGGCGAATATTATCTCGGTCTCTTTTCCGAGAGTTTCTTTTACTGCGCGCATGATGAGGTCTATCTCCGCGTATTCGAAACCATTCATGATGATTACCTTGCGATCCATAGCCAGAAACTACTCAATCCGCTCTCAGTTGACGACCGGACGAAAGCCGAATATGTTTAGGTATGGCTAACTTGGTTTGGCAGTTGGAGGCGATAGAATGACAACCACATCATCAATTACCGACAGTCTCGGGCGCTACATACTCGCGATTTACGAGCTATCGAGCGAGAATCGTGTTGCCCGCTCAAAAGACATCGCCGACCTCGTTGGTGTAAGCCGACCTTCCGTTACCGGGGCGCTGCAGAAGCTGGATAAGGCCGGGTTTATCCAGTACGAACCGTACGGCTATGTCGTCCTCACCGAATCTGGAGAGATAGAAGCCCGCCAGCTGCTCCTCAAACATCGCGCAACTCAGGACTTCCTGCATATTGGCCTCGGATTAACGGCCGAACGAGCCGAGATCGTAGCCGCTGACATTGAACAGCATCTTCCGGCAGATGTCCTGTGTAGGCTCGTTCAATTTAACAACCACTATCGCCTACATCCGGAGATGAGATACGAATGGAATCCGCAGTGCGAGAACTTGTGTAGTATCCTCTACGATCTCGAGGGACTCTCTCGTTGTCACGATGCCGACGGGCATATCGTCGTCGACGAAGGGATTACTCGTCGGGGATAATGACGCCGGGATTGAGGATCGAGTCGGGATCGAGCGCTGCTTTAATTGCCCGCATCGCGGCAACCTCGTCGGAACCTGTGGCCCGTATGAGATAACGCGAACGTTTGCGACCAATACCGTGCTCGCCGCTTATCGTCCCGCCGAGCTCAATCGTCAAAGCGTATAACTCGTCGAGAAATTGATCGAGTTCGGTCCGCCAGCGGTCAACGGACATCTCCTGTGGCTTCATAGGATTGATATGAAAGTTACCGTCGGCAGCGTGACCAAAGATCGCCACGTCGAGGGGCGAGCCATCGCTTATCGCACGCGCACCGGCGACAAGATCGGCGACAGCAGCAGGCGGCACAACAACGTCCTCCGACGACTGGTACTCTCCCGCTACGCGCTTGATCCACCATGGGACCGCCTTGCGTAGTTTCCAAATCGCATCGTGATCCTTCCGGGATTCTCCTGCTGAGAGAATGTGTCCGCCCGATGTTCGAATCACCGTCGAGTACCGCTCGACCACCTGTTCGGCCTCGGTTCGATCGTCTCCCTCCGCTTCAATCAAAAGGAGCGCGCCGTCGGCCGGATACGCTTCGACCGTCTGTAAAAACGACGATTTTGCGTTGGCGACCGCACCGCGCGCGCTGTTCGCGTCTATGTACTCAACTGAGGAGGGCACGCGTCGCGCCTCGGTGCGGAGCAAACGAATACAATTTGTTGCGCTTACCGGGTCGTTAAACGCCGCAAGAATAACGCGACGAGCAGCCGGGCGCGGGGTCAAACGAAGCGTGATCTCCGTGATTATTCCGAGAACCCCTTCGCTTCCAACAAAAAGCGGAAGAAGGTTGAGGCCCGTGACGTCCTTAAGCCGCTTACCGCCAATCCGTAAGACCGAGCCCGTACCCGTTACGACGCGCAGTCCAAGTACGTGCGCTCCGGTAACGCCATATTTAATTGCGCGTCCGCCGCCGGCGTTTGTCGCGACGTTACCACCGATCGAGCAAATCTCCTCGCTCATCGGGTACCCGGCAAAGAACAAACCATGCGGTTCGAGCATCGCGTCCAGTTCTTTTGTTATAACCCCCGGTTCGACGGTCGCAGTAAAATTAGCGGTGTCGATCTCGAGAACCCTGTTCATTTTTTCGAGAGAACAGACAATTCCGTCGGCGACCGCTATCGCTCCCCCGGCAAGTCCGCTCCCCGCACCCCGTGCTGTGACCGGTACGCGATCACGACGGGCGATTTTAACTATCTCGGCGACTTCCTCTGTTGTTTCGGGAAACACTATCGCCGCCGGCGTCTGATGCCACGTCTTGTCCTTGACCATATCGTGCTCGTATCGATCAGCGCCGGGTGCATCCGGTCCGATTATACGAGATCCCAGAAGCCGGGCGAGATCAGATCGCCACATGCGCGAAGCTGTTTTGTTGAGTTTCGTAGATTCCGAAACTCGGCTCACCAAACCGTCCCATTATTTCGCCGGGATTCGCCCACAGCGACGGCCCAAAGTTGCGGACATACTGAGTGTGATCGTGGCCGCTGAAAACGGCGTCGTACACGCCCGAACGAGCTATCGGTTCGGCGATCGCGGGATAGTGATTGAGAGCGAGGTGTCGTTGGTCAAAGGAAAGGTCGGCAAACTGTCCGTGAAGCGTCACGTGATCGTGTTTCGCGGCGATTTGCGACAGGAGAAACGGGTCGCCGTCGTTGTTCCCGAACACGCAGTGAAGTTCGCCGCGAAACGTTTGCGCCATCTGGGCAAGCGTAAACGGAGCACAAAAATCACCGAGGAAGAGAATAACCTCCGCTTCGCGTTGATTCACCTTCTCCATCGCTCGTTCCAGGTTCCAAATGTTGTCGTGAATATCACTGAGAACTGCTATCGTCATCTCAACCTCCCGGGGTAATCTCTATTCGTGGGCGCGGTAGATCTTTCCCTCACGACCAAGGGTATCAAACCCGTACGCAACGGTCACCCGTGGGTGTTTCGTAACGCTCTTATCGGTCGGCCGGCGGACGCCCGATTGGATCCGTCAATCCAACGGATCTTGTTTGGTCCCGACGCCTTGGTGTGGGAGCATTGCCGGCCCGCGATCGTCCGCGACGGCGCGGGTACCGCGATCGGGTGGGGCGCGTTTAATCCCGCATCGCGGCTCGCTGTTCGCGTCCTCTCCCGCGATTGTTCGGTAATACCGACAAGTGTCGACTTGTCGCAGCGGATACGACGCGCGATCGATGCCCGTGCGCAGCTGTTTGCCGATCCCGACAACACCGCGTTTCGCCTTGTGTTTGGCGAGGCCGACGAGATACCGGGACTCGCCGTCGATCTTTTTGGCAACGTCGCGGTCGCCCAGTTTTCAGGCGCATTTGCCTGGGACAATCGCGACATCATCTCCGCGTCCCTGATACAAGTCGTTTCCGCGTACGGAATCGATGCGACGTTTATGACGATTCTCGACAACGCGATGCTCGCCAAGGAGGGATTGCGAGACGTAGAATCGGGACAGGATAACCGGGGGAAGTCTTCAATCACCGTCGTCGAAAACGGCCTAAAGTGGTTTGTGGAACCGACCTCCGGGCAAAAAACGGGACACTACTGTGACCAACGCGAAAACCGTCGAATCGTCGCAACGGAAGCGGTCGGTAGGCGGGTTCTCGACCTCTGTTCCTATCATGGAGGTTTTGCGCTCACGGCTCTTGCCCACGGCGCTCGTGAAGCAGTCTGCGTCGACAGTTCCGCGACGGCACTTGAACGCCTCAAACAGAACGCTTCGCTCCAGGGCAGCGTGGCCGATGTTACGGCAGTACGGGGTGACGCGTTTGCCGTAGCTCGCCGTGGATCGATCGAGCACAACGGCCTGACCGATTTTGATCTGATCGTGCTCGATCCCCCAAAACTCGTTTCGCAGCGGCGCGAACTCGATGCCGGACTTCGGGCTTATAAAGATCTAAATCTTTCCGTCATGCGGCACGCCCGGCCCGGCGCAAAGCTGGCGACGTTTTCCTGTTCAGGCGCCGTCGGCCGGGGCGATTTCCAGCGAGTGCTCGCGTGGGCGGCAAAAGATGCCGGTCGGCGCGTTGTCATTGAACGGACGCTCTCCCAGAGTTGCGATCATCCGATTCCGTTGAGCTTCCCCGACGCAGAGTACCTCACCGGGTTTTTGCTGCGGGTAGAATAACGTCACGGATAGAATAAAAGCGCGCCTCCGTGATAGCATCGCGGCGCCATGAAAACAACCATTCGTGCGCTGCGGGCGCAGAGCGCACTTGTAGCTTTTCTCCTGATTTTTGTCGTCGTCGGTGTCTCGGCGGAGTCGATGGATCTACGAATTTATCCGGCCGGTCTCCTCGCGCCCGACGGCCCCGGACAGTATCGACAGTTGCCGATTCGCGAAGCCACCGGACCAAACACCTATCTCAATTCAGTTTCGCGCTCGCCGTGGGACGAGCGGCGACTTCTCGTCGCCACGACGTTTCACGGACTCTACGAGAGCCTGGACGGTGGCGAGAGCTGGACCGACTTTGATGGTAACGCCGCGGGTATTTACAAAGGAAACGGTTTTTACGAGGACATTGCCGCCGCCGCATACGATCCGATTAATCGCGATCGCGTCTGGATTGAGCTCGCCCACGACGGCCGTATCGGGGCGATGGATCGACGAACGGGCGTTTTCTCCGAGGAGACGGACCCCGAAGCGCGACGCGTTCTGGCGACTGCCCTCAGAGCGCCGGAGATCCAGTTTGCGCCGCTCGACGACGAAGCGCGAGCGCGGCAGGATTTGGCCGCGAATCACACTTCCTTCTACCTATCGCCGTGGCAGCTCACGCCCGAGCGACTCGATCAGCACGTGGAAACGGCGCGTCGGCACGGATTTAGCGCCGTCGTCGTTGATTTCAAGGATGATCAGGGACGTTTGGCCTACAACTCGAGGTTGGAGTTTCCGCGCTCAATCGGCGCAGTTCATGGGTTTTTTGACGCACGTCGCGTAATCGATCGATTGCACCGCGACGGCATCTACGTCATCGCCCGCGTGGTGGTCTTTAAGGACCAGATGCTCTTTGGCTTCGACAATAACCGTTATGCGGTCTGGGATCGACGCCGCGACGCGCCATGGGGTGTTTTCCGCGAGTACGAGGAAGACGACGGCGGTACCCGCGTCGAACAGGTGGAGTACTGGGTCGATCCGTTCAGCGAAGACGTGTGGGAGTACAACATCGCCATTGCCCGGGAACTTGAGGACCTCGGCGTCGACGAAATTCAGTTTGACTACATTCGTACCCCGGCCGACGGTCGGACCTGGGATATTCGGTATCGATTTCGTACCGACAGTCCCGCTCTCCAACCTGACGATCCATTGACCGACGATCGGGTTGAAGCGCTTTCAAGCTTTCTCGGTCGCGCGCGAGAGCAAATCTCGATCCCGATCGGTATCGACGTTTTTGGTTTTAACGGCTGGTACCGAATGAGTTACCTCGGTCAGGATATCGCGGCGCTATCGCGCTACGTCGACGTTATCTCGCCAATGCTCTATCCCTCTCATTTTCCACGTGACTTTGTTGGTGATCTCCGCTATCTCCCGTGGGCGGAGTACCTTTATCGGGATGGCGTTGCCCGAGCTCGGCGCATAACGGGCGATCGCGTGCTGATCCGACCGTACGTGCAGGCGTTCCTTATTGGCGGCGAACTCGAGTTTGAGGAGCCGGTGTATACCGATTATCTCAAGCATCAGATCCGTGGTGCAGCCGACGGCGGCGGTAGCGGCTTTACCCTGTGGAATCAATCGGGACGGTACTACATGTTGAGCCGGGGTCTTTACTTCTGAGCCAACCCGTCGTACAGACGCGAACAGAGCAGTCTCTTTTTCTCTTCTGGGTGCCCCTTGCCCTTATGTGGCTCGTTATGGGGATCGAACAACCGGCGCTCAACGCCGTCATGGCGAGACTGCCGAATGCAACCCAAAATCTTGCCGCGTTCGAAATCGCGTTTGGACTCGCCCTCCTTATAGAAAGTCCGATTTTGCAGATGTTGTCGGCCGCGACGGCGCTCGTCAACGGACCCCTGTCCTACCGTCGTTTGACGCGGTTTATGGGTGGTTGGGCGATCGTGCTCACCGCGGTTCATTTTCTCGTAAGTCGACCGGTCGTCTTTCGTTTTATCGCGGGTCAACTCCTTGCGACGCCGCCGCACATCGTCGAAGAAGCACGATTCGTCTTTGTGTTGCTGATTCCGTTCGCCGCGTTGGTCGGCTACCGCCGTCTATGGCAGGGAGCGCTTATTCGTGCAGGGAAAACGGGGCGTGTCGGACTTACGATGATCGTTCGACTTTGTTTCACTATCGGTGTACTCGTCGCCGGCGTCAGCGCCTCCCGGGTACGCGAGACATGGGCGTTGGACGGACACTACCTCGCGGCAATCGCGCTTATGGCCGGCGTTGCGGCGGGTGCCGGTGCCAGTTTTATCGCCCAGAGGCGTCCTATCTACGACTGGTTCTCGACCATAACCGATCAGGACGAGCAGTGGTCGTTACGCCGCCTCCTTGCGTTTTACATTCCGCTGTCGACGACATCGATCATGGCGCTCGCCGCCCGTCCGTTGCTGGCGTTCGGCATGAACCGGAGTGCCTTGCCCGTCGTATCCCTCGCAGCGTGGCCCTCCGTCCAGGGATTCCTGTTTCTTTTTACGTCGATCGCACTCTCATACCAGGAGGCCGTCGTTGCCCGGAGTTCGGCGTCGTCTGCCGAAGTACCCGCGTTGCGTCGTTTTGCAATACGCCTCGCTGCCTGTCTGTCGCTGTTGTTTGCCGCGACGATACTCACCGGCGGACTCCGCGGATGGTTCTCGACGGTAGTTGGGTTGGCTCCTCAACTGGTAAGCGTTGCCGTTCCGTCCGCGAGCCTTCTACTCATCCTGCCGGCCGTCGTCACGGCGCGTTCGTTTCTCAGCGGCTCCCTGGTTGCGGTTCACCAAACCAAACCGCTTTCGTTGGCGGTCGGTCTTAACGTCCTCGTCCTCTTTCTTGGGGTACTCCTTCTCCCCGTTTTTACTCCATTGGTGGGCGCGATCGTCGCGAGTATCTCGTTTGTATCGGCAAATCTGGTGCAGGTTGGCGCTTTGTCGATCGCCCACGGACGGCGCCGATCCGTTGACCTGGAACGGTAGCTCGATTCCCGGGCGTTTGCGTAGCGCGATCTCGGGGATCACGTGTTATTCTTTAGGCGGGAGGCTCGAGGAGAACGTGGCTCGCCGAGGGGTAGCGTCTGTCTCTATACGCGACGAATGGTGCAAGAGATGCGGTATCTGCGTTGAGGTTTGTCCAAAACGCGTTTTTGAACAACGCGTCGGCAGTAGCGTCGCCGTCGTTGATCTGGAGTCGTGCATCGCCTGCGAAATTTGTGAACGAATCTGCCCTGACTTTGCGATATCGATTCGTTACCGCCAGGAGAGCCCCACGTGAACGCCCCGAACTCGCCGTACGCGCTCGAAGCGATTGATCTAGCGGAATCGTCGAAGATCGGCGGTGATATTCGGTTTATTCAAGGAAACGAGGTGTGTGCCGAAGCGGCGTTGTACGCGGGTTTGGGTTTCTACGCCGGATACCCGATAACGCCGTCGTCTGAAATAGCGGAAATCCTCTCGCGACGTCTGGCGCAACGCGGCGGACGTTTTATTCAGATGGAAGACGAGATCGCCTCGCTTGCGGCGATTATTGGAGCATCGCTTACCGGAAAAAAGGCGATGACCGCAACAAGCGGGCCGGGATTTTCGCTCATGCAGGAAGCCCTTGGATTTGCGGTTATGGCCGAAATCCCGTGTGTTATCGTCGACGTTATGCGCGGTGGACCGAGTACCGGATTGCCGACCCAACCGGGGCAGGGCGACGTCAACCAAGTCCGCTGGGGAACGCACGGTGACCACGCGATCATCGCGCTGACCGCTTCAAATCATCAGGATCTTTTTGCCATGACAGTTCGGGCGTTTAATCTCGCCGAAACGTATCGAACTCCTGTCGTTGTACTTTTTGATGAGTTGCTCGCCCATATGCGTGAACGAGTGCGAGTCCCCGAACGCGGCGAGTTGGAACTCGTCGAGCGTTTGATGACGTCGGTACCCGATGGAGTCGACTACCGCCCGTACCTCGCCCGCGAGGACGGCCGTCTCCCGATGTCCGATTTTGGCGGCGGTCATCGCTACAACGTGACCGGGTTGTATCACGACATGTGGGGTTTTCCTTCGACCGATCCCGCAGTGGTGGCGGACCTGGCCCACCATCTCCACGATAAGATCGAGCTCCACATCGACGACATCTCGACGGGCCGTCGGTACGAGATTGACGACGCCGATGTGCTCCTGATCTCCTACGGTACGCCGGCGCGAGCCGCGCTTGAGGTGGTATTTGAGGCGCGCCAGAACGGATACAAGCTTGGACTCTTAGAGCTTCAAACGATCTGGCCGTTTCCACGACGGATGATCAGGGACCTCTGTAGAGATCGCGAGGCTGTTATCGTCGTCGAGATGAACATGGGACAACTATGCGCGCACGTGCAAGGCGCCGTAGACGATCGACGAAACGTATTTCTTGCCAATCGAGTTGATGGCGGATTTGTTTCGCCGCGCGATATTCTACGTGTGCTCCGCGTTGTTGATGGGCAGGGAGAATGAGCGTCGAACAGTACCTGCGAAAACGGTTTCTCCCCCATCTCTGGTGTCCCGGTTGCGGGCATGGAACGGTTTTAAACGCGCTGCTCAGATCGGTGGCTGCCCTGGAGTACGACAAAAATGAGATCGTCATGATCTCCGGTATCGGGTGTTCAGCCCGAATATCCGGATACGTCGATTTTCATACCCTTCATACGCTTCACGGTCGGGCGCTCGCTTTCGCCACCGGCGTAAAAATGAGCCGGCCGGATTTGCATATCATCGTACCGATGGGAGACGGCGACGCTCTCGCCATCGGCGGCAACCATTTTATCCACGCAGCGCGTCGCAACATCGATCTTACCGTTTTGATATTTAACAATCGAATCTACGGCATGACGGGAGGGCAGTTTTCACCGCTCACCGGTTGTGGAATGGAGGCGACAACGGCGCCCTATTCGACGGTTGACCCAGCTTTTGACGCCGCCGCCCTTGCGCGTGCCGCCGGGGCGACCTTTGTCGCCCGGACGACTACTTATCACGTCCACGAGCTCGAGCAACTTATCACCCGCGCTTTGGATCACGAAGGTTTTGCAGTTGTCGAGGTTCTTTCGCAGTGTCCTACTCATTTTGGCCGACGAAACGGCATGCCCAGCGCCGTCGACATGATCCGTCGTTTTAAAAACGAGACCGTGCGCGTCGGCAGCAAGGACGCCCGTTCGACGCCCGACGCAATAACGCGTGGCGTGCTTTTTGAGGATACCGAACGGCCGGAATACTGCCGGGCTTACGCCGATCACCTGCGCGCAGCGGGAATTAACGTCGAGTCATGACCTGGAAACTCCTTCTTGGCGGTCTGGGAGGTCAAGGAATCGTGAGCGCCGGCGTCGCGCTCGGCGAAGCGGTCGTCATCGACGAGGGCCGCTACGCGGTGCAAACCCAAACCTACGGCGCCCAGATGCGGGGCGGCGTCAGTTGCAGCCACGTCACCATCGCGGATTCTGAAATCCTTTACCCCAAAATCGAGCAAGCCCATCTCGTCGCTGTCTTGCACCAGAACGCGCTCCCGTCGGTATTGCCGGTTCTCCGGCCCGGCGGGTTTCTCGTTATCGATAGTGATCAGGTCCAGGTCGATCAGAGAGTTGACGCCAAGTTGTTTGAATTGCCGATTGAGTCGGCGATTAGGCACGCCTTTGGATCCACGCAAAACGTCAACCTGTCGGTACTCGGAGCGATCGTCACGATTAGTCGATGTGTTCAGATAGGATCGCTTCGCGATTCGGTCCGCAGACGATTTGGCGAGTCGAACGATTTTCAACGTGCCATCGACGTGGGAGTCGGGCTTGCCGATTCGTAGTATCTTTTGGAGCGTGAAATCCAAGTCCACTGCCTCGTTTCTGCGACTGACAGTTCTCCTGTTCGCCTTTTCTATCTTCGAAGGTACTGCACGACCGGTCGAGGTCGCGGCCGAAACGGTCGAGCCGCAGAGTGTTTCGCGCAGCATGCCCGGTGAGGCCGAGATTCGAGCGCTGCACGAGTCGTATCCCGATCGCATTCGGGCTCGGGAGATCAGGTGGGGTGAGTGGGCTTTGAAAATGGACGAGCGTTGGTACTACTGGGCGGAAGGACGACTCTTACCGGTTGAGTACCGCTTGCGGCCAAGCGAATTTGTCTCGATTCGTTTTTACGACAACTACGATCTTTCGCCGTTTACCGTACGCAGCGTGGACGAGGAACTGGCCGCACGACTGCGGGAGCGAACTCGCCGATCCTTGACGCAAACCGACGATAGTATTCGGTTTAACGGATTCCTCGATGAGCTCTACGAGATCCGGTCCCGCGAGGACGCCGATCGTATCATGGTCCGAACCAGCTTTTTTGGCTTGGGTGTCCGCGTTCATCCCGTCGTAGTCAAACCGTTGGCTGCTGTCGAAGCGCGTGTCCGGCGGGCGATGACCGCCGATCCCGAACTGCGTGACTTTGTCCGTAGTATTCGTCAGGCACACGGATACAATTGGCGAACGATTGCGGGCACCCAGCGCCGCAGCTACCACAGCTACGGAACCGCGGTGGACTTTCTCCCCGGCTCATTTGGCGGCGATTTCGCCTACTGGCGCTGGGCCGCCGAGGCAGGCGTCGATGAATGGTGGGATCTTGAACGAGAAGATCGCTGGATTCCGCCCCAGACGTTTATCGAGGCGTTTGAGACGGAGGGCTTTATCTGGGGTGGGAAGTGGTTGTTCTTTGATACGATCCATTTCGAATATCGACCGGAATCGATTCTTCTGGCGCGCCAACGCGTGCATTCCGCGCCGGAACGGCGTAGGATGTGACGAGAGGCGGCTACAACTAGTGCTAAAACGGTATCGGGTCTCCACACAACGTCGCCGCGCCGTCACGGCGTTTACGCAAGGTAAATACGCCGACGCGTTGGCGGGTTTTACTCGCGTTCTCGACGCCGAAGGAGAACGGGTAGGGCATTTATACAACATAGGACTGTGCTACCTGGCGCTCGAGGACTATTCACAAGCAGAGACCTACTTGCTCCGCGAGGTCGAGTTGTTTGGCGAACACTATCCCCGGCTCAAGACGCTCGGGGACCTTTACTTCCTCTGGGGCCGTCGCGAGGACGCCGGTTCATGGTATCAGCGGGCGATATCCGAGGACAGCACCGGCGAGGGATTTCGAATCGTTGCCCATAGGTTGTCGGTCTGTAGCGACACGGCCGCCTTTTCAATCGCTATGGAATCACTGGCCTCATACCGTCGCGGAGTCGATGCGATGGTGGCAAAAAACGGCGATGAGGCGCTCGAAGAGTTTCGCGCGGCGGTGGAACAGGATCCAAGCAATATCTATGCATGGAACAACATCGGCGCAATTCTCCTTGATCGCGGATCCAAAACCGAGGTCGAGGAGGCGATACGATCGTTTGAGTCAGCGCTCGAAATGCAGGAGATTTCGACCTTTCGTGCCAATCTTGATCGCGCGCGACAAGTGTATCAAAAGCTCGCCAAAAAGGAGACGCGATGAATCGACGGAAGAAGATTGAGGAGATTTTTCGTGCCGGCGTCGCGCGGGTCGACCCGGAGAGAATGATTCGCGACGCGCTTAAGCTCGACGACAGTACGCTTACGATCGAGACCGAACTCCAGTCGCATCGCCTCGATCTGAAATCCTTCTCGCGTGTTCTTGTCGTTGGCGCGGGCAAGGCCAGCGCCCGCATGGCACGCGGTCTCGAGGCAGTACTGGGTAATCGAATCGACGACGGCCTCGTCGCCGTTAAACCCGGGCATACCGACAGCCTCCAATACGTTGAACTCATCGAAGCCGGACATCCGGTGCCCAACGACGGAAGCGTTGCGGCCGGAAAGCGTATTGCCGGTCTTCTCGACGAGGCGGATGAATCAACGCTTGTTGTCGTGTTGGTATCCGGCGGTGGTTCAGCCTTGCTTACCCTTCCGTACGACCAACGTCCGCTGGCCCTGACACTCGCGGATATCCAAAAAACGACTAAGGCGTTGCTCGATTCGGGTGCGGACATCCGCGAGATAAACACCATTCGAAAACACCTTTCGGCGATAAAAGGCGGACGAGCGGCGGCCCGAGCCTATCCCGCGACGACGGTCAGTCTTATCCTCTCCGACGTTGTCGGCGACGATCTCGCAAGTATCGCGTCAGGCATCACGTATCCCGACACCGGTACATTTAGCGACGCGAAGGCAATTATCGAGCGTTACGATATCGCTTCGGAGATTCCGAGATCCGTTATCCAACTTCTCTCCGCCGGCGCTCGGGGAGAGATCGCGGATACGCCGACAGCGGATAACGTCGCGTTTTCACGGGTGACCAACGTCTTGATCGGGACAAACGCTCAGGCTCTTATGGCGGCGCGGGCGCGCGCAATCGAGCTTGGCTATAACAGCATTATCCTTACCAGTCGCCTCGAGGGTGAAGCTCGCGATGTTGCTCACCTTTTCTCGGCTATTGCCAGAGATCTTGTCCGCTTTGAGGGTGATCCGGCCGTTTCGGCGGTGCCGCTACCCGCATGTCTCATAGCGGGTGGCGAAACAACCGTAAGTATTCGCGGTGACGGCAAAGGCGGGCGAAATCAGGAGATGGCGCTTTCATTTCTCATAGACTTGTTTTATTCATCCGACCAGGAACTAAAGCGGATCGCATTTTTCTCGGGTGGTACCGACGGCAACGACGGACCAACGGACGCTGCAGGGGGTTGGGCGGACGAGGCCGCCGTCACAGCGGTAGAGGCGACGGGGGTAGACCCGGCTGCGGCCCTCGCCAAGAACGATTCCTACACATTGTTGGAGGCGATAGACGCCCTCGTGAAAACCGGTCCAACCAACACCAATGTGTGCGATATCCAGATTCTCGTTGTCGAATAGAACGGATCGCGCAATATCCTTGATGATACGGTGGTGAGATGGTAACTCGAATCGCGTTTCTTCGCGGCGTTAACGTTGGTGGACACCGAAAGATGCCGATGTCCGATCTTCGTGATCTCGCGGCACAGCTCGGCTTTACATCGGTATCGACCTATATCCAGAGTGGCAATCTACTGTTTTGTTCTTCCGAAGAAGAGGAATCAACCGCGCGTCGATTGGAGGAGGCGATTGTCGCACGCTGGGGATACGACGTGCCCGTTGTGGTCCGATCGATGCAAGTCTTGGGCGAAATCGCGACTACCAACCCGTTTGTCGACGCGGCCGCGCGGGAACCCAATCGCGTACATCTTGCCCTCGCGCGTCAGGGGATCGCGGCGGACGCGGAGGCAAAACTCAGGTCGGTCGCACTGGTCAACGAGTATGTCGAACGTCGTGGCGATGCAATCTGGATTCACTTTGGAAGTGGACAGGCGCGTTCAAAACTGACACCCGCGTTTTTCGAGCGTTCGTGTGCTTCGCCGGTTACGTTGCGCAACGTAAAGACGATTCACGAGGTTTTGCGACGGGGCGGCGAGATCTCTGTTGCCGACGGCGGTTGACGCTTGGAGTCGGATTACCTATTTTCGTCGTCAAGATTTTGGTATGAGAACGCCGGGCGCGTCCCGGCGTTTTTTTATAAGGAGACACTATGAATATTCAAAGCAATTCCGTCGTAACGATCGCCTACACCTTGACCGGCGATGATGGAACGGTGCTCGACTCATCCGAGAACAACGGCGATCTCTACTATCTCCACGGTCATCAGAATATCATTCCGGGGCTTGAGGAGGCGCTCACCGGGAGGACCGTTGGCGATAGAATCAATACGGCCATTGCACCGGAGAAAGGGTATGGAGAACGACAGGAGGACCTGGTGTTCGATGTACCTCGATCGCAACTGCCCGAAGACGAGGAACTCGAGCCCGGCATGCAGTTTCGGGCGCAGACCAGCGACGGTCAACAGATGCTCGTTACCGTCATGGAGATTGGCGACGAGACGGTAACGCTCGACGCCAACCACCCCTTGGCCGGACAAACGCTTACCTTTGCCGTAGAGATTTTGGGCATTCGGGATGCAACGTCCGAGGAGATCGATCACGGACACGTCCATGGTCCGGGCGGGCACGCTCACTAACCGTTAAAACCAAAACCGCGCGAGGTTCAGCGTGGCGGCGGAGCGTAAGCGAGTAGGCAACGATTAGACAGTTCGGTATCCTCAATCACAGCTTTTGACCAAGGAAGTGATGATGAGGATGCAGAACGAACTATTGGCGAGTCGCGCGGTCGTCAAATCGCGTTACGCCGTCATTCCGGCTGAGGGTATTCCGATCTCGCGAATGCCGCAGTGGCCCGACGCACGTATCTACGTTCTCGCGTCGCCGTCGCTCGGTGCCAATTTTGTTCAGTATCGAATGGAATTGGACGCCGGTTTGTCCGGGACGCAACCCGGTGATGCGACGACCGAGAGTTTTATCTATGTGCTATCCGGCGATCTCTCGTTGGAGATCGATCAAGGGAGGCAAACGCGGACTTCTTTGACTGCAGGTGGTTTTGCGCTTATTCCCCCGGGAACGTCTTGGGGGTTGCACGCGACGTCGTCAGCGGACCTGACGGTCGTGCGCAAACGCTACGAAGCGATTCCCGGACACGAGAGTTATCAACCGCTTGTCGATAATCAAGAGGATCGCGCCGGCGAGGTCTACATGGGTGACGACGGCGCGCTCCTCCAGACGCTCATCCCGGACGAAGTCGCTTACGACATGGCGATGAACATCTTTACGTTCGAATCGGGACACAGCCTTCCGGTAACCGAGACGCATGTCATGGAGCACGGACTCATCGTTCTCCAGGGAAAAGGTCTTTATTATCTCGACGATCGATGGATGGAAGTCGAGGAGGGCGACTTTATTTGGATGGGTCCGTACTGCCCACAGAGCTATTACGCCACGGGCCCGTCGGCGACCCGCTATCTGTATTATAAAAACGTAAACCGTGACATATCCGTCTGATCAGGGGGTAAAATGAACGAGAAGATATATCGCGACGACGACGTCGATCTTTTAATACTTAACGGAAAGACGATCGCCGTTTTAGGTTACGGAATTCAAGGTAAAGCGCAGGCGGCAAACGCGCGCGACTCCGGATGTCAGGTCATCGTCGGCGCGCGCGACGACGCCAGCAGCACTTCTCGGCAAGAGGCTCAATCGGCCGGATTCGAAGTGTTTGATTACGGTACGGCGGTGGAAAAAGCCGACGTGATACTCGTCGAACTCGCCGACCCCGCGCAACCCGCAGTGTTCGCGGAACAGATTCTCCCCGCTCTCCGTCCGGGACAAACGATTTGTTTTTGCCACGGATTTAACGTTCTCTACGGCGCGATTAACCCGCCCAAATCGATAAACACCGTGTTGTTTGTTCCCAACGCCCCCGGCGCTCTTGTCCGTGAGAAGTACCTCAAGGGCGAGGGGATCTACGGCTGTGTCAGTGTCGACCATGATGCGACGGGCAACGCGCTTGAAATCGCGCTGGCTATCGCCAAGGCGGTTGGATCGACGCGCGCGGGCGTCGTGGATCTGACGTTTCAGCAGGAAACCGAAGGCGACAACTTTGAGGAGCAGATCCTTTACGGAGGAGTGATCCACCTCATGCGAACCTGCTTTCAGACGATGGTCGACAACGGATATCCACCGAGTTTCGCCTATGCCAAGTCTATCCGCTCACTTCGGAGCGTGATCGACGTAATGGACGAACACGGCATCGAGGACTATCTCACCGGTCGTTCAAGTCGAACCTGCGAGTTTGCCGTTCGGACTCGCGGACCACGAGTGGTCAACGAAGAAGAGGTTCGGGCGATCTTTGACGAGACCGCTCGCGGAATATTTGCGAGAGATTGGATGCAAGAATGGCAGTTGGGGATGCCGCAATTGCATCGCCTGAGACGGACCGCGGCGCAGAGTA
This sequence comes from Alkalispirochaeta sp., assembly GCA_965601745.1. Classification (GTDB taxonomy): domain Bacteria; phylum Spirochaetota; class Spirochaetia; order DSM-27196; family Alkalispirochaetaceae. The sequence continues at coordinate 878,356 of OZ271836.1, forward strand.
AGATGGAGGAGACGGGGAAGGAGTGGCGTGAGCAGTTTGGATCGTAGGATCGCTCGGATCCAGGCAGACATCGACGCAATCGCCCAGTTTTCGGAATCCCCGCCTGAGGTCGGCTACGATCGACCTACCTTTTCTCCGGCCTGGGCGCATGCACGCGATTACGTGATCGCCGAGGCCGCCGCGGCAGGCGCCACCCACACAGTCGATCCAGCCGGCAACATTCACATTTGTCATCCTCGTCACGACACGGCGTCGTCGGTGTGGCTGTCGGGTTCGCATGTCGATTCCGTGCCCTCGGGAGGCCGGTTCGACGGTGTCATCGGCGTTGTGGTCCCGCTCGAGATCCTACGATCGCGACCGGATATTCCGCTCGAGCTTGTCATCTTCGCCGAGGAGGAAGGAACGACATTTGGGCTCGGGCTCCTCGGCAGTCGTGCGTGGGTTGGCGACCTCGGATCCCAAGAGTTGGCGACGCTTTCCAACCAGCACGGGAAGACATATCTCGAGGCCGGCGCGCCATACGGAGTCGATCAAGCGTCACTCGATCTTTGGGAGGCTAGGATCGATCGCTATGCGGGATTTGTCGAGGTTCACGCGGAGCAGGGGCGCGCCCTTTGGGACAACGACGAGCCTCTGGCGGTTGTTTCCCTGATCAACGGCCGGCGACAGTACGCCGTGAGCGTCCGCGGCCAGGAGAACCACGCCGGATCGACCGCTATGGTCGGGCGCCGCGACGCTCTCGCCGGTTCTGCCGAAATGCTCGTCGCCCTCGAAGCGCTTGCTCTCGAACTCGGCAATCACACGGTGATCACCGTCGGCTCAATAGACGCCCAACCAAACTCCGTGAACGTCATAGCGGGAAACGTGACGTTTACAATCGACTTTCGAGCACCCGACGATCAAACGCTCAAGCGCGGCGACGAGAAAATACACACGACGATCGAGATGATCGCCTCCCGCCGGAATCTGGCGCAAACGATTAAGACGGTCGAAGAGATTACCCCGATGCCCTTGGACACAGGCATCGTCGATGCTCTCGCTTCGGCGGCGTCTCGCCTCGACCAACCGGTCGGGACGATGGGTAGCGGCGCGCTCCACGACGCGGCGATCGTGGCGCGCCGTATTCCCACCGCTATGCTCTTTGTAGCGAGTCGCGACGGAATCAGCCATAACCCCGACGAGTACAGTCGCGTCGAGGATATCGCCCTTGCCGCTCAGGTGATCGAGGAGGCGTTAGACGAGCTCGGCCGGAAGGGTGGTAAGGACTGATGGTGACGATCCGGCACCTAAACGAGATGGACGCGCAGTTCGCCGTGGATCGATTTGGCGGGGTTTTTGAGAACTCGCCGTGGATCGTCGCCGAGGCTCTCCAAAGCCGACCGTTTGCCTCTGCGCGCGAGTTCCACGAGGCATGTATGAGCGTGGTCAACGCCGCCGGTGTAGAAAAACAAGTCGAGCTGATCCGTGCGCACCCCGATCTCGTCGGCCGCTTGGCTCGCGAGGGCCGTCTCAGCGCCGACTCCACTGCGGAGCAACGTGCGGCAGGCCTGGAGAACCTCACCACAACCGAAATCGCCGCGTTCGAACGCTACAACGCTGCATATCGGGAGAAATTTGCGTTCCCCTTTGTGATATGCGCGCGTCGCAATCGAAAAGAAACGATTTTGTCGGCGTTCCCGGAGCGCCTCACAAATGAACGTGGAAAAGAGATCGAGACCGCAATCCAAGAGATCGGTGAGATCGCGTGGCTAAGAATCGCCGATTTAATTTCAGATTTACCAGAACCTAAGGAGTAAGAGATGGTTACACTTGCTGAGAACTCATATGGGAAAGGGCGCGTGCGCCTCACCAAGATCGTCCGGGACTCGACGTCACCCGAGAATCACGCCGTATACGAGTTTACGGTCGAGATAACGCTCCACGGTGAGTTCGCCGAGATCTATACCCGCGACGACAACTCCGCTTGCGTTCCGACGGATACGATGAAAAACACCGTGTACGCCGTGGCCAACACGACCGATTTCTCTACGCCTGAACATCTCGCCGCTGCGGTAGCCGATCGTCTCATTTCGCGATTTGACCAGATCAACGGCGTCGAGGTTTCGGTCGCCGCCGAGCGCTGGAATCGAATCGTTGTCGATGGACAGGCCCACGCCCACGCCTTTCAAAAAGCGCACGGCCAGCGAACGGCTCGGGTCGCTCGGGGAACGGCTCCCCGCGTCGGTCCGCGATCGCGGGGCGACGCATCGGATTCGATCCAGATCACGAGCGGGATTCGTGGAATGGAGGTATTTAAAAGTACCGGCTCGTCGTTCTCCGGATTTGCCACCGACGAGTATACGATTCTCAAGGAAACCGACGACCGCATACTGGCGACGACGATTCTCGCTGAGTGGGGATATCTACCCGGCCCCTATGCCGCGGAGCCGGCGTCTGATTACGATCAGATCTGGCAAAGCTGTGAGGCCGAGATCGCCCGCACGTTTTCGATCCACGACAGCCCGAGCCTGCAATCGACGCTCTACCTGATGGGAAAAAACGTGATAAACGCGGTCGCCGCGGTCGATTGGATTCGCTTTGTCATGCCCAATCAACACCACATTTTGTTTAATACCGAACCGTTCGGCATGACCAATAGTAATGAGGTCTTCTACGGTACGGATTCGCCATACGGCGTTATTTCCGGGACGGTAGCGCGCGAGGACTAGGTCTATGGAACCAAAGCTCTCGACTCACGTTCTGGATACCGCGTCTGGTCGGCCCGCCGGGAATATGCGCCTCGAGCTCCACTTTGACGGTCCACCCTCCGAAACCGCGTCCGGGGAGCAAATACCGGGCGTCGGCGAGATGATCGTCAGCACACGGACAAACGGCGACGGCCGAACAGACGCGCCGCTTCTCAGCGGCTCGGGCGTGAGGACGGGAGCGTACCGACTGGTTTTCTTTGTTGGCGAGTATTTTCGCTCAATCGGGAATCCGGACGGTGGTCGGTTTCTCAACCGTGTCTCGATCGACTTTATAATCGACGACAAAGGCGCCTCTTATCACGTGCCGCTCCTCGTCTCACCCTGGGCGTATTCCACGTATCGGGGAAGCTGATGGGCTTTGATCTAATTGTGCGGGGCGGTGAAGTTGTAACTCGCAATGGCGTTCTGCACGTCGACGTCGGTATCGAGGGAGAGCTCATCAGCGCGCTTGAACCGGATCTCACATCAAGCGCCGAATGCATCGAGATTGACGCCGGGGGTCTGACGGTGTTCCCCGGCATGGTCGATGCCCACGTACACTTCAACGATCCCGGTCGCGACAGTTGGGAAGGGGGCGCCACTGGATCCGCGGCGCTCGCCGCCGGTGGTGGAACGACCTTTGTCGACATGCCGCTAAACTCTTCACCACCGACGCTCGACGGGAGCTCGTTCGACGCCAAGGTCGCCGCGCTCACCGGACGATCGTACACCGACTTTGCCCTCTACGGTGGGCTGACACCGGTCAACCTGGGATCGATGAGGGAGCTCGCCGAACGAGGCGTTGTCGGGTTTAAGGCGTTTATGGCGCCGAGTGGCATCGACGATTTCCAGTACGCCGACGACGACACCTTGGTACGGGGGATGGAAATCGCCGCCGAACTAGATCTACCTGTCCTTCTTCACGCTGAGAGCGCACCTATTCTGGCCCCACGGGCGGCGGCGTTGGCCGCCAAGAAGGGGGCTTCCGAGGAGGAGGCGATCCGTGGATTTCTCGAAAGTCGGCCGATAATTGCCGAAGTCGAGGCAATTACGCGGGCTCTCGGTTTTGCTGAAGCTACGGGGTGCTCGGTACACATCGTCCACGTGTCCAACGCCCGAGGCGTGGCGCTCGTCCGCGAGGCGGCGGCCTCGGGCCGCGTTGACGCAAGCTGCGAGACCTGTCCGCATTATCTCTACTTAAACGAAGCGAACGCCGTTCGGCTCGGGGCGCGGGCGAAATGCGCGCCGCCGCTTCGGAGTGAAGTCGAACGACTCACACTTCTCGCGGCCGTAAAGAACGGCGATGTCGATACGATCGGCTCAGACCATTCACCGGCACCGTGGTCGATGAAGAACGGCGCGTACCTCGATGCCTGGGGCGGAATCGCCGGTGTCCAGTCGTTGCTCGCGATTCTGCTGACCCTTGAGCTTGATCCCCCCGCCATCGCCGAACTCGCCTCGCGTGCCCCTGCGGCGAGGATGTCCTTGCCACGGAAGGGTGCGATAACCGTCGGCAATGACGCCGATTTGACGATTGTCGATCGGAGCGTCGTGACCGCGTTAACAACCGATCACCTCCGCGATCGACATCGGCTCAGTCCGTACGTCGGCGAGAAACTACGCGGCGCCGTTCGATCTGTCCTTCTGCGTGGAAAAGAGATAGGCGAGTCGCCGCGGGGTCGCCTCATAGTCGCGGATAGATAGTTAGCGCAGCGGACTGGCGAGTTGCACCGGGACCTACAATATTGTAGGTATCATTAATTCGCGCCACATTCTTGTGTATACGCCGCCGGTCTGGTAGACTTCGCATCCGTTGGTCGACTCTCACAGCAATTGGACGTGGCGGGTGCAATAACTCCCGCCCTTTGAAGGGAGCGTACGTGGCGTTTTCGCGCAGTGATTGGAAGGAACTCGGGGTCAGGCTTCTGGTACCGGCTGCCGGCGTGGTAGCTGCACTGCTCATCGGCGGTGTTTTTCTTCTCTTTCTTGGCTCGCAACCGCTCATCGCCTACGGCGCGATGGTACGCGGTGCGATCGGTTCTACGTTTGGATTGACGCAAACCCTCGTTAAAGCAACTCCGCTCCTCCTCGTAGGACTTGGTATCTGTATTGCGTTTCGCGCGAAATGCATAAACATCGGCGGACGTGGACAGATGATCGCCGGTGCGCTTCTGGCGGCATCGTTCGCGTTGCGGTTTAGCGACCTACCTCGGCCCGTTTTTGTGCCGCTGATGATTCTGTTGGGTTTCGGCGGCGGAGCTGTTTGGGGTTTTGTTCCCGGTATTCTCAAGGCGCGTTTTAACGTTAATGAGATTCTCACCACGATAATGATGAACTCGATCGCCCTGCAGCTCATGAACCTCCTGCTGCAAGGTGCGCTTATGGACCCGGCGGGAATCGAGGCGGGTACCTTTCTCGCTCAGTCTGCTCGTCTGCCGGAGACCGCTCGTTTGCTTCGAATAGTACCGCGAACCTTGCTCCATTCGGGTCTGTTTTTGTCCCTGGTCATGGCGGTCGTTGTATACGTCTTCCTCTGGCGGACAACAATCGGTTTTCGCATCCGGGCCTGCGGACATAATCCGCACGCTTCGAGATTCGCTGGAATCAACGTCCCGATCAACCAAGCCCTATCGCTCACTCTCGCCGGCGGGCTCGCCGGTATGGCCGGCGCGGTCGAAATCATGGGTGTCCACTACCGCCTTATCGAGGGATTCACGAGTGGCTATGGCTTTACGGGTATCGTCGCGGCTCTTCTCGGCTGGCTACACCCGCTCGGGCTTATTCCCGCGTCGCTCTTCTTCGGCGCGCTCTTGATTGGCGCCGACACGATGCAGCGCGCCGTGCAAGTCCCGTCGGCATTGATAACGGCGATCCTTGGCATCGTTGTCCTTTTTGTTTCGAGCTCGGCGGTGTGGACACAACAGCTGATACAGCGAATTCGCGCCCGAGAGGAGAACAAGTAATGGGAGTCGAAGGCGGCGTACATGTTCTCACGGGGATGCTCAACACGATGTTCACGCTCGCCACTCCTCTCCTTTTTGCGGCGATCGGAGAGACCTTCTCCCAACGATCGGGGGTTGTCAACCTGGGCGTCAACGGAATTATGTTGCTCGGCGGCTTCGGCGCATTCTACGCCGTGCTTATGACCGAGAGCCTGATTCTCGGTCTTTTCGCGGCGATCCTCATTGGGCTGGTGATGGGTCTACTCATGTCGTTTGCGAGCGTAACGATGAAAGCCGAGCAGGGCGTGAGCGGCATCGGTATCCAGATGTTTGGCCTCGGTATGTCGAGTCTGCTTTTCAAAGTTCTCGTCGGTACCGTAAAGACGGTAAACGGATTTCCAAGAGTGCGTATTCCGATATTGGCGGACATTCCGATCATCGGTCCGGCGTTTTTTAATAGCTCGATCCTGGTCTATATAGCGTTTGCGTTGGTGCCGATCTCGTGGTGGGTACTCGAGCGCACGACGATCGGCCTCAAGATCAAGTCGGTGGGCCAGAATCCCGCTGCCGCCGACTCGCGGGGGATCAACGTTAATTTGGTGCGCTACGGCAGCGTGTGTACCGGATCGATCCTCGCCGCGGTCGCGGGAGCGTCGATTTCGATTTCAATTGTAAACCTGTTTCAGGACGACCTCACGGCCGGACAGGGCTTTATCGCGGTCGCCTTAGTGTACTTTGGGGGTTGGTCGCCGATCGGCGTTATGTTTGGCGCGCTCCTGTTTAGTGTCGCCAACTCCGCACAACTGTGGATGCAAGTCCTTGGCGTCAACGTTGCGCCGAGTCTTGCCAACATGCTGCCCTACATTCTCACGATCGTCGCCTTGACGGTGAGGGTGACCCACCGTCGCGCTCCGGCGGCGTTAAATCGCCCGTTTCTACGAGGGGAGAATTAGCGCACGGTTACATGATTTGTAAGCTCCGACCGGTACAACCGCGTTCCAGATGGAGCGGAGCCGGCGGAGGGTAGATACTACATTCGAGATAAGGAGGAATGTATGGATCTGAGGAAGACTCTAGCGGTTCTTATTACGCTACTGATGGTGACAACCGTTGCATTCGCCGGCGGTGGCGCCGAGGAAGAAGCCGACGGTGACCAGCCGTTTCGGGTCGCGGTGGTTATGCCGAGTGCAACAACCGACACCGCGTTCAGCCAGTCGATGTGGTCCGCGCTCGTAACGGTTCAGGAGCAGATGGGTGGCGAGGAAGTCCTTGAACTCGTTTACTCCGAGAACATGTTTAACGTGCCCGATGCGGCGGCGGCCGTTCGCGACTACGCATCCCAGGGGTATGACCTCATCGTCGCCCACGGCTCGCAGTACGGTACCTTTGTCGAGGATCTTGCGCCTGATTTTCCGGAGACGGCATTTGCCTGGGGAACCGACGTGAACACCTTTGGTCTCGATAACGTGTATGCGTACACCGCTGCTGCCGAGCAAGGTGGCTATGTGAACGGTATTATGGCCGGTCTGATGAGTGATAGCGGCATGATCGGCGTTACCGGTCCGATCGACGTTGGCGACGCTCACACCTATATCAGTGGATTTGTTCAGGGCGTCGCCGAGTCAAACGACGCGGCTTCGGTTTCCCAGACCTGGACCGGCTCATTTTCCGACGTCGCGCTCATGACCGCTGCCGCGCAGACGCACATCTCCAATGGTGCCGACGTTCTCACCGGTTCCTCACAATCGGTAGTTGGATCGATCGGTGCCGCGCAGCAAGCCGGCGGCGTCCTTTGGTTTGGAACGCAGGCCGATCAGACCTCTTTGGCGGAGGACCTTGTCGTCGCGTCGCAGATCTACGATTGGTCGATGATGCTCACCGAGATGATCGAAAGCGCCAAGTCCGGCGTATACGGCGGCAAGTCCTACGTCCTCACGCTCGAGAACGGGGGATTGCGGATCGGATACAACGAGGGATTTGGCATTCCGAGCGACGTGATCGATGCCGCCGAAGCTGCGGTAGCCGGAATCATCGACGGATCGATCACCGTCGAGCCTTAGGACTCGTTTATGAAACGCATGCACCCGCAGGAACCACCACGGATCGACCACATGGAAATGGACGCCATCGTCAAGGTCTTTCCCGGGGTTCGAGCAAACGACGGCGTATCGCTCGACGTGCGATCCGGCGAGGTGCATGCGATCCTTGGCGAGAACGGCGCGGGGAAAAGTACCCTCATGCGCCAGCTCTACGGGATGTATCAACCAGACGGCGGCGAGATCCGGATCAACGGGAAAGCGGTTACGTTTCACAAGCCGCTCGACGCGATCCGCGCCGGTATCGGGATGATACACCAGCACTTTATGCTCGTATCGACGATGACCGTTGCTGAAAACGTGGCGCTCGGTCGACGTTCTACGCGTGGTATACGACTTGATCTCGATCTTGTCAGCGAGCGAATTACGCGCCTTTCGGCCGAGTACGGACTCAAGATCGACCCGGACATCCCGGTTTGGCAGCTCTCCGTCGGCGAACAGCAGCGGGTCGAGATTGTCAAGGCCCTGGACCTCGGCGCGAGCCTAATTATTCTCGATGAACCGACCGCGGTTCTCACTCCGCAGGAAGTAGACGATCTTTTTGTGACGCTCAAACGGATGGTCGCCGAAGGGCATTCCTTGCTCTTTATCTCTCATAAGTTGCATGAGGCGATTGAAGTGAGCGATCGAATCACCGTTCTTCGCGACGGCGTGACCGTCGGTACGCGGGCGACCAAGGAGACCAATCGCGACGAGCTCGTCCACCTCATGGTCGGACGAGAACTAAAATCGTACGCCCGGCGAGAACAAAGCGATCGTGAGACCGGTTTGAGCATTCGGAATCTCAGCGTCATCGGCGATCGCGGTGACAATGTCGTTCGTGGAGTGGATCTTGATGTCAGCCGCGGAGAAATAGTCGGGATCGCCGGCGTCTCCGGCAACGGTCAGCGTGAACTCGCCGAGGCACTTGCCGGCGTCCGACCTGTTGCAGACGGTTCAATCACGGTCGAGAGCCTCGACCTCACCCACGAATCGATGAACGCGCGCGTTACCGCGGGATTGTCGTTTATCCCCGAGGAGCGTATGCGTGACGGCGCGATCGGGGAGTTTACCGTGCAGGAGAACGTGTTTCTCCGCGATCATGCCCAGGAGAAGTTTCGGCGCGGTGTCTTTCTCCGATTCCCCGAGATGGCGCAACACGCGGCGCGACTCGTCGATGAGTTCGCCGTAAAAACGCCGGGGCTCGAGACGCCGTTGAAGAACCTGTCCGGCGGAAACATCCAGAAACTCATTCTCGCTCGTGAGCTCTCGCGACGGCCGCGCGTTCTCATCGCCGCGCAACCAACACGCGGTGTTGATATCGGCGCGTCCGAGTACATTCACCACACCTTACTTTCGCAGAGAGAGGAGGGGACGGCGATTCTGCTGATCTCCGAGGACCTCGACGAGATTCTGACGCTATCTGATCGCGTTGCGGTTATGTTTGCCGGCGAGATAGTTGGTATCCTTCCCCGGGAGGAAGGTAATCCTCAAACGATCGGTGCACTTATGGCCGGTGGGCGCCAAGGAGCGTCTGCTCAATAAACTGCCGCACGAGATTCACCGCGACTTCACGGCGGTAATCGCGTGTCGATCGTTGGTCGTCAATCGGCGTCACAAAGCCCTCGTACGCATCTAACACTTCCGTTGTTGCAGCAGTAATCGCCTCTTTGCGACCGCGTAGTTTTGCTTCAATATTCTTGGACCGCAGTACCGTCGGTCCCACCGCTCCAAGCGCGATTGCCACGTCTCGAACCTCTATTACGTCTCCCGATCCGTCGATCTGGGCGGTTGCGGCGATAGCGAGTTTAGAAAGCGCATTTGCGCGACGAGTTCCAACTTTACGATAGAACCAGGCGTCGTTTAGGCGATCAACGGCGTTCGGTATCACAATCGCCGTGAGGAGTTCATCGTCGCCGAGATCGGTCTTTCCCGGACCGCGAGCAAAATCCGCTACAGGGAGCGTCCGCATACCGGTGGAGCTTGATAGCTCGCACACGGCATCGAGAGAATACAGCGGACACACCGCGTCTGCGGCGGGCGATGCGTTGCAGATGTTTCCACCGAGCGTCCCGGCGTTGCGCAACGCCGGCGCAGCGAGTTCGCGCAGCGAGGCCCGTAAAACTTCCGGTACACGTTTATCGGCGACGAGATCGCCGTAACGAGCAGCGGCGCCGATGCGTAGATGACCACTCGATACCGTAAGCTCCCGGAGCTCCTCGAGGTGGCCGATCGTGACGATCGGCTCGTCGATTGCGGGCAGGAGGCCGGCGCCGCGGCGATGGCGAACGTACAAATCGGTCGCGCCGGCGAGCGGGACGGCCGCGTGCGCTCCACGAACTTCAAGCGCTTCAGCAAGCGTCGTCGGACGATACCATTTAGTCATTGCGGGTCTCCAGCTCGGCGTCGTCTATCGCCGCGACGATATAATCGTATCCGGTACAACGACAGAGGTTTCCGGAAATTGCGTCCCGGATCGTTGCCTCTCGTTCGGCACTGTCGTCTGATCCGATTCCCTCCAAGAGGAGGTTGTAACCGGCGACGATCATCCCGGGAATACAGAATCCGCACTGTACCGCACCTTTTTTGGCAAACTGCTCGGTGAGCGCGCGGCCGGCGTCCGTTTCCTTTAGAGCCTCAATCGTCTCGACCCGAGTGTCGGCGACGTATCCTACGGGCAAAATACACGAGTTGATTATTCGATCGTCGATCATGACCGAACACGCCCCGCATTCACCTTCTCCGCAGCCTTCCTTGACGCCCGTGAGGGCAAAGTCGTCCCGAAGCACGTCGATCAGACGGCGGCGTGGGTCAGTCTCTATTGATTGTTCCGATCCATTGAGGGTGAATCGAATCGTCGTTTTGTCGTTCACGTCGTAACTCCGCTATATGTTCCGGTGTAATTGGGATTTCCTGTATCGGTAGGTTGACCGCTTTTTCCACCGCACTCGCCAACGCCGGAGCAAGACCGTCAAAAACGACCTCGCCTGCTCCTTTGGCGCCGTGGGGGCCGTACGGATAGGGATTATCAAATAGACGCCAACGGATTTTTGGAAAATCGAGCGAGGTCGGGATCATGTAATCCGCCATTGACACCTGTCGATAGCGCCCGTCGTTTATCTCGAGCTTCTCGAGCGACGCATAGCCCAAGCCCTGGCTGGCGCCGCCCTGGATCTGGCCGACCACTATCTTCTCGTCGATCGCGCGTCCCACGTCGTACGCCGTCCAAACGTCGACAACCGTAATCTCGTAGGTGTACGGATCCACTTCAACCTCGACGGCGTTGACGCCCCACGAGTACGAGGGGTAGGCGTCGCCCTGAAACGTCTCGGCGTCCCACTCGAGACCGGGCGGGTGCTCGTAGTGCTGAACTACCTCCGCCTCGCCGTCTTTGTCCATATGAGGTTTGAGTTTCCGGGCAGCTTCCTGCACGAGAAATCCAACGATCGCGGCCGACCGCGAGGCACAGGTCGGGCCTGAATCGGGTACTCCCGACGTATCGGCCTCGTGATAGCATACGTCCTCGACGGCAACGTCGAGTTCTCGAGCTGCTATTTTTCGCAGCGTCGTCAAGGCGCCCTGTCCGATTTCGACCGTTGATACCTTGATCTCCGGGAGGCCGTCCGCACGTTTTTTCATGCGCACTTCCGCTTTTATCACGTCGCGTTCGCCGCTCCCGGTAAATGCACTTCCATGTTTAAAAATCGAGATACCGATGCCTCGGCCGGCTCCACGTCCGTAAGACTTGTCTTTCGTCCGGTAGTCACTTTGCTCAAGAATGTAGTCAACCATCTCCGGAAGGAGTACGTCCTCGCGGATCTTTCCGTTTGTGACGGTCGTCGATCCCCGTTTGAGCAGGTGAGCTAGCCGAAAATCCAGCTCGTCGATACCGATCTGACGCGCAACGTGGGTAAGCAGTCCCTCGGCGGCAAACAGAGCCTGGGGTGCACCAAATCCGCGAAATGCGTCGTTGGGAACGATGTTGGTGCATACGGCGCGCCCGTGAATGCGAACATTGGGGATATCGTAGACCCCGGCGGCGGAGAACATCGCCCGTTGCAGGACGACCCCCGATCCGCTTAGATAGGCGCCGGCGTTTATCGAAATCTCACAATCAAGCGCAATAAGTCGATTGTTCTCGTCGACCGCGGCGCGATAGCGCGTCCGACTCGGGTGGCGCTTGGTCGAGAAGCGTAGGTCCTCGCCGCGCTCCATGACGTACTCAATCGGTCCACCGACTTTAAGTACGGCGATCGCAATAGCCGCGGCGAGGGTGTCCGGGTAGTGCTCTTTCCCGCCAAAACCGCCGCCCGTCACCGTCTGTTTGATAACGACCTCGGATTCGGGGCGACCAACGGCTCCGGCAACCCCCTTGCGCACGTAAAATGGGCACTGAGTGGATATGTAGATCGTCAGGCGCTCGTTCTCGACCACACCGACGAGGCCTTGCGGCTCCATGTAGACGTGCTCTTGTGGTCCGGTTTCAAACTCGTCGGTAAACACGCGGTGCGCCGTCTCAAACGCTGTGTCCGGATCACCTTTTACAATCGTCTTATCGCTAAAAAGGTTGTCGTCGCCGAAAATCGGACCACCAACGCAGGCGATCCCGTCGTCGATCGTAAATGCGGCCCGTTCTTCTTCGATCTCAACGCTCGTACTCTCGACGAGCTCTTCGAGAGTACTCTCGTTTGGTCCGACAAATATACCGATCGGTTCGCCGATATAGCGGACGTCGCCTTCGGCAAAAACGCGCCAATCGGCCGATATCATCTTGGAAGCGTTTATTCCGCCTTTAGGGATGTCGGTGGCGGTAACAAAATCGTATCCCTCGGGTAGATCGGGGAGCTTGATGCGTCGAATCTTCCCCCGCGCTATCTCCGAGCGGACAAATCTGGCTTTCTTGAGCCCGGTAAAATCGTAGTCGGCTATATAACGAGCTTCGCCGCGTGACTTGGCGTCGGAGTCGACGCGTCGCACGGGAGCGCTGATAGATCCATTCATGCGTCCCTCCGCCTCAACTTTAAAGATGTGGCTTACGGAGTGTCAATCGTCGAGCCCGGGGCGTCGTCGTTGCGCCCGTTGTACATGATGCCGCCGAGCGCCAGGTACTCGTCAAGAATGGCCTTTCCTTCCGGGCGCATCAGGTCCCGCGTGACTGCGATTCCGCGCCTGGTCAACTCGTATTCCCAGTTCTCGGGCTTTGGACCCTCGTCAAAACCGATCGCCTCCGCGTCCGCGCCCCGTGCCGAACAGACGAGGCGGCGTACGCCGGTCCAGAACGTTGCCCCAAGACACATCGCACATGGCTCGGTCGAAGAAAATAACTCCATCGGAGCCATATTCTCTCCCCCAAGATCGTGCGAACCAACGCGTTGCTGGGCGATCGCAAAGGCGACCATTTCGGCGTGAGCTCCCGACCAGCGAAGCGGTACAACGAGGTTTACGCCGACGGAGACGAGTCGATTGGTCTCAGTGTTAAAAATGGCCGCACCAAACGGTCCGCCGCCGCCGCGTCGGATGTTCTCCTGAGCGAGCGTAAGCGCGACGCGCATCTTCTCCTCGTCGGAACCGTACTGGTGTTCGTCGGCGGGGATGACATCGGAGATCCACTCCGGGAGTTCGAGATCAAGCGCGGGGAAACGTTTTTTATACATATGTAAGCCCCCTCGGGATGACCCGCTTCACGGCGAGATCTCGTTTACGCGCTGCCACAGTGCCTGCGCTTCCCGCCGCGCTTCCTCGTTGAGCGGCGCGGTCTCAAACGGAAAACGACCGTCGCGGTACACGATGTTGCCGTTGATGATAACGGTTCTCGTCCCCGATGAACCGGGACCAAAGACGAGATGCCCGGCAAGGTTTTGGGCGGAAAGCGGCGTCGGCGGATCGTAGTCGTTTATCACGATATCGGCGGTGTACCCGGGATCCAATCGTCCGAACGGTCGTCCAAAGCTCGTCTCGAGAATGCGATTTCCCGCCGCAAGCGCCGTGACAAACCAATCGGGACCAAGGTCGCCACGGTCGTCACGGTGTTTAAAATAGGCGTTGCCGAGTTCGGCAAACATGTCACCTCCAATACCGTCCGTACCAAGAGCGACGTTCTGAAACCGGGCGAGGCGCGAGTTGTAGCCGACACCGTTGTTCATGTTACTGCGCGCGTTGTGGAGCAAAAAACCACCGCTTTGATTAAAAAGTTCGATCTGGTCTTCGTCCAGAAAGATACCGTGGGCGATCAGGGTACGCTCGCTCAGCAAGTTGTGGCGAGCGAGTCGTGAGATAAGGTCCTCGCCGTAAATCGCGTGACCGTGGCTTTGGTCGTAGAGGTCCTCGGCGACGTGGACGTGAAATCCACGATTCGTCGATTGGACAACGTCCGCGATAGCCTCCAGACCGTCATCGGGTAGGGTAAACGCCGCGTGACCGCCGATATGCGCCTCGACAAGCCCTCGCCAGGTTCCGGCGGATTTTTCCCCGTCAAGGTGCCGAGCAAAGTCGGCGTTCTCCTTAATCCCGGCGATCATCCCTTCGTGGCCATGCCGGTCGGTCACCTCGTAGCACGTCGTTCCGCGTACCCCGACCGATTCAAAACTCTCTTGAATCGTCGACAGGGAGCCGGAAATAAACCTCGGGCTGGCGTGATGATCAACGATCGCCGTCGTACCGGCCCGTACCGCGTCGCGCGCACAGAGTGACGCTGAGGCCCGCAGGCTGGCCTCCGTCGTTGCCTGGTCGATCCGCCACCAGAGTTTCTTCAGAATACTGATAAAGTCGGGGGTCGATCCGATTTCGGCGATGATTCCGCGGGCCAGCGCCGAGTAAATATGGTGATGACTGCACACTAACCCCGGATAGACAAGTGCGCCGGCGGCATCGATCGATTCCTCGATTTGATCTGGTGCAACGTCGCTTACCGATCCGACGCTCACGTTGCGGATCGCGGATCCCTCTACGAGTATTTCGGTATGGGGTCGAACGCGCGGCGGGTCAAACTCAACCGCCGTCGCGTTAGTGATGCGAATCATCGCGTCTCCTTGGGACGGATATCAAGTAAATCCGACCGCTCTATGATCGCGGAAACGCTGTGCTCTTGCAACGCAACGCCTTCCAATTGTGACCACGTTTCGGGCATAGTGGTAGGATCATGCTCGTCAAAAACGCTCTCATTGCGCGACCCGGTCTTGATGTACCTGTCCACGGTGACATCCTCTTAGAGGACGGAAGGATAGCCGCTATTGGACGCCGCCTCGATGCGTCCGGCGAGGTGATAAACGCCGACGGTCTTCTCGTCCTTCCCGGTGCGATCGATCCCCACGTCCACTTTTTTGATCCCGGGTATCCGCACAAAGAAACCTTTGCGGCAGCTTCAGCGGGCTCCGCGGCGGGCGGCGTGACAACCGTCATCGACATGCCCGACACATCGATCCCGATGGCGATCGACGGGGCGTCGGTACGCGAAAAACGGGATCATATTGCCGAGCGCACGCTCATCGACTTTGGTCTCTTTGGCGGAATATCCGGCGCGCTCTGCGACGAACACCTCGAGCGACGAATCACCGAAATGGCGCCGCTTGTGTGCGCCATAAAGACCTACGAGACTTCGGGGGCGGATTTTTTCCCGCGAGTAAACCACTATCAGTACTGGAAGATTCTTGAGCTTATTCGCAAGCACGACGCCATACTGCTCGTTCACGCCGAGGACTGGGACTACGTTTCGAACGCGACCCCGGACGCTCGAGAAAGCGGTGACTCGGGCATGGCGTTTTATCAGTCTCGTCCTGAGATCGCCGAGACGCTATCGGTGTTCTGCGTAACGGAGATCGCGGAGCAGATCGGTGCTGAGATGCATATCGTTCACCTCGGTGTCGAGCGTGCTGCCGAGATCGTTGCCGGGCGCCGTCATGTGAGCGGGGAGACCTGTCCACAGTATTTGGCGTTTGACTGCGAAGATTTCGAGCGTATTGGTGCCCCGCTCAAGATAACACCGCCGGTTAAGAGTCCCAGTCAAAAAGACCGCTTATGGCAAATGTTGGTTGACGGGTCGATCGACTTTATCGCCTCCGATCACGCCCCCGGGACCGTTGCCGAGAAAAGTACCGGGAGTATTTGGACCGACTACGCCGGGATTCCGGGCGGCCCGGTGATATTCCCGTATACGCTTTCGGAGGGGTATCTCAACGGCCGAATGGGCCTCCAACGATTCCTCGAGGTCACCAGCGGGGCGGCCGCGCGACGCTACCGAATTGATGATCGCAAAGGATCGATAGAGATCGGCAAGGATGCGGATCTCGTGTTTATCGACCCCGAGGGATCATGGACGGTCGATATGGATAAATCTCCGTCTCTCGGCAAGGTATCACCGTGGAACGGTCGGACGCTCAAGGGCCGAATCATCCGGACAATCGTTCGTGGGACCACCGTGTACGACGACACGCGTGGAGTCGTTGGATCACCCGGTCACGGAGAGTTCCTGGCGCCCAATCGAGCAACAGAAAACCGCTAAGGAGTACAGCATGCCCAGTTTCGATCGAATCCGAGAACTCTCCGAGACCTACGCGGCCGACACGACGGCCGTTCTCGCCAAACTCGTCCAGACGAGATCCTACGGCGGCGAGGAGGGCGAGGTTCTTAAGGTGATTGAATCCTGTTGTCGCGAGTACAAGTTTGACGAGGTACGCTACGACGGTCTCGGTAATCTTATTGCGCGTATCGGCGAAGGATCGCGATCGCTTGCCTTTGATGCTCACATCGATACGGTTCTGACGGGAGATGAGTCTCAGTGGGACCGAGACCCGTTTTCCGGTGTCGTTGAAGACGGTTGGCTTCACGGACGCGGGTCCTCGGATCAAAAAGGCGGTGCGGCGGCGATGCTTACCGCCGGGCGGATGCTCAAGGATCTTGGCTACACCGGACCGTATGCCGTTTACTTCACCTTCACGGTCTTTGAGGAAGACTGTGACGGGATGTGCTGGCGTTATCTCGTTGAGGAAGAGGGACTTCGTCCGGATTATGCGGTATCGACCGAGCCGACAAGCTGCCGGCTCTACCGCGGGCAACGCGGTCGTATGGAGATGGAAGTGCAGTTTAAGGGCGTGTCGTCCCATGGAAGTGCGCCCGAGCGCGGAGTTAACGCCGCGTATAAGGCCGCGCGGACAGCCCTCGCCTTGGAGGAGCTCAACGAGCAGCTACCTCCCGACGAAGACGGCTTCCTCGGTAAAGGTACTGTCGTCGTGAGTCAGGTTAAGGCGCACGGTCCTTCGCAATGTGCGGTACCCGACCAGGCCTCGTTGTACCTAGATCGTCGCCTCACCTGGGGAGAAACCAAAGCGAGTGCCATCGAACAGGTCAAAGAGATCGGCGGTGATGACATTGAGAACGTTATTGTCCCCGACTACACAAATACGAGCTGGAAGGGGACGACCTACGGGCAGGAGCTCTACTTCCCGACCTGGAAGATTCCCGCTGATCATCCGCTGGTTCAGTCCGGCGTTGCCGCGTACGACGGCCTCTACGGTTCAAAACCGGTCGTCGATAAATGGACGTTCTCAACCAACGGCGTTTCGATCTGCGGTCTCCACAAAATCCCACTTATCGGATTTGGTCCGGGTGATGAGGATCAGGCTCACGCTCCGAACGAGCGTCTGCGCGTCGCCGACCTACCGATTGCGTCTGCTTTCTACGTGGCACTTGTCCACGAGTTGAGTTCATGAGTCAGGTCACGTTTGTCCTCAATGGGGAGCGGGTCGATCTCGGTTTGACACCGGCGGGGACTCTGCTCGATTGGCTTCGGGACGAACGAGGACTTACCGGGACAAAGAACGGTTGCGGCGTTGGTCAATGCGGCGCCTGTACCGTGCTCATCGACGGGATGGTCGCAACTGCATGTGTGACCAAGCTCGCGTCCCTGGACGGCAAGACAGTAGAGACGATCGAGGCGCTTTCCTCCGGAGCGATACTTCACCCAATTCAGCAGGCCTTTATCGACGAGGGCGCGATCCAGTGCGGTTTTTGCACTCCGGGAATGGTGATGGCCGTAAAGGCGCTTTTTACGACGCACCCGCATCCGACGGAGGAGCAGATTCGCGAGGCGATTAATCCAAACCTCTGTCGTTGTACCGGGTATACATCGATCATCCGCGCCGTACAACGCGCCGCTGGAATGCCCGTGCGTCAACCGACTGGAACGATCATTGAGAACGCGGAGAGTGCGGAGCGCGAGGCCACGATAGCTCGCAAATCCGATCAGACGATGGGAGCGGATACGATCGGTGGTTCGCCGCCGCGCAAACACGCGTGGGCAAAGGTTACCGGAGCGCCGGTATTTGCTGCCGATTTAAACGAGTCTGGTCAGCTCTACGGAGCGCTGTACTTGAGCGAGACCGACCACGCTCGGATTGTATCGGTCGATACGACGGCGGCCGCGGCGATGCCCGGCGTCGTTAAGGTATTTACCGCCGCCGATATTCCGGGACGCAACGGCTTTGGTCTGATGCTTCCGCACCAACCGGTTCTCGCCGGCGATGAAATCCGCTATCGCGGTGAACCCGTCGCCTTTGTCGTTGCCGAGAGCGAATCCGCGGCGCGAAAAGCGGCACGAAAAATCACCGTCGATATCCAAGAGCTTCCGGTTTTGCATGACCCCGAGGAATCACTCGCCGAGTCCGCGCCGGTGCTCCACGAAGGTGGCAACATCGCTCACACGGTCCGTTTCCGGCGCGGGGACGTAAAGACGGCGTTTGCCGATGCCCACCTCGTCGTCGAAGGTGAATACGAGACGGCGGCGATTGAGCACGCGTACTTGGAGCCTGAGGCCTGTCTGGCGGTGCCCGGAGACATCGAGAACAACGCGGGGCCCGCCGTAACGGTATACACCGCCAATCAGGGTTCGGGCGCCTTTCAAGAGATGATCGCCGCATCGTTGGCGATCGAACGCGATCGGGTCCGAGTCGTCCACACGCCCGCCGGCGGAGGATTTGGCGGGAAAGAGGAGCCGACCGTTCAGATTCACGCCGCACTCGCCGCGGTCGCGACGGGGCGCCCGGTCAAGGTTGTGCTCGATCGAACTTCATCGATCAAAGTAAGCACCAAGCGACACCCGGCGCGGATGCGCATGCGCCACGCCGTCGACCGGGACGGGCGCATTCTCGGCGTCGAGGCCGACGTTATTTGCGATGCCGGCGCCTATCTTTCGCTCACGAGGCCCGTCGTATTCCGAACCGTCGTTATGGCCGGCGGCCCCTACGAAATTCCAAACGTGCGCCTGGAATCGCACGGCATTTATACAAATACCAACCCATCCGGCGCGTTCCGAGGATTTGGGAGTACTCAGATCGCGTTCGCCTCAGAACTGCAAATGGACAAGATCGCCGACCAACTCGGGATCGACCCGATTGCGCTCCGCCGCATAAACGGTCTTGATGAGGGCAAAACGACGCCGATGGGGCACCGCCTCGGATCGGGGCAAGGCTATCTGGCGACGGTCGACCGCGTCGAAGAAGCGCTTAAGCGCGCACGGGCGGAGATAGAGCCGTCACCGGGAAAACGCCTCGGGTTTGGCGTTGCCTCTGCGTACAAGAACGTTGGTATCGGTAACGGACTAACGGATGCGGCTTCCGCGGCTATCGAGGTGTTTGATGACGAGAGCTTTACGGTCTACGTTGGCGTAGCTGAGATAGGGCAGGGCTCCGATACGGTCATGGCGCAAATAGCGGCGGCGACCCTCGACGTGCCGTACGATACGGTCTCGGTCGTCACGGGCGACACGGCACGTTGCCCCGACGCGGGAATGACAACCGCGAGCCGCCAGACATATATCAGCGGAAACGCCGTACAAACCGCCGCCGCGACGCTCAAGGCCCGGATCGATGGTGCTGGTGGTGTAAAGCCATTTCTCGACGCGACCGTGGCTGAGGAACAAAGAGACAAACGGCGGGTTGAGGAGCGTTACACGCCGCCGTCGACGATGGAGCTACCCGAGGTCTACGAACAGATTGAGCCGCGAGCCGACGCCGGATTGCCCGTGCACTTTGCCTACTGTTACACCACCATGGCGGCGGTAATCGAGATAGCGCCCGACGGCTCCGGGCTCAAAGTTCGCAAGCTCATTACGGCCCAAGATGTCGGGACGGCCATTAACCTCAGCAACGTCTACGGCCAGGTCGAAGGTGCTGCGGTGATGGGCTACGGATTTGCGGTACGCGAGCGATTCGAGAACGGACGAAGCGGGCGTCAAACGTTAACACTTGACTCCCTCAAGCCGCCCCGGAGTTTGGATTCGCCGGAGATAGAGTGCTACGTCGTTGAGGACCCAACGCCCGAAGGACCGTTTGGTGCCAAGGGTCTCGGGGAGATTCCGCTCAATCCGGCCGCGCCGGCGATTTCGGCGGCGATACACGACGCGATCGGACGATACGTCGAACGCTTACCGATCGATTTGCATTTGAAGTAAGACGCTCCGGCGGGAAACACGCCGGCGTTCCGCCTACCCGCCTACCCGCCTACCCGGCGACCTCAGCGTTAAACTCGTCAATCATCGCGTCGATGTGTGGCGCCTGCGCCTGTACGCGATTCCAGTACTCACGATCGTACCACTGGGCCGTTAGCTCCTCGCTATCCATGCCCTGCTGTTCGATCCAGGTGTAGTACTTGAGATTGTGGATCCGTAAGCGCTCGTAGTAGGTCAGTTCCGCCATGTTGTCGATACCTTGGTGCTCGATCGCGCCGCCCATCGCGCGGGCCGCCTCAAGCTCCGTGAGCGCGCCGCGTTCGGCGATGAGATCGTCTATTCGGGACCGATACAACTGCATCGAATCGGTAAATACCGTCACCATAACGTCGTCGGCGTCAAGCTCAAAGTAGCGGGCGGTCTTTATAGCGGCCAACATATTGCCGATCCCGGAGATCCCTAACATTTCGAGCTGGGAAACGGTTTCCGCGGGAACGCCAATTGAGCGAAGGTACTCGTGTCCGGCTGGTTCGTTAAACACCCGCATGAGGTCTATCGTATCCTGATCGTGGATCGCGGTCACGATATCCGTGTTCCGGACGTTATGAATCCATGGAATGTGCTTGTCACCGATACCCTCGATACGGTGCTCGCCAAATCCATTGCGGAGAAGGGTCGGACACTCAAGCGCCTCGGAAGCAGTGATCAAACTTGTCGGGTACATCTGCTTGAGGTAGTCACCGGCAGCGAGCGTACCTCCGCTACCGGTCGCCGCCGCGTAACCTACGTAGCGACCACCCTGGGCTGTCGCTGCTTTGATGACCTCGGCCAGGGCGGGACCGGTCACCTGGTGATGCCAGAGGTAGTTTCCCAACTCGTTAAACTGGTTAAAGATGACGATATCATCGCCACGTTCGTGGCTTAGTCGGTGACAGGCGTCAAATATCTCTTTTACGTTGCTCTCGGTCCCGGGCGTCGCGATCACTTCGCCGGCCGTTTTTCGCAACCACTCAAAGCGCTCGCGACTCATTCCTTCCGGCAAAATCGCGATCGAATCACAAGCTAAAAGCGCCGAGTTGTACGCGCCGCCGCGACAGTAATTTCCCGTCGACGGCCAGACCGCTTTTTGGCGTTGCGAATCAAAGTTGCCTGAAACCAACGCGGGAGCCAGGCAGCCGTAGGTCGCACCGACTTTATGCGCGCCGGTCGGAAACCAATGACCGACGAGTCCGATGATTCGAGCTTGAACGCCGGTGAGAGATGAGGGCAACTCGATCGCGTTGACGTTCCCAAACGTACCGCCGCTCGCGGTCGGTTCGTTTTTCCAGGTAATCCGAAACAGGTTTGTCGGATCGATATCCCATAGTCCGACGCCCTTGAGGCGCTGCTTGACCGAATCCGGAAGTCGATTGGGGTCGCGCATCTGTTTGTAGGTCGGTAGGAGAATGTCGCGCTCGCGACAACGGGCGATATTGCGGGCCCGTACTTCGGGCCGAACGTCTAAGCTAATCATTCCAAGCCTCTCATTACGTGTATAGATTACACTATAGATGATAGGACGCGGAGTAACTATACTGGAGGCATGAGTACAGCACAGTTTATTCGCGCCTTGGAAACCGTCGAATCGGTCGATTCGTCCGGATTGTTCGGCAAAGACTTCCTCCTGACCTGGGACAAGACCGTGGGGCAACTCGAATCGGTGTTGGCGGTCTCTGATGCCCTCAAATCGATCCGTAGCGCCGGTATATCGCCACGGGTGTTCGACTCGGGGCTCGCCGTTTCTTTGTTCCGCGACAACTCAACGCGCACGAGGTTTAGCTACGCGAGCGCCGCGAACCTACTGGGCTTGACGGTACAGGACCTCGACGAGACCAAAAGCCAAATCGCCCACGGCGAGACGGTACGTGAGACCGCAGTCATGATCTCCTTTCTTACCGAGGCGATCGGAATACGCGACGACATGTTTCTCGGCGCGGGCCACGAGTACATGGTCGAAGTTGGCGAGGCGCTCGACTCCGCGCACGCCGACAAGATCCTCGAGCGGCGACCGGCGATCGTCAACCTGCAATGCGATCGTGATCATCCCACGCAGGCGATGGCTGATCTTCAGCATCTCGCCAATGAGTATGGCGGTCTCGAAAACCTCAAGGGTAAAAAAGTGGCGATGACCTGGGCGTACTCTCCGTCCTACGGAAAACCACTCTCCGTTCCCCAGGGAATCATCGGGTTGTTCACTCGGTTTGGGATGGACGTTTCGTTGGCCTATCCCGACGGATACAACTTGATTCCGGAACTGGATACGCAAGCCGGCGAGTTTGCCGCCCAAAGCGGCTCGACCTTCTCCGTCACAAATTCGATGGACGAAGCGTTCACCGACGCCGATATCGTTTACCCAAAAAGCTGGGCGCCATTTCACGTTATGCAAGAACGAACGGAGCTACTTCGTGCCGGAAACAGCGCTGGACTCAGAGATCTTGAGAAACGAGCGCTGGCCGAGAACGCCCAACACATGGATTGGGAGGCGACCGAAGAGCGGATGGCGCTTACGAATGGCGGACTCTACATGCACTGCCTCCCGGCGGATATCACCGGTGT